>NZ_LHPA01000044.1:0-304793 GCF_001297215.1 Pseudomonas sp. RIT-PI-o | reverse complement strand
AACCACTTGCGCTTCCGATCTCTCGTTAGCGGGAGGCGAATTCTACAGCGTTAATCGCTGCTGTCAACACCTCTTTTTCTCCGCTTTCGACCGAGAAGATCGAATCGTTAAAAGAGCCAAACATCACTGCTCTTTCAACTCCTTCCAGGCTTCGATGATCTGAAGCGAGCCGCTGTCGAAAACTGCGTAACTCTTTGAATCTCAAGGAGTTTTCCGTTTCGACTGCGCCGGAAGTGGGGCGAATTATAGACCTCTGGAATCTGCCGTCAACCGTTAATTTCGCTTTTCTTTCAACAACTTGCAGATTGGCTAGAAAACAGCCAATCGAAAGAGAAATCAGTGCCCTCTATATAGAAGAAAGACTCAGAGGACTCCTTCTACCTTAAGTGCAGCCACCACACCCGCCCCCAGCCCCAACACTCGCTGAAGAACCTCCAGCGTATGTTCCCCTAATAAAGGAGGCGCATACCGATACTCGACCGGCGTCTCCGATAACCGGATCGGACTGGCTACCTGCGGCACCATGCCCGCCAGCGCATGCGGCAACTCGATAGCCAGACCGCGCGCCTTCACCTGCGGATCCCCGAACACCTGCGCCAGATCATTGATCGGCCCACAAGGCACGCCCGCCTGTTCCAGTTGAGCAACCCACTCGGCCGTCGTCTTGAAGACCGTCGCCTGGCGGATCAAGGGGATCAACACTGCGCGGTTCGCCACCCGCAGTTTATTCGTCGCGAAGCGAGGATCATCCGCCCACTGCGGTTGCCCAGCGACTTCGGCGAACTTGCGGAATTGCCCGTCATTACCCACGGTGAGGATGAAGTCGCCATCCGCCGTAGGAAAATCCTGATATGGCACGATGTTGGGATGCGCATTGCCCAGCCGCTTTGGGGCATTGCCCGTGGTCAGGTAATTCATGGCCTGATTGGCCAGACACGCAACTTGCACGTCCAGCAACGCCATATCGATGTGTTGGCCACCACCGTCGTGATCGCGATGAGCCAATGCCGCGAGGATCGCCACGGTCGAATAAAGCCCGGTGAGGATATCCGTCAGCGCCACGCCCACCTTCACCGGTCCGGCGCCTTCGTCTCCTTCGGGGCGGCCGGTCAGGCTCATCAAGCCGCCAAGGCCCTGGATCATGAAGTCATACCCTGCGCGCTTGGCGTAAGGACCGGTCTGGCCGAAGCCGGTGATGGAGCAATAGATCAGATTCGGGTTGAGTGCCTTCAGCGACTCATAGTCCAGACCATACGCCGCCAGACCGCCAACCTTGAAGTTCTCGATCAGAATGTCCGACTTCGCCGCCAGGTCGCGCACCAGCTTCTGCCCTTCAGGCCGGGTGAAGTCGATGGTGACCGATTGCTTGTTGCGGTTGGCCGACAGGTAATACGCCGCTTCCGACGTGTTCTCGCCGTAAGCGTCTTTAAGGAAGGGCGGCCCCCACGCCCGAGTGTCGTCACCATTACCGGGGCGCTCGACTTTGATGACTTCGGCGCCGAGGTCGGCGAGTATCTGCCCGGCCCACGGCCCGGCCAACACGCGCGATAAATCCAGTACTCGCAGATGCGACAGCGCGCCCATGGTCCGCCCTCCTGTTAATAGAACGCCTGCAGACCGGTTTGCGCACGCCCGAGGATCAGCGCGTGAACGTCGTGGGTACCTTCATAGGTATTCACCACTTCCAGATTGACCAGGTGACGGGCCACGCCGAATTCATCAGAAATGCCATTGCCACCAAGCATGTCGCGCGCCATCCGCGCGATATCCAGCGACTTGCCGCAGGAGTTGCGCTTCATGATCGAAGTGATTTCAACGGCGGCGGTGCCTTCGTCCTTCATCCGCCCCAGTCGCAGGCAGCCTTGCAGCGCCAAAGTGATCTCGGTCTGCATGTCAGCGAGTTTCTTCTGCACCAGTTGCGTCGCGGCCAATGGGCGGCCGAATTGCTGACGGTCCAGAGTGTATTGGCGCGCGGTGTGCCAGCAAAACTCGGCGGCGCCCAGCGCGCCCCAGGAAATGCCGTAGCGTGCGGAGTTGAGGCAAGTGAATGGACCTTTCAGACCACGGACGTCCGGGAAGATGTTTTCTTCCGGCACGAACACGTTGTCCATGACGATCTCGCCGGTGATGGAAGCGCGCAGGCCGACCTTGCCGTGAATCGCCGGAGCGCTCAGGCCTTTCCAGCCTTTCTCCAGAACGAAGCCACGAATGTCGCCGGCGTCGTCCTTGGCCCACACCACGAATACGTCGGCGATCGGGCTGTTGGTAATCCACATTTTCGCGCCGGTCAGGCTGTAGCCACCATCGACCTTGCGCGCCCGGCTAATCATCGCGCCCGGATCGGAACCGTGGTTCGGCTCGGTCAGGCCAAAGCAACCGATCCATTCGCCGGAAGCCAGTTTCGGCAGGTACTTCTGTTTCTGTGCTTCGGTACCGAATTCGTTGATCGGCACCATCACCAGTGAGGACTGCACACTCATCATCGAGCGATAGCCGGAGTCGACGCGCTCGACCTCACGGGCAATCAGGCCGTAGCTGACATAGTTCAGACCGCTGCCGCCGTATTGCTCCGGAATGGTCGCGCCGAGCAGGCCCACTTCACCCATCTCCCGAAAGATTGCCGGGTCAGTCTTCTCATGACGGAAAGCTTCGAGTACACGCGGCGCCAGGCTCTGCTGAGCGAACTGCGCAGCGGTGTCGCGGATCATCCGCTCCTCTTCGGTGAGCTGTTGATCCAGCAGCAGGGGATCGATCCAGTTGAAGCTAGCTTTACCGCCCATGAGTGTGCCCTCGCAATCGGGTGAATTAACGTGGCATTGATCCTAGGCGCGGTTCGCCATCGCGGCAAACGAGGATTTTGCATTCTGTTGTGCTAATTTCTCACTCCGAACCGTCGCGAAATGCCATTTATGCGGCGTATTAGTGAGGTTGACGTACATGCGCAGGAAGATACCCAGCACCACTGCCCTGATCAGTTTTGAAGCCGCCGCGCGCCACGAAAGCTTTACACGCGCAGCGGAAGAGCTTTCCCTCACCCAAGGCGCCATTTGCCGACAGATCGCCAGCCTTGAAGACTTCCTCAGCGTGGAACTGTTCCGACGCTCGCGACGTGGAGTGAAACTGACCGAGGCGGGCCTTTCCTACAGCCGCCGGGTGGCGACTCAGCTCGACGCAGTGGAGCGCGACACGCTCTCGGTGATGGGCCAGCAAGGCACCAACGTCATCGAGCTCGCCGTCGTCCCGACCTTCGGCACGCAATGGCTGCTGCCTCGCCTCAAGGATTTCCAGCTCAAGCACCCGGAAGTGACCGTCAACCTGACCAACCGCACCCGGCCGTTCCTGTTTGCCGACACCGAATTCGATGCCGCGATCTACTTCGGTGATGCCGACTGGTCGGGTACTGAATCCCACAGATTGATGGGCGAGAATCCGATGCCGGTGTGCAGCCCCGCCCTGCTCGGCAATCGCAAGCAGATGACAGCTGCAGCCATCGCTGAACTACCGCTGCTGCAGCAAACCACCCGACCTTACGCCTGGCGCCAGTGGTTCAACTCGCAGCAGTTGAATATCCCTCGCGACATGACAGGCCCCCGCTACGAGCTATTCTCCATGCTTGCCCAGGCAGCCATGCACGACATGGGCGTCGCGCTGATTCCGCCGTTTCTGATCCAGCGCGAGCTGGCCGAGAAACGTTTGGTGGTTGCCAACCCTCAAGCGCTCCCCAGCATCAAGGCGTATTACCTGATGATTCCGGAGAGAAAGGTCGAATCAGCATCGCTAAAGGCATTTCGCGACTGGCTGGTAAACCAGGCGCGAAGCTACAGCCTAGAAGAATAAAGGCTCTCGGCAATACCTAACCCCGTAGTCAGATAATTGAAAGCCCTACAGATATAACTATTTGTCGCGTTTTCGCAGACTGTATCCGAAAGTCGTACAGACGTCCCACAAGCTGCCAACGGCGTGGCTTTGAGCCTCTACGGGCGACTCATTACTGCCTATTCACGCCACCGATGCGAATTTTTTTCAAATTCAGCCAGAATCCTTGCAAGGCACGGCCTGCAAGGGGTTCAACTGGCCATCTGCGACATTCGGTCACGGCATGACTTGTAGTTAATTTTCCGTCACCCGTCATAATCCCTTGAAGGGCATAAAGTTCGCCTGCAAAATGCCGCGCCCCCGCCCTGATTCGGCGGGATCGTGCTGATCGGCCGCCCCATTCGCACCATCCGTAGTGCATGGGTTTACTCAATAAGATCACGCAGGAGATTTGACGTGCACATTGGTGTTCCTCTCGAAACCCAGACCGGTGAAACACGGGTTGCTGCAACCCCGGAAACCATAAAGAAGCTGATCAGCCAAGGCCATAAGGTCACTGTGCAAAGCGGCGCCGGCATCAAAGCCAGTGTCGTCGACAGTGCATATGAAGCGGCCGGCGCAAGCATTGGCAGCGCCAATGACGCGTTTGGCGCCGAGCTGATTCTCAAAGTGGTCGCGCCAAGCGATGCAGAACTGCCGCTGATCAAGCGCGGTACGGTGCTGGTGGGCATGCTCAATCCGTTCAACAACGAGACCATCGCAAAAATGGCCGAGTGCGGCATTACCGCGTTCGCCCTCGAAGCCGCGCCGCGTACCTCGCGGGCGCAGAGTCTCGATGTGTTGTCGTCGCAGGCAAACATTGCCGGCTACAAAGCGGTATTGCTGGCCGCGCACTACTACCCACGCTTCATGCCAATGCTGATGACCGCTGCGGGTACGGTGAAAGCGGCGCGCGTGCTGATTCTCGGCGCGGGCGTGGCCGGATTGCAGGCGATTGCCACGGCCAAACGCCTCGGTGCTGTCATCGAAGCGTCCGATGTACGCCCAGCGGTGAAGGAACAGATCGAATCCCTCGGCGCCAAGTTCGTAGACGTGCCTTACGAGACCGATGAAGAACGCGAATGCGCCGTCGGTGTCGGCGGTTACGCACGGCCGATGCCGGCAAGCTGGATGCAGCGTCAGGCCCAGGCCGTGCACGAGCGCGCCAGGCAGGCCGATATCGTCATCACCACCGCACTGATTCCGGGCCGCAAGGCGCCGACGCTGCTCAGCGCCGAGACCGTGGCGCAGATGAAACCGGGTTCGGTGGTCATCGACCTTGCCGCCGCTCAGGGTGGCAACTGCCCGCTGACCGTGGCCGATCAGGTCGTTGTGGAAAACGGTGTAACCATCGTCGGTCCGACCAACCTCGCCGGTGAAGTCGCTGCAGATGCTTCGGCGCTGTACGCACGCAACCTGCTGGACTTCCTCAAGCTGGTGTTCACCAAAGAAGGCCAGTTCGACGTCAACCTCGAAGACGACATCGTCGCCGCGTGCCTGATGTGCCGCGACGGCCAAGTCATCCGCAAAAACGCCTAAGCAGGGATTCAGACGATGGAAGAGCTTATCTCCCCCGGTATCTACAACCTGATCATCTTCGTGCTGGCAATTTATGTCGGTTACCACGTGGTCTGGAACGTGACGCCTGCGCTGCACACACCGTTGATGGCGGTGACCAACGCGATTTCGGCGATCGTGATCGTCGGCGCCATGCTCGCCGCCGCACTGACCGTCACGCCGCTGGGCAAAACCATGGGCACGCTGGCCGTGGCACTGGCGGCGGTCAATGTGTTCGGTGGCTTTCTGGTCACCCGCCGCATGCTTGAGATGTTCAAGAAGAAAGCCCCGAAAGTAAAAGAAGAGGCGCCGAAGTAATGAGCATGAATCTCGTCACGACGCTCTACCTGATCGCGTCGATCTGCTTTATCCAGGCCCTCAAAGGCCTGTCGCACCCGACCACCTCGCGACGCGGCAACCTGTTCGGCATGCTCGGCATGGCGTTGGCCATCCTGACCACCGTCGGCCTCATCTATAAGCTCGGCGCCGAACTGGCTACGGCCGGTATCGGTTACGTCATCGTCGGCTTGCTGGTAGGTGGCACTGCCGGGTCGATCATGGCCAAGCGTGTTGAAATGACCAAGATGCCGGAACTGGTGGCGTTCATGCACAGCATGATCGGTCTTGCGGCGGTGTTCATTGCCATTGCGGCGGTGGTTGAGCCGCAGTCGTTGGGTATTGTTAAACAGCTGGGCGATGCGATCCCGGCGGGCAACCGTCTGGAGCTGTTCCTCGGCGCTGCGATCGGCGCGATCACCTTCTCCGGTTCGGTGATTGCCTTCGGCAAGCTGTCGGGCAAATACAAGTTCCGCCTGTTCCAGGGCGCACCGGTACAGTTCTCCGGTCAGCACAAGCTCAATGCGGTGCTGGGTCTGGCGACGCTGGTTCTCGGTCTGACCTTCATGCTCACCGGCAGCCTCACTGCCTTCGCACTGATGCTGGCACTCGCATTCGTGATGGGCGTGCTGATCATCATCCCGATCGGCGGCGCCGACATGCCGGTGGTGGTGTCGATGCTCAACAGCTATTCCGGCTGGGCGGCGGCGGGGATCGGTTTCTCGCTGAACAACTCGATGCTGATCATTGCCGGCTCCCTGGTGGGTTCGAGCGGTGCGATCCTCTCGTACATCATGTGCAAGGCGATGAACCGTTCCTTCTTCAATGTACTGCTCGGCGGCTTCGGCAATACGGCAGATGCTGGTCCTGCCGGCGCGAAGGAAGCCCGCCCGGTGAAATCCGGTTCGGCTGATGACGCAACCTTCCTGCTGACCAATGCCGACACCGTGATCATCGTGCCGGGTTACGGTCTGGCGGTAGCGCGTGCTCAACATGCGCTGAAGGAACTGACCGAGAAGCTGACCCACCGTGGCGTGACGGTCAAGTACGCAATCCACCCGGTAGCGGGTCGGATGCCGGGACACATGAACGTCCTGCTCGCCGAGGCCGAAGTGCCTTACGACCAGGTGTTCGAGATGGAAGACATCAACTCTGAGTTCGGCCAGGCCGACGTGGTGCTGGTGCTCGGTGCGAACGATGTGGTCAACCCGGCCGCGAAGAACGATCCGAAGTCGCCGATTGCCGGGATGCCGATTCTCGAAGCGTTCAAAGCCAAGACCATCATCGTCAACAAGCGCTCGATGGCCAGCGGCTATGCCGGCCTGGACAACGAGCTGTTCTATCTGGACAAGACCATGATGGTCTTCGGCGACGCGAAGAAAGTCATCGAAGACATGGTCAAAGCAGTCGAATAACCCGCCGCTGCTATAACGAACGCCCCGACTCGTCGGGGCGTTTTTGTTTGCGTCAGATGACGGACAATTTGCCGCGTTGTTGCAGATCCGGTAACGGTGTTTTACTTGAAACCCGCGAAATAGAGGCCTCGTTTGCGACCTTGGTAGCGGGACAGGCGCCGGCCAAATTCACTAGACTGCGCATCCTGCTACTCGTTGCCCGAGATAATAATCCATGTACCGTGACCGTATTCGCCTGCCTTCGTTGTTGGACAAAGTGATGAGCGCTGCCGACGCCGCTGCTCTGATTGAGGACGGCATGACCGTCGGCATGAGCGGTTTCACCCGCGCCGGCGAAGCCAAGGCCGTGCCCCACGCACTGGCCGAGCGCGCCAAGGTCACGCCCCTGAAAATCAGCCTGATGACCGGCGCCAGCCTCGGCAACGACCTCGACAAGCAATTGACCGAGGCCGGCGTGCTGTCGCGGCGCATGCCGTTTCAGGTTGACAGCACATTGCGCAAGGCAATCAACGCCGGCGAAGTGATGTTCATCGATCAGCATCTTTCCGAAACCGTGGAGCAGTTGCGCAATCAGCAATTGAAGCTGCCGGACATCGCCGTCATCGAAGCAGTCGCCATCACCGAGCAAGGCCATATCGTGCCGACCACTTCGGTGGGCAACTCGGCGAGCTTTGCGATTTTCGCCAAACAGGTAATCGTCGAGATCAACCTGGCGCACAACGCCAACCTCGAGGGCCTGCACGACATCTATATACCGACGTACCGCCCGACGCGGACGCCAATCCCGCTGGTGAAAGTGGATGATCGTATCGGCAGCACGGCGATTCCGATTCCGCCAGAGAAGATCGTTGCGATTGTCATCACTCAGCAGTCGGACTCGCCGTCCACGGTGTCGGTACCGGACGTCGACACCAATGCCATCGCTGAACATCTGATCACGTTCTTCAAGCAGGAAGTGGCTGCCGGGCGCATGACCAACAAGCTCGGCCCGTTGCAGGCCGGGATCGGCAATATCGCCAACGCGGTGATGTGTGGCTTGATCGACTCGCCGTTCGAAGACCTGACCATGTACTCCGAAGTGTTGCAGGATTCGACCTTCGACCTGATCGATGCCGGCAAGCTGAGCTTTGCTTCGGGCAGCTCGATCACCCTGTCCGAGCGGCGCAACAGCGATGTATTCGGCAACCTGGAGAAGTACAAGGACAAACTGATCCTGCGGCCTCAGGAGATCTCCAATCACCCGGAAGTGGTGCGGCGCCTGGGCATCATCGGCATCAACACCGCCCTGGAGTTCGATATCTATGGCAACGTCAACTCCACTCATGTCTGCGGCACGCGGATGATGAATGGCATCGGCGGCTCCGGCGACTTCGCGCGCAACGCGCATCTGGCAGTGTTCGTGACCAAGTCGATTGCCAAAGGTGGCGCGATTTCCAGCGTGGTGCCGATGGTCAGCCACGTTGACCATACCGAGCACGATGTCGACATTCTGGTGACCGAAGTGGGGTTGGCCGACCTGCGCGGCCTGGCGCCACGGGAGCGCGCGCGGGTGATCATCGACAACTGTGTACATCCTGACTTTCGTCAGGCACTGAATGATTACTTCAACGCGGCTTGCGCGGTGGGCGGTCATACCCCGCATATTCTGCGCGAAGCCCTGAGCTGGCATATGAACCTGGAAGAAACCGGGCGCATGCTTGCGGGGTAACTCATACAGATAGCCACTGGCGCAAATACAATTTGCATCGGTGGCTATCGGCAAGACGCCTGCCTGCCAAAAACTGTACTGCTGTACCGGTCTTTTCCTACAGTAATTCCTTACTGATCTCTCAAAGATGTACGGAAACGCACCAATCAAGTGCAGACAAGTACAGTTTGCCCAATTTCGACCCATACACCCCGCATAAACAGTTAACTGGTCACTCACAATACAGTTGAACTGTATCTACAGAGACTAGGCAAACGAGAGGATCATGGGCACCAGTCAAACCACTACCTGATCCCGCCACAAGCGGAAGGATGTCAACCATGGAACGTACACTCAGTTCCGAACTGTTCTTCGAAGACAAAGCCGTAAACACCCAGGCTTCCCTGCCTCTGCGCGTTATCGCCAACCTGATGCTGTGGCAGCGCCGCATCTCCAGCCGCCATCAACTGGCCCGTCTGGATTCGCGTCTGCTGGCCGACGCCGGTATCAGCGAAGCTCAACGCTACGAAGAGCTGAGCAAGCCGTTCTGGCGCTAAGCAGCGTCGCTGGCTCTGGTCGTCAGATCCACCGCCAGCAACCCGAATTGCACAAACAGAACCCGTCGTGGGAAACCACGGCGGGTTTTGTCGTTTCAGGACGCAGAGGATGACTCCAACATGTACCTGAACCGATAAAGGTACAGTTTCAATATTTATATGAATGCACAGGTACAGTTCACGGACCGGCTTGAGTAAGTGTGGCCACCACTGGGCGAACCGAGTTTGGCAGCCTAATATCCAGGCAGAACGTGGCGAACGCTGCGCGACAGGCGTCTGACTCCTCAGATACCGAGCCACCTCTCACTACGGTTTATCCAAGGAGTTACATCATGACCCGTCTTCGTCTGCTCAGTGCCGCCGCCCTGCTGGCCGTGGCTGCCAACGCCAGCGCTACCAGCTTCATCGTGACCACCGACTCGATCGTTGGCGCGCTGAAAGCTTCTTCCGACGCCACTTCCGATGTGACCTCCTCGTTCCGTGACGACAAGATCGTGCTTGCCGCTCGTGACGACGCCGCCAGCTTCGTGGCCAGCGAAGGCGATATCCGTGGTGTGAAACTGGAAAGCGCGCTTGATCACATTCGCCATCAGGCGCCACAACTCAATGCCACCGACGCCCAATTGGCTCAAGCCATTCTGACCCTCTGATCGCTTGCCGCATTGCGGGACACGGCAGCCGTGTCCCGATGTTTCAATGCTGGCTCTGGCCCGGGCATTTGCGCTAGCCTTCAGGCTCGTTAACAGTTGTCGAGTCCCATGCGCTTTCTTCCAAATCTGCTCATCTCTTCTACGTTATTCACCGCCTGCTGGGCGATGTCTGCCAACGCCTTCGATGCTTTCAATGCTTCGACCCAAGGCACGGTTGTCAGCGGTTACGCTACCAGCATGGTGTCTTCTGCGCCGTTCGACCGTAAACTGCTGCTCGCCGCCCATGACGACGCGGCCGCCTTCGTTGCCAGTGACGGTGAATGGCGCGGGGCACGGCTGGAATCAGCGCTGCATTACCTGCGCAAAACCCGGCCAAAACTTCATGCCAGCGACCTTGAACTGGCAGAGGCAATTCTCGTCCAATAGTTATCCTTTTCCTTCCGGAGTCGTTCCATGCGTAGCCCGCTGATTGCTGCCGCCCTTGGCCTGTTTGTGTTGGCCGATGTGGCCCAGGCGCACACCCTGGTAGCCACCAGTAACATCATCGTTCGTGCCTCCCAGCGCACCATCGATTTCACCTCCGATACCACCACGTCGATTCGCGATTCGAAAATCATCCGCGAAGCCCATGACGACGCTGCCAGTTTCGTCGCCAGCAACGGCGACATCCGTGGCGCGCATCTCGAAGCCGCCCTCAACACCTTGCGCACACGCGTGCCGGAAGCGCGCGACGCCAGCGATCAGGTACTCGCCGAAGCCATCCTCGCACTGTGAGGTCCGTTGGCGCCTGGCTGCTGGCCGGGGCGTTGTTGCTGCTTGGCAACAGCGCCCACGCCGCCCTGCAATTGCGGCTCAAGACCGAGGGTCTGAGCCCGGCTCAAGTACAGGCCAGTCAGGCGCTGATCGATGAGGCCATGCACAAGCTGCCGCCGAGTTTCATTGAGCGGCTGGATCGGCGCATCGATGTCGGCTGGACCGATGACATGCCTGCCAACGCTTACGGACAGGCAACGCTGGTCGCCGAACTCGATCTGAATCGCAGGCTGCTCGCCGGGCTCACCGATGGCAGCGCAGCGAAAGCGAAAACCAATCGCCCCCATGGCACTGTGCGTCAGGAACTGCTGGCCACGGTGCTGCACGAAATCACTCATATCTACGACCGCGCGCGGTTATGGCCAAGTGCCGAACGCACGGTGATCCAGCGCTGCACCCGACGCTTCAACAGCGCCGGGCTGATCGGCATTCCCGATGAGTGTCGCGGGCAGAATGGCCGACGCTTCACCATCAGCGACGATCCGCGTCTGCTCGATCTGGCCGGTTGGCAGCAGTACGTCGGCCGCCGTGGCGAGCGTGAACAACACAACCGCCAGATCGCGCGCAGCCCGGACCTTTACGAAATTTCCAGCCCCAAGGAATTCGTCGCGGTCAACATGGAGTATTTCCTCCTCGACCCGAGCTACGCTTGCCGCCGCCCGGCGCTGTATCGCTACTACAAGGAACATTTCGGCTGGGCGCCGCCGGCGCAGGACAGCTGCAGCAAGAGCTTCGCCTTTCTCAATGCCGGCAATGACTTCGCCAAGCAGCCTCTGGGGCAAGTCGATCCGGAACGGGTCTACGCTGTCGATTACCTGCTGGCCGAGGCCAACCAGAACTGGGTCAGCCGCTGGGGCCACAGCATGCTGCGCCTGGTGATCTGCGCCCCCGGCCGCCCGCGCGGTCCGGATTGCCGCCTCGACCTCGATCAGCACCTGGTTTTGTCCTATCGTGCCTTCGTTGGCGACGTGCAGCTGTCGAGCTGGGACGGACTGGTCGGCAAATACCCGTCGCGGCTGTTCGTGCTGCCGCTGGCGCAAGTGATCGACGAGTACACCAAGACCGAGCTGCGCAGCCTCGCTTCGGTGCCGCTGAACCTGTCTCGCGAGGAAATCGAAGGCGTCGTCGAACATGCCGCAGAAATGCACTGGAGCTACGACGGCAACTATTTCTTCCTGTCCAATAACTGCGCGGTGGAAGGCTTGAAACTGTTGCGCAGCGGCAGCAATAACAGCCAACTGGTCGGCCTCGACAGCATCATGCCCAACGGTTTGCTGGAAATGCTCAAGGGCCGTGGCCTGGCCGACACCAGTGTGCTCGACGATCCGAAAGAAGCCCTGCGTCTGGGTTATCGCTTCGACTCGTTCCGCGATCGCTATCAAGCGATGTTCGATGTGCTGAAAAAGCAACTGCCGATCAAGCAGACCACTGTCGAAGAATGGTTGTCTCTGACCGCTGAACAGCGCCGCGAATGGTTCGACCGCGCCGACTTGCGCACCAGTGCCGCGCTGTTGCTACTCGAGCAAGCCAGTTTCCGCCGGCAGTTGTTGCTGGCCCAAGACGAAGTCAAACAACGCTACCTCGGCGCCCGCGAGCTGGAAAACGGCGGCATGGACAAAGCCAATGCGACCTTGCAGGAGATCCTCGCCAACAGTGGCTTCCTCAGCCGCCCGGCGGAACTGCTCGATTCCAAAGGTTACGGTCTGCCGCAGCCAGACGAGTTCAGCCGACTGGAGGCAGAAAGCAGTCAACGGCAGAAGAAGCTGCTGGCGCTGTCCGGCGACCTCGATACTGAAGTGCGCAAACTGCTCGAACCCAAGCGCGCCGCCGAGATTGCCGCCAGCGAGGCCAATGTGAAGCAGATTGGCGAGCATCTGCGCAAACTGCACAAGGCCTCGGGCGGACTGCAATTGCCCTGACCACAAAAAAGGCTTCAGAACGCCTGTTCTGAAGCCTTTTTTGTTTTCCCTGCGGTCTTAGGCGCGAGCCTTGCGCACGCCTTGGGACAGCGCTGAACACAGACTCAACACGCCATCGATCGCCTGCTCAGGCGTATCGGCGCTGGCGATGTGATCGATCAATGCCGACCCCACCACCACACCGTCGGCAAGACGCGCGATGGCAGCAGCCTGCTCCGGCGTACGGATACCGAAACCGATGCTGATCGGCAGGTCGGTGTGCCGACGCAGACGCGCAACTGCTTCTTCCACATGTTCCAGGGTCGCCGCACCGGCGCCAGTGACCCCCGCCACCGACACGTAGTAAACAAAACCGGAGCTGCCGTTGAGCACGCGGGGCAAACGCGCGTCGTCGGTGGTCGGTGTGGTCAGGCGAATGAAATCCAGCCCGGCAGCCTGCGCCGGATCGCACAGCTCTTCATTGTGCTCTGGCGGCATGTCGACCACGATCAGGCCATCAACGCCCGCCTCTTTTGCTTCGGCGATGAAGCGTTCGACGCCGAATTTATGGATCGGGTTGAAATAGCCCATCAGCACCAGCGGCGTGTCGCTGTTGCCTTGACGGAACTCGCGGACCATTTGCAGGGTTTTCGCCAGATTCTGTTTGGCCGCCAGCGCACGGATGTTGGCCAACTGGATCGCCGGACCATCGGCCATCGGATCGGTGAACGGCATGCCCAGTTCGATCACATCGGCACCCGCCGCCGGCAAGCCTTTGAGGATCGCCAGCGAAGTGTCGTAGTCAGGATCACCGGCGGTGACAAAGGTCACCAGCGCGGCGCGGTTCTGTTGCTTGAGGTCGGCAAAACGGCTTTGCAGGCGGCTCATCAGTGTTTCTCCTGCTGCGACTGTTGCATATGGTGCATCACGGTTTGCATGTCCTTGTCGCCACGGCCCGAAAGGTTGACCACCATCAGGTGATCCTTCGGCAACTTCGGTGCACGTTTGAACACTTCGGCGAGGGCGTGGGCGCTTTCCAGCGCAGGAATGATCCCTTCCAGGCGGCAGCATTTGTGGAACGCTTCCAGCGCTTCGTCGTCGGTCACCGAGGTGTACTGAACGCGACCGATGTCGTGCAACCACGCGTGTTCAGGGCCAATGCCGGGATAGTCGAGGCCGGCAGAAATCGAGTGGGCGTCGATGATCTGGCCGTCATCGTCCTGCAGCAGGAAGGTGCGGTTACCGTGAAGAACGCCCGGCACACCGCCGTTGAGGCTGGCCGCGTGCTTGCCGGTTTCGATGCCGTAACCGGCGGCTTCGACGCCGATGATTTCAACGCTCTTGTCGTCGAGGAACGGGTGGAACAGGCCCATGGCGTTGGAGCCGCCACCGATGCACGCCACCAGACTGTCCGGCAGACGACCTTCCTGAGCTTGCAACTGATCGCGGGTTTCCTTGCCGATGACGGCCTGGAAATCGCGGACCATTGCTGGATAAGGGTGTGGGCCGGCCACAGTGCCGATCAGGTAGAAGGTATTGTCGACGTTGGTCACCCAGTCGCGCAGGGCTTCGTTCATTGCGTCTTTGAGGGTGCCGGTGCCAGCGACAACCGGGATCACTTCAGCGCCGAGCAGCTTCATGCGGAAGACGTTGGCCTGCTGACGTTCGATGTCAGTGGTGCCCATGTAGATCACGCAGTCCAGGCCGAAACGCGCAGCGACAGTGGCCGTGGCCACGCCGTGCATGCCGGCGCCGGTCTCGGCGATGATGCGCTTCTTGCCCATGCGCCGCGCCAGCAGGATCTGGCCGATGCAGTTGTTGATCTTGTGCGCGCCGGTGTGGTTCAGCTCTTCACGCTTGAGATAGATCTTCGCGCCGCCGCAGAATTCGGTCAGGCGTTCGGCGAAATACAACGGGCTCGGACGTCCGACGTAGTCCCGCTGGAAGTAGGCCAATTCTTCTTTGAAGGCCGGATCTTCCTTGGCCGCTTCGTATTCGCGGGCCAGGTCGAGGATCAACGGCATCAGGGTTTCCGCTACATAACGGCCACCGAACGCACCGAACAGGCCGTTGGCATCAGGGCCGTTACGCAGATCAGAGGTGTTCGAAGTCTGGGTCATGGGTCGCTCCAGGTGAATTCGGTCAGAAGACAATGACGCCCACTCTACCCCTGACTTCCCACGCTGAAAACCGATAAGATCGCCACAACCTGTCAGGAAAACTCACAGATATCATGAGCCACGACCTTCCCCCGCTGAATGCCTTGCGCGCCTTCGAAGCCACCGCCCGATTGAACAGTGTCAGTCAGGCTGCCGAGCAGTTGCACGTCACCCACGGCGCGGTCAGCCGTCAGCTGAAGGTGCTTGAAGAGCATCTCGGGGTGAGCCTATTCGTCAAGGAAGGGCGCGGCTTGAAACTCACAGATGCCGGCGTGCGCCTGCGTGATGGCAGTGCTGAGGCGTTCGATCGGTTGCGCAGTGTCTGTGCGGAGCTGACGCAAAGTACTGCTGATGCGCCGTTCGTGCTCGGGTGTTCGGGGAGTCTGCTGGCGCGCTGGTTCATTCCGCGTCTGGGGCGGCTGAATGCCGATCTGCCGGATTTGCGTTTGCACCTGTCTGCCGGTGAAGGCGATCTCGATCCCCGACGCCCGGGACTGGATGCGCTGTTGCTGTTCGCCGAACCACCGTGGCCCACCGATATGCAGGTCTACGAACTGGCGGCGGAACGCATCGGCCCGGTGATGAGCCCGTTGTTCAGCGGCTATCGAAAGCTGCAAGCCGCTCCAGCCGCAGAACTGCTTGATGAGCCCTTGCTGCACACCACCTCTCGGCCGCAGGCCTGGCCGAGCTGGGCGCAGCAGAACGACCTCGACGCCAAGGCGTTGAAGCTCGGGCAAGGATTCGAGCATTTGTATTATTTGCTGGAGGCAGCGGTTGCCGGTCTTGGCGTGGCGATCGCGCCGGAGCCACTGGTAACCGAAGATCTGAAGGCGGGTCGCCTGGTTGCGCCGTGGGGCTTTTGTGAAACCCCGGCGCAACTGGCGTTGTGGCTACCCAAGCGCGCCGCGGACGGGCGCGCCCGGCAACTGGCGCAGTGGCTCAAAAATGAGCTGCGCCAAACCGATCACTCGCCGCGCTTGAACAAAAAGTAGGCAGCAAGCAGGCCGATTGCACCGACAGCCACGCCGGCTGTGGTCCATGGGTGTTCCTGCGCGTAGTCACGAGTGGCAATGCCGGTCTCGCGGGTTTTCACTTTGACTTCTTCGTACGCGTCGCTGAGCAGATGACGGGAATGTTTCAGTGCACTTTCGGCATTGCTTTTCAGCGCCTTGAGGGTCTTGCGCGACTCGTCCGAAGCATCGTCTTTCAAGCTTTCCAACGATTTGAGCAGACTCTCGATCTCGGCTTCCATGCTTTGCAACGAGGCTTTACGTAAAGAGGTGTTGGCCATGGTGGCTCTCCTGCATTGGTGATGAGTGGCGTGTGTTGGTTGGGACTTCAGCACTTCGAGAAAGTGCAGAAATTCTGAACTTCGGCAGCGCAGCGGCGCCGAAATCAACAGTGCAATTGCCTGCCAGGTTCAATTTCACACGCCATTCCAACCCAAGGAGATCGCCATGAGTGACCATCACACGTACAAGAAAGTCGAGCTGGTCGGTTCGTCCACCACCAGCATTGAAGACGCTATCAACAACGCGCTGGCCGAAGCCAACAAGACCCTGCGCAATCTGGAATGGTTCGAAGTGACCGAAACCCGTGGCCACATCGAAAACGGCCAGGTGGCGCATTTTCAGGTGACGCTGAAGGTCGGCTTCAAGATTGTCGCCAGCTGAGTTTGATCCAGTCTTCTGAACTTGCGCGCTGGCCGAGTGCCATAGGGAATGGCAAAGCGCTACAAGGTGAGCGCATCGGGTGGATAACCCGATGCCCGCCTCTTTCAATCCGACCAGGGAGTGCGACCGATGAAGAAGTTCATGTTGGCAGTAGGTTTGTTGAGCCTTGCGGGTGGTGCGTTTGCAGCCGGCAAGCCATGTGAAGAGCTGAAAAGCGAAATCGCAGCGAAGCTCGACGCCAAAGGCGTTTCCGGTTACTCGCTGGAAGTTGTCGACAAGGGTGCGGCGGCTGACGGCAAAGTAGTTGGCACCTGCGAAGGTGGCAGCAAGGAAATCGTCTACAAGCGTGGTTGATCGCGCCTGAAATACAAAAGCCGACGTGGATGCGTCGGCTTTTTTGTGGGCGATGATTTTCCGTGTGAAGCTGCGAGACGCTGCGCTTTTGATCTTGATTTCAAATCACGATCAAAAGATCGCAGCCTCGTTTCACTCGACAGCTCCTACAAGGGTTCGCGTTAGCCCTTCATGACTTGCGCAAGCAGTTCGTAGGAATGGATGCGATCGGCGTGTTCGTAGAGATCACTGGTGAAAATCAGCTCGTCCGCCTGGGTCTGCTCGATCAGCACCTCAAGCTTGGCGCGGATCTTCTGCGGGCCGCCGACCATGGCAAGGCCAAGGAAATCGCCCACCGCTTCACGCTCATGGGGCAGCCACAGGCCGTCCATGGTTTTCACCGGCGGACGCTGCACCAGACTTTGCCCACGCATCAGGGCAAGGATGCGCTGGTACACCGACGTCGCCAGATAGTCGGCCTGCTCATCGGTATCAGCGGCCACCAGCGGCACGCCGAGCATCACGTAGGGCTTGTCGAGCACCGCCGACGGCTTGAAGTGATTGCGGTAGATGCGAATCGCCTCATGCATGAAGCGCGGCGCGAAGTGCGAGGCGAAGGCATAAGGCAAGCCCCGCTCACCCGCCAGTTGCGCACTGAACAGGCTCGAGCCGAGCAACCAGATCGGCACATTGGTGCCGGTGCCGGGCATGGCGATCACCCGTTGTTCCGGGGTGCGCGGGCCGAGGTAGCGCATCAGTTCGGCGACGTCCTCAGGGAAGTCGTCAGCGCTGCCGGAGCGTTCGCGGCGCAAGGCGCGGGCGGTCATCTGGTCGGAGCCCGGCGCGCGGCCCAGTCCCAGGTCGATGCGTCCCGGGTACAGGCTCTCAAGGGTGCCGAACTGCTCGGCGATCACCAGCGGCGCATGGTTGGGCAGCATCACTCCACCGGAGCCGACGCGGATTGTCGAAGTGCCACCGGCCAGATAACCGAGCAAGACCGAGGTGGCGGAACTGGCGATGCCGTCCATGTTGTGGTGCTCGGCGACCCAGAACCGCGTGTAGCCAAACTTCTCGGCGTGCTGCGCAAGGTCCAGCGAGTTGCGCAGCGACTGCGCAGCGCTGCCGTTTTCGCGCACCGGCACCAGGTCGAGGGTGGAAAATTTAACGTCGGACAGTTTTTTCATGAACCTGCATCTCCGGGTGGGGAGGCAGGTTTTTCTTGCGAACGAAAACCTGCCAAATCCATAAGCGTGTTTTATGGAATGAGGGCATATACCCGAGATTCAATAGCAGCGCCGAAATTTCCTACTAAAAAAGTCAACGATTCAAGCAGGCTGAACTTTGTTCCGCCGTCTATCCTCAGAAGCCTTGCTAGTAAAAACCGCGACGGCGCGGCGTCCCGCGCCACATTTGAGGAGGCAGACATGGCTATCGTGAAAAAGGCATCGGCGCATTGGGAAGGCGACCTGAAAACCGGTATCGGCTCGATCTCCACCGAAACCGGCGTACTGCGGGAAGCGCCGTACGGCTTCAAGGCCCGCTTTGAAGGCGGCAAGGGCACCAACCCGGAAGAACTGATCGGTGCGGCCCACGCCGGCTGCTTCTCCATGGCGTTTTCGATGATTCTCGGCGATGCCGGCCTGAAGGCAGACAGCATCGACACCAACGCTGAAGTCACCCTCGATCAGGTTGAGGGCGGCTTCGCCATCACCGCAGTGAAGCTGATTCTCAAGGCGAAAATCCCGGGCGCCACCCAGCAGCAGTTTGAAGAGCTGAGCAACAAGGCGAAGGAAGGTTGCCCGGTTTCCAAGGTGCTGAACGCGAAAATTACGCTTGAGGCTTCGCTGGTCAGCTGATTCGGCGTTTGCAGGTCCGACGCTTTCGCGAGCAGGCTCGCTCCCACAGGCAATCGCATTTATCAGTTGGAATGCGCTCAACTGTAGGCGTGAGCCTGCTCGCGATAACAATCTCGGCATCACGCAAATCCAAAGGTGTGAGCGAAGTCAGAACCCGCCCTGCAGAAATGTGGTCGAATAATCGACAGCAGCTTCAGCGCACGCCCGTGCGCGCTGCCTCAAGGAGCTTCATCGATGAAACGTATTGGCTTGGCGATCCTTTGCAGTGCACTGGCCACGTCCGCTTTCGCAGCCCCCAAGGACTGCGAAGAGCTCAGGAAGGAAATCGAGATCAAGATTCAGGCGAAGGCAATTCCCTCGTACACCCTGGAAATCATCACGGCGGAAGAGGCGGAGCAGCACGACTCCGCCATGATCGTCGGTACTTGCGAGAACGGCACCAAGCGAATCGTCTATCAGAGAAACGACAACAGCTAGATGATGCAGTTGAACTCGCGGTCTTCAGCAACGACTTCGCGCTTGGCATTGTACAAACGCGCGCTCGGCGTGAACGCCAACGAACGCCCTTCCAGCAGGTAACGCTGGCCGGCCTCGAAGTGGTCATAACGGATCGTCAGGTAGCACAAACGTTCTACAGGTCCCGTGAGCAGGCTGCCGCCACCGCCGAACACTTCGAAGTCGAAGCGCACCCGCAGCTCATGGCTGCCGGGGGTCACCTGGAAGAATCGGCCGTCGTTCAATCGCTGATTATCGAGACGTTCGGCCATCAGCAATTTGCCGCCGGGGCTTGGCGTGGAGAAGTCGACCCAGGCCATTTGCGGGTCGACCGCGGGTAACGGCGTCTGGCAACCGGCGACAAGACCGACAACGAGCAACGGCAGCAAGGTGCGCATGATGGATATCCACAGATCTGAACCGCCAGCATAGCGCCGATCAGCTGCTCTGACAGCCCGCCGGCGTGCCCTGACCGACCACTTTGCGCTGTTCGTCATAAAGCTTGGCCCAAGGCCGGAAGCCGATACTGCCAGCCTGTAACTGATAGCGCTGGCCGGCATTGAAATCCTTGAATTTCACGCTCATCTGGCAATCACGCCACAGCGGTTCGGCATTCGGGCCGATGTTGGTGGCCTCGACCGGAAATTGATAGCGCACCTTCAGCTCATGGCTGCCGGGCTGCACTTCGAAATAGCGTTTATCGATGGCCTGGGTGGCATCGACTTGCACGGCTTGCAGCGCCGTGTCGTGTTGGTGGGCGTCGAGATCGATCCAGGCTTGCGAGGGGTCGGGATCGGGCATTCCGAATCCAGCACAACCGGCCAGCGTCAGCAGGCCTCCTGTCAGCATCAACATGCGCATAGCGGTGCTCCTTGAGGCGGGATAGTCTTGGGGCAGACTTTCCGGGGAATTTCTTATTTTGATCAGGCCGTTTTCCAGCCTTGGGTTACTTGATCGCGTTTTTCCGATTTTGTTTCCGGGTGTGTTGTTTTTGTTGCTCAACGGTTGCGCCAGCGTCAGCTATTACAGCCAGCTCGCCAGCGGACAATTGCAATTGCTGCGCGCGCGGGAGCCGGTCGAGAAAGTCATTGCCGACCCCAGCCGCGACGCCAGATTGCGCGCGCATCTGGCCCAGTCGCAGAAGGCCCGCACGTTTGCCAGTGAGCATCTGCACCTGCCGGACAACCGGAGCTATCGGCTATATGCCGACATTGGCCGACCGTTCGTGGTGTGGAACGTCTTCGCCACCGCCGAATTTTCCCTCACGCCGCAGAATCACTGCTTCCCGATTGCCGGCTGCGTGGCCTATCGCGGCTACTACAGCCAGAACGCTGCCCGTGGCGAAGCGGCGATTCAGCGCCTGCAGGGCATGGACGTGACGATCGGCGGTGTCGAAGCGTATTCGACCCTTGGCTGGTTCAACGACCCGATCCTCAATTCAATGACGGGCTGGGGCGATGAACGGCTGGCCACGCTGATTTTTCATGAGCTGGCGCATCAGCGGTTCTATGTGAAGGACGACACCGAGTTCAACGAGTCATTCGCCACGTTTGTCGAGCAGGAAGGCACGCGGCAATGGCGCGCGTTTCGCGGCTTGCCGGCGGAATCCGATGCCAGGCTCAAGCAGCGTGACCAGTTCATCGGCCTGGTGCTCGACACACGCTCACGGCTGGAGAAGCTGTATGCGCAGCCGTTGTCCATCGAGCAGATGCGTGAGCGCAAAGCAGCCGAGTTCGAGCGCTTGCGCAGGGACTATCGGGCAATGCGCGACAGCCAGTGGGCCGGGGACAAACGTTATGACGCCTGGGTCAATGCGCCGCTGAACAATGCCCGCTTGTTACCGTTCGGGCTGTATGACCAGTGGGTGCCGGCGTTCGCGGCGGTGTTCCGGCAGGTGGGTGGGGATTGGTTGAGGTTTTATGCCGAGGTTGAGCGGTTGGGGAAGTTGCCGGTTGATGAGCGCAAGGCGGCTTTGAAGGCCTTGGCAGGTCCAGATAGCTGAGGTGGTTGGGAGGGCCACATCGCGAGCAGGCTCACTCCTACAGTTGATCGCATTCCAAATGGATAAATGCGATCCCTTGTAGGAGTGAGCCTGCTCGCGATAGCCATCTGATCAGCGCTGCAAAAACGCCTGATGCAACTCATCCAAAGTTTCAAAGTGATATGCCGGCGCCTCGGCATTCAACTCTTCAAAACTGCCAACCCCATACCCTACCGCCGCTGCATCGATGCCATTGCTGCGCGCGCCGATCAGGTCATGCTTGCGATCACCGATCATCAGGGTCTGCGCCGGATCCAGGCCTTCTGCCTCGAGCAGATGCGCGATCAGCTCAACCTTGTTCGTCCGCGTGCCGTCCAGCTCGCTGCCGTAGATCACTTTGAAATGCCGGGCAAAATCAAAATGCCGGGCGATTTCGCGGGCGAACACCCACGGCTTGGACGTTGCGATATATAACTGCCGCCCTTGCCCGCTCAAGGTTTCCAGCAGCGGCGTCACGCCGTCGAACACACGATTCTCGTAGAGACCTGTGACCTTGAAGCGCTCGCGGTAGAAATTCACCGCTTCCCAGGCCTTGGCCTCGTCGAAATCGTAGAACTGCATGAACGCTTGCAACAGCGGCGGGCCGATGAAGTGTTCCAGTTTGCTCAGATCAGGTTCGTCGATGCCGAGGTTGGCCAAGGCAAATTGAATTGAGCGAGTGATGCCCTCACGCGGATCGGTCAAGGTGCCATCGAGGTCGAACAGTACAGTCTGGTAATGCATGAGAAATCCTGAGCAGGTGTAGGGCAATTCAGAGCTGGTCGTAGCCTTCGGCCAGATGCAGGTCCTTGAGCTTGACGTAGTTCGCCGCGCTGTAGGTAAAGAAGGCGTTTTCCTTGTCGGTCAGCGCTCGCACCTGTTTCACCGGGCTGCCGACATACAGGAAGCCGCTTTGCAGGCGCTTGCCCGGCGGCACCAGACTGCCGGCGCCGATGATCACGTCGTCCTCGACTACGGCGCCGTCCATGACGATGCTGCCCATGCCGATCAACACGCGATTGCCGACCGTGCAGCCATGCAGCATGACCTTGTGGGCGATGGTCACGTCATCGCCGATCAGCAAGGGAAAACCGTCCGGGTTGAACGGGCCGGCGTGGGTGATGTGCAGCACACAGCCGTCCTGCACGCTGGTGCGCGCACCGATGCGGATGCGGTGCATGTCGCCACGGATCACCGTCAGCGGCCAGACCGAGCTGTCTTCACCGATCTCGACGTCGCCGATCACCACCGCCGAGCCGTCGACGAATGCGCCTTTGCTCAAGCGGGGGGTGTGATTCTGATAGTTGCGAAGGGACACGATTAGTTCTCTCTCTGTCGCCGATAGCTGCGGTGAGTGGCGATTGTAATTAAGATGGGCGCATGTTTCTTCCAGCCAAGGTGCCAACCGTGAGCGTGAACAACCCTCTTTTGCAGTCCTACGACCTGCCACCGTTCTCCACGATCCGTGCCGAACACGTCCTGCCCGCCATCGAAACCATCCTCGCGGACAACCGCGCCGCCATCGCCGAAATCCTCAAGACCCAGGGCAAGAACCCGACCTGGGCCGGTCTGGTGCTGGCGATGGACGAACTCAACGATCGCCTCGGTGCAGCGTGGAGCCCGGTCAGTCATCTTAACGCTGTGTGCAACAGCGCCGAATTGCGTGATGCCTACGAGTCGTGCCTGCCGGCCCTGAGCGCCTACTCCACCGAGATGGGCCAGAACCGCGAACTGTTCCAGGCCTACGAGGCGCTGGCCAACAGCCCGGAAGCCGCCAATTTCGACGTCGCGCAAAAAACCATTCTGGAACACGCACTGCGCGATTTCCGCCTGTCGGGTATCGACCTGCCGGAAGCCGAGCAGAAACGTTACGCCGAAGTGCAGAGCAAGCTGTCCGAACTCGGCAGCCGCTTCTCCAACCAATTGCTCGACGCCACCCAGGCGTGGACCAAACACGTCACCGACGAAGCCGCCCTCGCCGGCCTGACCGATTCGGCCAAGGCGCAAATGGCTGCTGCTGCCCAGGCCAAAGGCCTCGACGGCTGGCTGATCACCCTGGAATTCCCCAGCTACTACGCGGTGATGACCTACGCACAAGACCGCGCGCTGCGTGAAGAAGTCTACGCCGCCTACTGCACCCGCGCCTCGGACCAGGGCCCGAATGCCGGCCAGAACGACAACGGCCCGGTGATGGAAGAGATTCTCGACCTGCGCCAGGAACTGGCACGACTGCTGGGCTTCGCCAGTTTCGCCGAGCTGAGCCTGGCGACAAAAATGGCCGAATCCAGCGATCAGGTGCTGAGCTTCCTGCGTGATCTGGCCCAGCGCAGCAAGCCGTTCGCCGCCCAGGATCTGCAACAGTTGCGTGCATACGCCGCCGAACAGGGCTGCGCCGATCTGCAAAGCTGGGACAGTGGCTTCTACGGCGAAAAACTCCGCGAGCAGCGTTACAGCGTCGCTCAGGAAACCCTGCGTGCCTACTTCCCGATCGATAAAGTCCTGAGCGGCCTGTTCGCTATCGTCCAGCGTCTGTACGGGATCGAGATCGCCGAGCAGAAAGGCTTTGATACCTGGCACCCGGACGTACGCCTGTTCGAGATCAAGGAAAACGGTCAGCACGTCGGCCGCTTCTTCTTCGACCTGTATGCCCGCGCCAACAAGCGTGGCGGCGCATGGATGGACGGCGCGCGCGACCGGCGCCGCACCGTCGACGGCGTGTTGCAAAGCCCGGTGGCCAATCTGGTGTGTAACTTCACCCCGGCCGACAGCGGCAAACCGGCGCTGCTGACCCACGATGAAGTCACCACCCTGTTCCATGAATTCGGCCATGGCCTGCATCACCTGCTGACCCGCGTTGATCACGCCGGCGTTTCCGGCATCAACGGCGTGGCATGGGACGCGGTCGAGCTGCCAAGCCAGTTCATGGAAAACTGGTGCTGGGAGCCGGAAGGCCTGGCGCTGATTTCCGGCCACTACGAGACTGGCGAACCACTGCCGCAGGACTTGCTGGAAAAAATGCTCGCGGCGAAGAATTTCCAGTCCGGCCTGATGATGGTCCGTCAGCTGGAGTTTTCGCTGTTCGACTTCGAACTGCACGCCACCCACGGCGATGGCCGCAGCGTGGCGCAAGTGCTCGAGGGCGTGCGCGACGAGGTCTCGGTGATGCGTCCACCGGCGTACAACCGCTTCCCGAACAGCTTCGCGCATATTTTCGCCGGTGGTTACGCAGCCGGTTACTACAGCTACAAGTGGGCCGAAGTGTTGTCCGCCGATGCCTTCTCCAAGTTTGAAGAAGACGGCGTGCTCAACGCAGAAACCGGTCGCGCCTTCCGCGAAGCGATTCTGGCGCGCGGCGGTTCGCAGGCACCGATGGTGCTGTTCGTCGACTTCCGTGGCCGTGAACCATCGATCGACGCGCTGTTGCGCCACAGCGGTCTGAGTGAGGACGCGGCAGCATGAGTGACGGCCCTGTGATCACCAAGAAGCGCTTTATCGCCGGGGCGGTCTGCCCGGCGTGCAGCGAGCCGGACAAGTTGATGATGTGGAACGAGGGCGGCGTGCCGCACCGCGAGTGCGTGGCCTGCGGTTACTCCGACACACTCAACGAGCAGGGCCTGTCGGTGCCCAAAGAGCTGGGTACACGGGTCAATACCAGCGCGCTGAAGCCTGCCGCCGACAAAAAGGTTCAGGCCGTGCAGTTTTTCCCGAACCCGAAGCTGAAGAAAAAGCCTGACGAGCAACAGTAACAACTATCGCCATGTGCCGATGATCGTCGGCAGGTGGCGGTAACTATCTACCCCTTCGCCCCCGCGCTTCCTGATTAGTCTGGTCAATCCAGCCCTCTCTCACGGAAGACGCCATGCCTGACACCAATCCCCTCCTGCAACAATGGCAGTTGCCGCCCTGGTCGGCGGTACGCGCCGAGCACTTGCTGCCGGCGGTCGAGCGCATCGTCGCCGACAACCTGCTGATTATCGAAAACGTTATTGCCACTCAGGTCGATCATCCGAATTGGGATGATGTGGTCATCGCCATCGATGAAGCCGACGCGCGCCTGGGAGAAACCATGGCGGTCATCGAGTTCCTGACGGTGATCCGCTCCAAGGATCCCGACTGGGTACAGCAGAGCGCCTTGAGCAGCGCAGTCGCAGAGCAATTCCTGGGCGCAAAAGCCAGAAATCCTGCGTTGTCACAGACCTTTCAGCGGCTGGCAGGCAGTTCGATCGCGGCCAGTTTCAGTGATTCACGCAAAGCCTCACTGGCGAAAATCCTGCGCGGATTCCACATGGCGGGAGCCGGGTTGGCCAACGCTCAAAGCGAAAAACTGGGGCAATTGAACACGGAGATCGCGCTCATGCAGAAACTGTTCATGAGCAATCTCAAAGCTGCCAGCGCCGCCTGGAGCAAACACATTGCAGACATCACGTTGCTGGCAGGGCTGAGGCCCGATGTGCAGGAGCATCTGGCTGCCAACGCAAGACAGGCAGGACTCACCGGCTGGCGGCTGACGCTGGAGCAGAACACTCATCAGCAGATCATGACCTTCGCGCAGAATCGTGCGCTGCGCGAGGAATGTTACAAAGCATATTGCACACGCGCCTCGAATCACGGGCCTGATGCGGAGCACTTCGACAATGAACCGGTATTGATGGTGTTGCTGTTCTTGCGTCACGAAAAAGCCCGGACATTGGGCTTCGACAATTTCGCTCAATTGCGCTTGCACGATCGTATGGCTACAGACACCTCGCAGGTCGGCGCTTTCCTGCGTCGGCAAATAGCCCTCAATGCAGCCTCGCTGGCCCAGGAAACCAAGGAACTGCAGACGTTTGCCCAGAAGCAGGGTATCGAGCAGGTCGAGCCATGGGATCACGATTTTCTGGCTGAACAACTCCGTCGCCAGCGGGCGGACGGCGCACTGGATGACCTGCGCCAATATTTCCCGTTGAACACCGTATTGCGCAGCCTATGCCGGTTCAGCGAGCATTTGCTTGGGATCAGGATCAGCGAAGACACCCAGCGTGATCGCTTCGACGACGACGTCCGCCTGTTCGAAGTCAGCGAGCACGGTCAACCGATCGGCTACGTTTATATCGACCTCTTCCGCCGCGAGGCCGGCAATGACTTTGCATGGTCGGGCGTGTTGCGTAACCGTCGGGTCAACGCCGAAGGCCGGCCAGCATTGCCGATTGCCTCGCTTCACAGCAACTTTACCGCCGCAGCCGCCGGCCATGAAAACCTGCTGTCACACCAGGATCTGCGCGTACTGCTGCACGAGTTCGGGCACTGCCTGCATCACGTGCTGACTCGCTCCCCGCATTACAACCTGTCCGGCATCTCGCAATTGAGCCGCGACGCTGCCGAATTTATCGGGCAGTTGTTCGAACACTGGGCGCAGTCAGCCGAGTTTTTGCGCTGGCTGGGCATCCATCACAAAACCGCCGAACGTCTGTCCGAGACCCGGATCAAGGTCGCGTTGTCCGCTCTGGGCGCGCAACGAAGCCGGGAAACGGCGATCTTGTTGATGGGCGCGCTATTCGATCTGGAGCTACATAGCGGTGACGGTCGCAGCATTCAGCAGGTGTTCGATGATGTGCAGCGGGAGTTTGCCCACCTGCCGGTACCCGCCGATTGCCGGTTCGCCAACAGTTTCGATTTTCTGGCGACCGGCTATGAAGCGTCGGTGTACGCCTACAAATGGTCCGGCGTGCTGGCCAGTGAGGCATTCAAACGCTTTGAGCGCGAGGGCGTATTCAACCCCCGGACGGGCCGCGATTTGCGTGAAACACTGCTTTCGGGTGACATGAAGTCACTGCCCGAGGCGCTGCAAGCCTTTCTTGGCCAACCGATCAACCCAGAACTATTTGCCGCGATGCCGGGCTGAGCCGATCAACGCTGGACATGCGCCGAGTCGAACCAGTTCTTCATCGAGCACATGGCGAATGCACTGGTGCTGCATTCGCCATTGACCAAGGCTTCGTGCAAGCGGTCGACGTCGGCTTGCATCACGTAACGCACGCTGTCATGAAAGTGCTGGCTGTCACCAAATCCGCCCTCGGTCATTTCCTTGAGCGCCTGCTCTTTGCTCCAGCCCTGCACCACCACCCGGTACATCGCCGCCATCAGACCGGTGCGGTCAGAACCGTGCTTGCAGTGCATCAGCACCGGGCCCTCAGCTTCGGCGGACTGAATTGCCCGCAGGGCTTTAAGCACGTCGCTGTCGTCGACGTGACTGGTGCGATACGGCAGTTGCACCTGTCTGATTCCGGGCACGGAGAGCCAGTCGCTATCAGCATCAGGCAGGAAGTTGATCACCGTGACGACATGCAGACTGTTCAGCAGGGGTACCGCGCTACGACTCGGCAAGGCGCTGCGATACAGGGTCGGCGACATCCGAAACAGATTGAACTGCGCCTCGACCGGCTGCGCCCACTCGGCCGGGCGAGGCGGCGTGGCGTCGGCAGCCCGGGCGGCAATGCCATGCAGCAGCGCGACAAGCGAAAGACACAACGCGGGAAAAAAACGCACTCGAGACATGCTGGGCTGACCGTTCGGCAATCATCATTGCGGGAATTGCAGCTTCGCTAGTGAGCGGTCAATGCACCGTGAGCCGGCCGTCAAAGAAACGTGAATCGTCGCCTCGCCGGGCTTTTTTCCGCTCAAGCAGTATTTCTTGATGCTTAGCCTGCTACCATTTGTCACATGATGTTGCAGACGTGACGCCCTTCGACGGGCAAGACCCTCGTCATCGCGACGCAAAATTTCTCGAGCCGCTCGCAGAAGCGGCTGCCATCTATGCCTGATGAGGTACCCCCATGTCTGATCAAGATCGAGACAACCCGCGGCGTGAATTCTTGCGCAAATCCCTGACCCTGATTCCGGTGGTCACGCTTGCCGGTACCGGCCTGGGCAGCAGCGTGCTGCAAGCCGCCCCTGAAAGCGCACCGGCGCCTGCCGCAGCAAAACCGGCCGCTGCTGGCGCTGGTGATTATCAGCCAAGCTTTTTCACCGCCGAAGAATGGGCGTTCATCAACGCCGCCGTTGCGCAGTTGATCCCCAGCGATGCGCAAGGGCCCGGCGCCCTCGAAGCCGGCGTGCCGGAATACATCGACCGGCAGATGAACACCCCGTATGCCGCCGGCGCCCTTTGGTACATGCAAGGCCCGTTCAATGCCGACGCTGCGCCGGAAATGGGCTGGCAGAGCAAACTGGTGCCAAAAGACATCTACCGCCTCGGCATCGCCGCCACGGATCAGTGGGTAAAAGGTCTCAGCGGTAAAACATTTGCCGAGCAAGACAGCGCTACCCGAGACGATTTGCTCAAGCAGCTCGAAGCCGGAAAACCGCAATTCGACGCCGTCCCAGCGAAGATTTTCTTCAATCTGTTGCTGCAAAACACCAAGGAAGGTTTCTTCTGCGACCCGATCCACGGTGGCAATAAAGGCATGGTCGGCTGGACCATGATCGGTTTCCCCGGCGCCCGCGCCGATTTCATGGATTGGGTGGAACGCAACGAGCAATACCCCTTCCCGGCAGTGTCGATTCGCGGCGAGAGGGCGTAAGCATGGCAACGGTAATGAAGAAGGTGGATGCAGTCATCGTCGGTTTCGGCTGGACCGGCGCGATCATGGCCAAGGAACTCACCGAGGCCGGTCTCAACGTGCTGGCGCTGGAGCGCGGGCCGATGCAGGACACCTACCCCGACGGCAACTATCCACAGGTGATCGACGAACTCACCTACAGCGTGCGCAAAAAACTCTTTCAGGACATCTCGAAAGAGACGGTGACCATTCGCCACAGCGTCAACGATATCGCCCTGCCCAACCGCCAACTGGGCGCGTTCCTGCCGGGCAATGGCGTCGGTGGCGCCGGGCTGCACTGGTCCGGCGTGCACTTTCGTGTCGATCCGATCGAGTTGCGCATGCGCAGCCATTACGAAGAACGCTACGGCAAAAGCTTCATCCCCAAGGACATGACCATTCAGGACTTCGGCGTCAGCTATGAAGAGCTGGAGCCGTTTTTCGACTTTGCGGAAAAAGTCTTCGGCACCTCTGGCCAGGCCTGGACCGTGAAGGGCCAATTGGTCGGTCAGGGCAAGGGCGGCAACCCCTACGCGGCAGATCGCTCCAACCCGTTCCCGCTTGAAGCGCAGAAAAACACCGTGTCCGCCCAGCTGTTCGGCAAAGCGGCGACGGAAGTCGGTTACAAACCCTACAACCTGCCTTCGGCAAACACCTCGGGGCCGTACACCAATCCCTACGGCGCACAGATGGGCCCGTGCAACTTCTGCGGATTCTGCAGCGGCTACGTCTGCTACATGTATTCCAAGGCCTCGCCGAACGTGAACATTCTGCCGGCGCTCAAGCCGCTGGCGAATTTCGAGCTGCGCCCCAACTCCCATGTGCTGCGAGTCAACCTCGACAGCAGCAAAAGCAAAGCCACCGGGGTCACCTACATCGACGGCCAGGGCCGCGAGATCGAGCAGCCGGCGGATCTGGTGATCCTCGGCGCGTTCCAGTTGCACAACGTGCGTCTGATGCTGCTCTCCGGGATCGGCAAACCCTACGACCCGATCAGCGGCGAAGGCGTGGTCGGGCGTAATTTCGCTTACCAGAACATGGCGACCATCAAGGCGTTCTTCGACAAGGACACCCACACCAACAACTTCATCGGCGCTGGCGGCAACGGCGTGGCGGTGGACGATTTCAACGCCGACAACTTCGATCACGGCCCCCACGGCTTCGTCGGCGGCTCACCCATGTGGGTCAACCAGGCCGGCAGCCGGCCGATTGCCGGCACCTCTAACCCGCCAGGCACACCGGCTTGGGGCAGTGCATGGAAACGCGCTACCGCCGATTACTACACCCATCAGGTGTCGATGGACGCCCACGGCGCGCATCAGTCCTACCGCGGCAACTATCTCGATCTCGATCCGGTGTACCGCGACGCCTACGGTTTGCCGTTGCTGCGCATGACCTTCGACTGGCAGGAAAACGACATCAAGATGAACCGTTTCATGGTCGAGAAAATGGGCAAGATCGCCGAAGCCATGGGCCCGAAAGCCATTGCGGTGATCGGCAAGCAAGTGGGCGACCACTTCAACACCGCCTCGTACCAGACCACCCACCTCAATGGTGGCGCGATCATGGGCACCGATCCGAAGACCAGCGCGCTCAACCGTTACCTGCAGAGCTGGGATGTGCACAACGTGTTCGTCCCGGGCGCGTCAGCCTTCCCGCAGGGCCTGGGCTACAACCCGACCGGTCTGGTCGCGGCGCTGACCTACTGGTCGGCGAAAGCGATCCGAGAGCAATACCTGAAAAACCCCGGCCCGCTGGTGCAGGCTTAAGGAGCGATGACCATGAAAAATTTCGTTATCGCCACCCTCGCCCTGCTCGGCAGCACTGCAGTTTATGCGGCTGACGCTGATCAAAATCTGATCAAACAAGGCGAATACCTCGCCCGCGCGGGTGACTGCGTAGCCTGTCATACGGCCAAGGGCGGCAAGCCGTTCGCCGGTGGCCTGCCAATGGAAACCCCGATCGGCACGATCTACTCGACCAACATCACCCCGGATAAAACCGGCCTCGGCGATTACAGCTTCGAGGACTTCGACCAGGCCGTGCGCCATGGCGTCGCCAAAAACGGTAGTACGTTGTATCCGGCGATGCCTTATCCGTCCTACGCCCGCGTGAACGAAAGCGATATGAAAGCGCTGTATGCGTATTTCATGCACGGCGTCGAACCAGTGGCGCAGGAGAACAAAGCCAGCGACATTCCATGGCCGTTGAGCATGCGCTGGCCGCTGATGGGCTGGCGCTGGCTGTTTGCACCGAAGGTCGAGGATTATCAGGCCACAGGCAGCGACGCGGTGATCAATCGCGGCGCGTACCTGGTCGAAGGCCTCGGCCACTGCGGCGCCTGCCACACCCCGCGCGCGCTGACCATGCAGGAAAAAGCCCTGAGCGCGGCGGACGGTGAACATTTTCTTGCCGGCAGTGCACCGCTGGAAGGCTGGATCGCCAAGAGCCTGCGTGGTGATCACAAGGATGGCCTCGGCAGCTGGAGTGAAGAGCAACTGGTGCAATTCCTCAAGACCGGACGCAGTGATCGCAGCGCGGTGTTCGGCGGCATGAGCGATGTGGTCACTCACAGCATGCAATACATGAGCGACGCCGACCTCACCGCGATTGCCCGCTATCTGAAGTCACTGCCGGCCAATGATCCTGCGGATCAGCCGCATCGGTACGACGAGAAAGCGGCGAAAGCCCTGTGGAACGGTGATGACAGCCAGCGTGGCGCGTCGGTGTACATCGACAACTGCGCGGCCTGCCACCGCACCGACGGCCATGGCTACACCCGGGTGTTCCCGGCGCTGGCGGGCAACCCGGTGCTGCAGACGGACGATCCCACTTCGCTGATCCACATCGTGCTCAAGGGCGGAACCTTGCCGGCTACTCACACGGCGCCATCGACGTTCACCATGCCCGGCTTCGCCTGGCGCCTGTCGGACCAGGAAGTGGCGGATGTGGTGAGCTTCATTCGTGGTAGTTGGGGCAACAAGGGCGCCCCGGTCAGCGCCAAGGACGTTGCGCATCTGCGCAGCGAAGATATGCAAAATACCTCCGGCGATGATCTCGGCCAGGTCACCCAACATAACTAAAAACAAACCCCCTGCATGATGTACTCACGCAGGGGGTTTTTATCGGGTTTGTGACGATAATTTCAGCTTATGGGTTAATGATGGCCACATAAGCTTTGGCCAGGGCGATCAACTTTGCCTTGTCATCGCTATCAATATCGCCGTCACCGTCGACATCTTTCTTATCGGTGCGAATGGTAAAGGTATTGCCTTTGTCGGCCGATACCGCCACGACGTAAATCGAATCGACCAGCGCTTCGGTCGACAGCTGTTGCTCTGCGTTCCAGCCCAGTTCCTTGCGTGCCAGTTGCAGCGAAACAATAGTGTTGGAATCGGTAATATTCGGCTGCATCATTTGCAGGAAAACACCGCGTTGATTCAAGTAAGACATTCAATCAAATCCTTTTAATTAGTCGGCCGGAGTCTGTTGCCGGTAGTTCCAGAGCCTATATAGCGGGCCTGCGTTCAGCAATTAGGCATCTGTATCCTGGCTTGTCGTCAGTCAGCGAAAAAACTTGTCGCACCCAGAACTTCCTCGAAGAAAGACACCGCCATTTTCAATAGCATCGCTGAACGGTACTGGATCACAGCGCACGCCCTCGGATACTGTATGCATATACAGAGCAGAGGTTCGTTCGATGATCACTTCAGTCCCGCCCCGCGGTCGCGGCACCGCCAGCAATCCGCACAACCGCTTTGCGCCCAGTCGTTCGGTCGCCGAGGACGACGGCTGGTATCAGGAAGTGCCGGCGACGCAAAACACCGAAGTGATCATCGAAAAAGCCAAATCGATCATCAGCCGCAACACCTCGCCGGATCTGCCCTTCGACCGTTCGCTCAATCCCTATCGCGGCTGCGAACACGGCTGCATCTATTGCTACGCACGCCCCAGCCACGCCTACTGGGACATGTCGCCGGGCCTGGACTTCGAAACCCGGCTGATCGCCAAGACCAACGCCCCGCAGATCCTGGAAGAACAGTTGAGCAAACCCGGCTATCAATGCGCGCCGATCAATCTCGGTTCCAACACCGACCCGTATCAGCCGATCGAGCGCGAATACCAGATCACCCGACAGACTCTGGAAGTGCTGCTGCGCTATCGCCATCCGGTGACCATCGTCACCAAAGGTTCGCTGATTCTGCGCGATCTCGATCTGCTCACTGAGCTGGCACAACAGCGGCTGGTTTCGGTGATGATCAGCCTGACCACCCTGGACGGCGAACTCAAACGCATCCTCGAACCGCGCGCCGCTGCGCCCAAGGCGCGCCTGCGCGCGATCCGGGTGATGTGCGAAGCGGGGATTCCGGTGGGCGTGCTGTGTTCGCCGATGATTCCGATGATCAACGACAGCGAAATCGAAAGCCTGCTCAGCGAAGCCCATGCTGCCGGTGCGCAAAGTGCCGCCTACATGATGTTGCGCCTGCCGCTGGAAGTCGCGCCGCTGTTCGAGGAGTGGTTGCAGGCGCACTATCCACAACGCGCCGCGCATGTGCTGAGCCTGATTCGCCAGAGTCGCGGCGGCGAACTCTACGACAGCCGTTTCGGTGCGCGCATGCGCGGTGAAGGACCGTTTGCCGACCTGCTCGCACAAAGATTTGCCAAGGCCATCAAAAAGCTGGGGCTGAACAAACGCGAGGGCTATAACCTCGATTGCACGGCCTTCTGTCCGCCGGGTCGCCAGATGTCGTTGATTTAGCGACAATTGGCTTTGGGTTGACGGGTTGGAATCCTTCCGCCGAAACACGCCAGTCACGTTTTTTGTGACCTGGAACACACGTTCTAGAGCGTTTGATTCAGTTTCAGTTAAGTTTCGGCGGCTACCTTGTTCATCGAGTGACTGACGGGTCGGGATGACCCGGATGGTTTAAACAGCCACTGGCTTCATACCGGAATACCGGGGAAGACTCCCTGAATCCGCACAAGAGGATGAATCATGAGTGACAAGGATAAACAGTCGCTGGCTGCCTCGGCGCAAAGCCCTGAAGCACAATCCGCCGATGCAGCACTGCGACAGATCGTTGATGGCTTTTTACGCTTTCACCATGACGTTTTTCCGCAGCAGGAAGAACTGTTCAAGAAGCTCGCCACCGCCCAGGCGCCCAAGGCGATGTTCATCACCTGCGCCGACTCGCGCATCGTTCCCGAGCTGATTACCCAGAGCTCACCGGGCGATCTGTTCGTCACCCGTAACGTCGGCAACGTGGTTCCGCCCTACGGTCAGATGAACGGCGGCGTCTCCACCGCGATCGAGTACGCGGTACTGGCACTGGGCGTGCAACACATCATCATTTGCGGCCACTCCGATTGCGGCGCCATGCGCGCGGTACTCAACCCCGACAGCCTGGAAAAAATGCCGACGGTCAAAGCCTGGCTGCGCCACGCCGAAGTCGCGAAAACCATGGTGCACGACAACTGCAACTGCACCGACGAAAAAGAAAGCATGCCGATCCTCACTGAGGAAAACGTCATCGCCCAACTGCAGCACTTGCGTACCCATCCTTCGGTAGCCTCGCGCATGGCGAACGGTCATCTGTTCATCCATGGCTGGGTCTACAACATCGAAACCAGCGAAATCAAAGCTTACGACGCGGACCAGGGTCGTTTCCTGCCTCTCGACGGCAGCCATCCGATTCCTGTGGCGACGCCCAAAGCGCGCTTCTAAATCTTCCCAACAATCTGTGTGGTATGACGCCGGCCGCTGATTCAGCGGCCCGGCCTCGCCACGCCTGAAGAAAACTTCGGGAGAATCGCCATGCGTGCGGCTCAATTGAAAGCTGTGTTGCCACGGGAGCTGCTCGCCTCCGTGGTTGTGTTTCTGGTCGCCCTGCCGCTGTGCATGGGCATCGCGATTGCGTCAGGGCTGCCGCCGGCCAAGGGTCTGATCACCGGCATCATCGGCGGTCTGGTGGTCGGTTGGCTGGCGGGTTCGCCGTTGCAGGTCAGCGGTCCGGCGGCGGGGCTGGCGGTGCTGGTTTTCGAACTGGGGCGCCAGCACGGCATCGAGATGCTCGGGCCTATCCTGCTGCTCGCCGGATTTCTGCAACTGGTCGCCGGACGTCTGAAGCTTGGCTGCTGGTTCCGGGTGACGGCGCCAGCGGTGGTCTACGGCATGCTCGCGGGCATTGGCGTGTTGATCGTGCTGTCACAGGTGCATGTGATGCTCGATGCCAAGCCGCAACCGTCAGGTCTGGACAACCTCACGGCGTTCCCGGCAGCCGTGGCGCAAGCCTTGCCATCGTTCGGCTGGCAAGCCGGTCTGCTCGGTCTGTCGACGATTGCCGTGATGTGGCTGTGGGAAAAATTCCGCCCGCATTCGCTGCGCTTCATTCCCGGCGCATTGCTCGGAGTGGGTCTGGCCACAGTGGCGAGCCTGATGCTGGCGTTGCAGGTCAAGCGCGTGGAGGTACCGGCGAATCTGGCCGAGGCGATCGATTGGCTGAAACCTGCCGACCTGATGAATCTGGCCGACCCGACCCTGCTGATTGCCGCGTTTGCCGTGGCGTTTATCGCCAGCGCCGAAACTCTGTTGTCCGCCGCAGCGGTGGATCGCATGCACAGCGGTGTGCGTTCGGATTTCGACCGTGAGCTGTCGGCGCAAGGTGTCGGCAACATGCTCTGCGGTCTGGTCGGCGCGTTGCCGATGACCGGGGTGATCGTGCGCAGCTCGGCCAACGTCCAGGCCGGGGCGACCACACGTTATTCGACGATTTTCCATGGCCTGTGGCTGCTGGCATTCGTGTTGTTGCTGTCGAGTGTGCTGCAGAGCATTCCGGTGGCGAGCCTGGCGGGTGTGCTGGTGTATACCGGTTTCAAACTGGTCGACCTCAAAGCCTTCCGTGGTCTCGGCCGTTACGGACGGATGCCGATGTTCACCTATGCCGCCACGGCGTTGGCGATCATCTTCACTGACCTGCTCACCGGTGTGCTGATCGGCTTCGGTCTGACCATGTTGAAGCTGGCATTCAAGGCTTCGCGTCTGAAGATCAGCCTGATCGACCTGCCGCAGGAAGGCGAGATGGAACTGCGTCTGGTGGGTGCAGCGACGTTCCTCAAAGTGCCGGCGCTGACGCAGGTGCTGGGCAGCATCCCTCACGGCACCACGGTGCATGTGCCGCTGAACAACCTGAGTTACATCGACCATTCGTGCCTGGAATTGCTGGAAGAATGGGGCCGGGCGAATGCGGCGAAGGGTTCGAAGCTGTTGATCGAGTCGCGCGGGTTGAAGCGCAGGCTGGAAGGACGGGTGCGGACCAATACCGGGATTGGTGCGGCAGGATAAATCTCCGGGTTGAACTCGACCCCTGTAGGAGTGAGCCTGCTCGCGATGGCGATGGAACATTCAACATCTTCGTTGATTGATCCACCGCTATCGCGAGCAGGCTCACTCCTACATTGGATCGTGTATGACTCAGGCAGCAGGCTGATCCAGCTCCAGCCCCACACCCAACCGGCGGCTCATGCACGGCCAGCGTTTCCACGCCGCGCCGGTGTCCGGGCTGCTGAGTTTTTCGCGGTAGGCTTCTACCGACTCCAGGGCAAAACTCTCGTCATTGAGCATCTCGTCAATCGCGTGATGCACCGCCTCGTCCAGTTGGTTGGCGAACTCCTCACCGATCAACTGATGAGCAATCAGGTTGGCGACCGTCATGTCCAACGGGATCAATGGCTGGCCGAAGTGTTTGATGTACAGGTCGTTGACCTCTTCGACAAAACGGTGCGCCAGGTAGGCTTCGTCGAGCAGGCTGTCCAGGCCGACATGTCCGGCCATGATCGCCGGCGGCTGGAGGAAATACTGCTCGGCGATTTTCAGCACCGGTTTGATCTGCGATTCGATTCCCGCTTCCCTGGCGACTTCATTGGCTGCGTCCAGCAGGTCGGGTACTTCATCGATGTAGGCGGCGACAAAACGCGTCAGCACGCCCTGGGCGTCGGCTTCCGGCAACTGGATCGCCGGGTGCAGGTGAGGCAGCTTGCTTTCCAGCTGACGGGTCAGCAGGCCGGTGTCTTTTTCGTGCTGTTGGGCTTTTTGGATCTGCTCGCGCAATGCGGCGGTGTTCATGAAAACTCCAGGAAACAAGGCAGTGAAATAGGGAAGACATAACTTAGCTGGCTTACAAAAAACGCTAAGACGCATTTGTCATAATTATTTCATCCTTGATGCAGCTGCGTTATATCCATTTGCCACCACTCGTCTGCATCCTTCTCCAATCGGGCACTTGAACGCAAGCGCCAGTTGTTGCAGCTCATTTACCTGCGCAAGTTGCATTTCCCGGGCGCTGTCTATACTCGCCAATGAATGGAGTTAGCTGATGACGCCCGACTGCACCCGCAGCAAGGCCCGGCGATTCAAGTTCGTAGTCTGATGCAGCCGCTCCCTTGCCGCAGGCGATACGCCGGCGGGATAACAAGAACGATAAGGGGAACCCGCAATGATGCGACATCCACATGTCTGGATGGGCCTCCTGTTGTGGTCGATTTTCAGCCCGGCCAATGCGGCCTGGACTGTGAATATGGCGCCTGGAGCGACTGAAATCAGTCACGCAGTATTCGACCTGCACATGACCATTTTCTGGATCTGTGTGGTGATCGGGGTGGTCGTCTTCGGCGCCATGCTCTGGTCGATGATGGTGCACCGCCGCTCCACCGGCCAGGTCGCGGCGAAATTCCATGAAAGCACCGGCGTCGAGATCATGTGGACCATCGTGCCGCTGCTGATCCTCGTGGCAATGGCCGTGCCCGCCACCGCGACGCTGATCAAGATGTACGACACCAGCGAGCCGGACATCGATATCCAGATCACCGGTTATCAGTGGAAGTGGCACTACAAATACCTGGGCCAGGACGTCGAGTTCTTCAGCAACCTGGCCACCCCCGCCGAGCAGATCCACAACAAGGAAGCCAAAGGCGAGCATTACCTGCTCGAAGTCGATAAGCCGCTGGTGCTGCCGACCGGCGCCAAGGTGCGCTTTCTGGTGACCTCCGCCGACGTCATTCACTCCTGGTGGGTACCGGCGTTTGCGGTCAAGCGCGATGCGATCCCGGGATTCGTCAACGAAGCCTGGACGCGGATCGACAAGCCCGGCCTCTACCGGGGCCAGTGCGCCGAATTGTGCGGCAAGGATCACGGCTTCATGCCGATCGTGGTCGAGGTCAAGGAACCGGCCGATTACGAAAAATGGCTCGCCGAGCGCAAGGCCGAGGCCGCGCAACTCAAAGAACTGACCAGCAAGGAATGGACCCTCGACGAGCTCAAGGAGCGCGGCGACAAGGTCTACCACACCACTTGCGTTGCCTGTCACCAGGCTGAAGGCCAGGGTCTGCCGCCGATGTTCCCGGCGCTCAAGGGCTCGAAAATCGCCACCGGGCCGATCAAGGATCACCTGGGCATTGTCTTCCACGGCAAACCCGGCACCGCCATGGCGGCGTTCGGCAAACAGCTGTCGGAAGTCGATATCGCAGCGGTTGTGACCTATGAACGTAACGCCTGGGGCAACAACAAGGGCGACATGGTCACGCCAAAAGAAGTGCTGGAGCTGAAACAGGCGGAAAGCAAATGAGCCGGTCAATTGCGTACTCAGTGAACCGGTCGGGGCAGCACGTCCCGGCCTGCCCCGTGCACTTTCGTGAAGGAGACCGGCCATGAGCGCTGTCATCGATGACCACGGTCACGCCGACCACGCCCACGGCCCCGCCAAAGGCCTGATGCGCTGGGTGCTGACCACCAACCACAAGGACATCGGCACGCTGTACCTGTGGTTTGCCTTCTGCATGTTCCTGCTCGGCGGCTCGTTCGCCATGGTCATTCGCGCCGAGTTGTTCCAGCCCGGCCTGCAGATCGTGCAGCCGGAATTTTTCAACCAGATGACCACCATGCACGGCCTGGTCATGGTGTTCGGTGCGGTGATGCCGGCATTCGTCGGCCTCGCCAACTGGATGATTCCGCTGATGGTCGGCGCGCCGGACATGGCCCTGCCGCGGATGAACAACTTCAGCTTCTGGCTGTTGCCGGCAGCATTCCTGCTGCTGGTCTCGACGCTGTTTACCCCCGGTGGCGGGCCGAATTTCGGCTGGACCTTTTACGCGCCGCTGTCGACGACCTATGCGCCGGAAAGCGTGACGTTCTTCATCTTCGCCATCCACTTGATGGGGATCAGTTCGATCATGGGCGCGATCAACGTGGTCGCAACCATCCTCAACCTGCGCGCACCCGGCATGACCCTGATGAAAATGCCGCTGTTCGTCTGGACCTGGCTGATCACCGCGTTCCTGCTGATCGCAGTGATGCCGGTGCTCGCCGGGTGCGTGACGATGATGCTCATGGACATCCACTTCGGCACCAGTTTCTTCAGCGCTGCCGGCGGTGGTGACCCGGTGCTGTTCCAGCATGTGTTCTGGTTCTTCGGCCACCCCGAGGTGTACATCATGATCCTGCCGGCGTTCGGCGCGGTCAGCCAGATCATCCCGACCTTCGCGCGCAAGCCGCTGTTCGGCTACACCTCGATGGTCTACGCCACGGCGAGCATCGCGTTCCTGTCGTTCATCGTCTGGGCGCACCACATGTTCGTGGTCGGCATTCCGCTGGTGGGCGAGTTGTTCTTCATGTACGCGACCATGCTGATCGCCGTGCCGACCGGGGTGAAAGTATTCAACTGGGCGAGCACCATGTGGCAAGGCTCGATGACCTTCGAGACACCGATGCTGTTTGCCGTGGCGTTCGTCATCCTGTTCTCGATCGGCGGTTTCTCCGGGCTGATGCTGGCGATCGCCCCGGCGGACTTCCAGTATCAGGACACCTACTTCGTGGTCGCGCACTTCCACTATGTGCTGGTGCCCGGGGCGATCTTCGGCATCTTCGCCTCGGCCTATTACTGGCTGCCGAAATGGACCGGACACATGTACGACGAAACCCTCGGCAAGCTGCATTTCTGGCTGTCGTTCGTCGGCATGAACCTGACCTTCTTCCCGATGCACTTCGTCGGGCTGGCCGGGATGCCGCGACGGATTCCGGACTACAACCTGCAGTTCGCCGACTTCAACATGGTCTCGTCGATCGGCGCGTTCATGTTCGGCGCCACGCAGATCTTTTTCCTGTTCATCGTCATCAAGACCATCCGTGGCGGCGAACCGGCCCCGGCCAAACCGTGGGATGGCGCCGAAGGGCTGGAGTGGAGCGTGCCGTCACCGGCGCCGTATCACACCTTCACCACACCGCCGGAAGTGAAATGAAACGCTCTTCTGCTACCACATCCCCTGTGGCGAGGGAGCTTGCTCCCGCTGGGTTGCGCAGCAGCCCCAAAGACTCTGTGGGCGCTGCGCACCCAAGCGGGAGCAAGCTCCCTCGCCACAAAAGCTTGCTCGCAGTTTCGGAGGAGGCATGAACCATGGCTGACTCGATCTCGCTGAAGAAACTCGTCACTCGCCTGCTGCTGGTGGTAGTGGCGATGTTCGTCTTCGGTTTCGCGCTGGTGCCGATCTACGACGTGATGTGCAAAGCCTTCGGCATCAACGGCAAGACCGGCGGCCAGTACGAAGGCGAGCAAGTGGTCGACACCTCGCGCCTGGTGCGCGTGCAGTTCCTGTCGACCAACACCGCCGACATGCCCTGGGACTTTTACCCAAAACATGAGGAACTGACGGCCAACCCCGGCGCGGTCAACGAGATGGTATTCATCGCGCGCAATCCCACCGACAAACCGATGAGTGCGCAAGCGGTGCCCAGCATCGCGCCGAGCAATGCGGCGGCGTTTTTCCACAAGACCGAATGCTTTTGTTTTACCCAGCAGGTGCTGCAGCCCGGTGAACAGATCGAGATGCCCGTGCGTTTCATCGTTGACCGCGACATGCCCAAGGAAGTGAAGCACCTGACGCTGTCCTACACGCTGTTCGATATCACCGCCCGACATCCTCCGGTAGCTGTTAACACTGGCGGTTGAGCGTGGCCGATAAGGAGAACAATAAATGGCAACTCATGAGCATTATTACGTCCCGGCCCAGAGCAAATGGCCGATCGTCGCCACGGTCGGGATGTTCGTCACCGTGTACGGCCTCGCCACCTGGTTCAACGATCTGAAGGCCGCGCGTCCGGAATCCCACGGCCCGCTGATCTTTTTCGTCGGCGGCCTGCTGCTGGCGTACATGCTGTTCGGCTGGTTCGGTGCGGTGATCAAGGAAAGTCGCGCAGGGTTGTACAGCCCACAACTGGATCGCTCGTTCCGCTGGGGCATGAGCTGGTTCATCTTTTCCGAAGTGATGTTCTTCGTCGCCTTCTTCGGCGCGCTGTTCTACGTGCGCCACGTATCCGGGCCGGCGCTGGGCGGTGAAGGGCCGAAAGGCATCGCGCACATGCTCTGGCCGAACTTCGAATTCGTCTGGCCGCTGCTGCACACGCCAGACCCGAAACTGTTCCCGCCGCCCAAGGACGTCATCAGCCCGTGGGGCCTGCCGCTGCTCAACACGATCCTGCTGGTCAGCTCCAGCGTGACCATCACCATCGCCCACCATGCGCTGAAGAAAGGCCATCGCGGCGCGCTGAAACTGTGGCTGGCGATTACCGTGCTGCTGGGCATCGCGTTCCTCGGTTTCCAGGCCGAGGAATACATCCACGCCTACAAGGAGCTGGGGCTGACCCTTGGCTCGGGCATCTACGGCGCGACGTTCTTCATGCTCACCGGGTTCCACGGCGCCCACGTGACCATCGGCACGATCATCCTGTTCGTGATGCTGATGCGGATCATGAAGGGCCACTTCGACAACGAGCACCAGTTCGGCTTCGAAGCGGCGAGCTGGTATTGGCACTTCGTCGACGTGGTGTGGATCGGCCTGTTCTTCTTCGTTTATGTGCTTTGACAGCAGCTGCAAGTGGCGAGCTGCAAGCTTCAAGTCAAAGCGGGATGGCTTCTAACTTGTAGCTTGCCGCTTGCAGCTTGCAGCTACCACGGCGCATGGGACACCAGTTGGCCGCTGTAGAAACCCCAGGCCATCAGGCCGACGGTGACCACGGCCAGTGCCACCCGAACACTCAGGGCGATGACCAGGCGATTGGAGCTGCTGTCGTCCTTGACCAGGAAAAACAGGCCGCTGAACAGGCTGACGACCGTGGCAATCAGCATCAGGACGATCGCTGCTTTGAACATGGCAAGACTCCGGGGGACAGGCGATGCACTTGAGTATAGCGATCGCGGTGACTGACTTTATGGCGCGGCCATGAAGCGCTTTCGCCCGGGCGTGATTCCCACTGTCGTGGTGGCACTGTTGCTGCCACTGATGGTTGCGCTGGGCTTCTGGCAACTGGGCCGGGGCGCGGAGAAAACTGCGCTGCTCGCCAGTTACGCCGAACGTCGGGTAGGCGAACCGGTGGCCAGCAGTGAATTGCTCGGCAGCGCCGACCCGGCTTATCGCCGCGTGCGCCTGCACGGTCAGTTCGATGCCGCTCACAGCCTGTTGCTCGACAACCGCCAGCGTGGCGGCAAGGTCGGCGTCGAGTTGCTGCAACCGTTTCAGGATCAGCGCAGCGGCCTGTGGCTGCTGGTCAATCGCGGCTGGCTGCCATGGCCCGATCGGCGCGTGCCGCCGCAATTCACGACACCCGCCGAGACACTGACGCTCGATGCCTGGGTTTATGTCGCTCCCGGCGCGACGTTCCAGTTGCACGCCGATCCAGTCAGCAGTGTCTGGCCGCGAACCATCACCGCCGTCGAGCCGAGCAAATTGTGGCAGACCCTGGAGCGCGACGGTTTCGCCTTTGAGCTGCGCGCCGAACCCGGCCCGGCCAGCTATCAAACGGACTGGCCGGTGGTCGCGATGGGCCCGGAAAAACACCTCGGCTATGCCGTGCAATGGTTCGCCATGGCCACGGCGTTGCTCGGTCTCTACCTCTATTTGGGCTGGCACAACGCAAAGGAGAAACGCCATGGGAAGCGCCATGAATCCACCCAGCATGTCTGAGGCCAAACCTGCCCCCAGCCGCCGGCGCGGGCGCATTCAGTTGCTGTTGATTGTGCTCGGTGTAGTGGGGCCGATGCTCCTCGCCACCGGCATGTACAAATTGCAGTTCTGGGTGCCGGAAGGACGCAGCTACCACGGCGAACTGATCGGCAACGGCCAGACCCGCGCCGGCCTTGGCGTGCAGGCCGATGAGCAGCGCTGGCAGATTCTGGTCACGGCGCCGAAGGACTGCGCTGTCGATTGCCAGCAACTGGTGTATCTGGCGCGGCAGATCCAGATCAGCCTCGGCCGCGAAGCCGGGCGCGCCAGCCACGCCCTCGCCGCCGCGCAACCTTTGAGCACCGACTACGCCGCCAAGCTCGACCGTGAATACCCGCAACTGCAGCGTTACCCACTGGATGCCGGGGTGTTCGCCAGGACCACCGGCGACAAAGCCGTGCCGCAGCTGTGGATCGTCGACCCCCACGGCAATCTGGTATTGCGTTACGAGCCGAATGTGAAGGGCAAGGATCTGCTCAACGACCTGCGTCATCTGCTGAAACTGTCGAACATCGGATAAGGGCATCGTCATGGCCAAACCTGGATTTCGCCTCGCGCTGTTTGCCACCCTGCTGGCACTGGTTGTGGTGCTGCTCGGTGCCTACACCCGCCTGACCCACGCCGGCCTCGGCTGCCCGGACTGGCCGGGCTGCTACGGGTTTATCAGCGTGCCGAAAAGCGAGGCGCAACTGGCCCATGCCGAACTGCATTTCCCTGATGCGCCGGTGGAGGCGCACAAGGGCTGGAACGAGATGATCCACCGCTACTTCGCCGGCACCCTCGGTTTGCTCATTTCAGTGCTGGCCGGGCGCGCGTGGGTCAATCGTCGCGATCCGGGGCAACCGGTAAAGTTGCCGCTGTTTCTGCTGGCAGTCGTCATCGCCCAGGCGGCGTTCGGCATGTGGACGGTGACGCTCAAGCTCTGGCCGCAAGTGGTCACCGGGCATTTGCTCGGCGGTTTCGCCACGTTGAGTCTGCTGTTTCTGTTGACGCTGAGGTTGTCCGGCGTGCTGCCAGCGCTGACCGTGCCCAAGCGCCTGCAATATTGGGCGACGGCGGGTCTGTTGCTGGTGATCGGCCAGATCGCGTTGGGCGGCTGGGTCAGCTCCAATTACGCAGCGGTGGCGTGCATCGACTTCCCCACCTGCCATGGCCAATGGCTGCCGCCGGCGGATTTCGCCAACGGTTTTCACCTGACCCAGCACATCGGTCCGAATTATCTCGGCGGCCAACTGGACAGCGACGCGCGCACGGCGATTCACCTGACCCACCGCATCGGCGCTCTGCTGGTGACGGTCGTGCTGCTCGGTCTGGCCTGGCAATTGAAGATGGTCGGCATGACGCGCCTGGCCGGGCTGGTGCTGATCGCCCTCGCCGCGCAGATCACCCTCGGCATCAGCAATGTGCTGTTCCATCTGCCGCTGCCGGTGGCCGTCGCCCATAACGCCGGCGGTGCGGCGCTGTTGCTGACGATGGTGCTGGTCAATTACCACGCGCGCACCAGCCTGTTGCGGGTGACCCAACCGGTACTCGCGCGCTGGCGCTTCAGTGCGCACAAACCCGCCGTCGCGCCCATCGCATTGAAAGGAGAAACACCATGGCGAGTCTGATCGGCGAGCGTCCGGCGCAAGCGCTGTGGCGCGATTATCTGGAGCTGACCAAACCGAAAGTCGTGGTGCTGATGCTGATCACCTCGCTGGTCGGCATGTTCCTCGCCACCCGCGCGGGCGTACCGTGGACAGTGCTGGTGTTTGGCAATCTGGGCATCGCCTTGTGTGCCGGTGGTGCGGCGGCGGTCAATCATGTGGTCGATCGGCGCATCGATGCGGTAATGGCGCGCACGCATAAACGGCCATTGGCCGAAGGCCGGGTTTCGCCTGCAGGGGCGCTGAGCTTCGCCCTGGTGCTGGCGCTGCTTGGCCAGGCGCTGCTGCTGACCTTCACCAATCAGCTGACCGCGTGGCTGACCCTCGCCTCGCTGCTCGGTTACGCGGTGGTCTACACCGGTTTTCTCAAACGTGCGACGCCGCAGAACATCGTCATCGGCGGCCTCGCTGGCGCAGCCCCGCCGCTGCTGGGCTGGACCGCTGCCACCGGCCATGTCAGCGCCGAACCGCTGTTGCTGGTGCTGATCATCTTCGCCTGGACCCCGCCGCATTTCTGGGCGCTGGCGATTCATCGCAAGGAGGAATACGCCAAGGCAGACATTCCGATGCTGCCGGTCACTCACGGCGAGCACTACACCAAAGTGCACATTCTGCTGTACACCTTTGCGCTGCTGGCGGTGAGTCTGCTGCCGTACGTGATTCACATGAGCGGCGTGCTCTATCTGGTCTGTGCGCTGGCCCTGGGCGCGAGGTTTCTGCAATGGGCCGTGGTGCTGTACCGTGGCAGTCGGCCGCACGCGGCGATCAACACCTTCAAGTACTCTATCTGGTACTTGTTCCTGTTGTTCATCGCCCTGCTCGTAGACCACTACTTACTGTTGAACCTATGACCCGAACCCAGAAAACCGTCTTCATCCTCGTCGCCGTGATCGCGTTGATCCTCGGACTTACCGTCAACAAGGTGCTGAGCGGCAAAGGCCAGGGCGACCCCACGGCACTGATCGACGCCGGGATCATCCTGCTGCCGCAGAGCCGCAACCTGCCGGACGTGACCATGACCGATCAGGACGGCAAACCGGTTGCGATCGATGAGCTGAAAGGCAAGTGGAGCCTGTTGTTCTTCGGCTACACCTTCTGCCCGGACATCTGCCCGACCACGCTGGCACAACTGCGACAGATCAAGAGCGAATTGCCGAAAGACGCTGTGGACAAGTTGCAGATCGTGCTGGTCAGCGTTGACCCCAACCGCGATACGCCGAAACAGTTGAAGCAGTATCTGGGCTACTTCGATCCGCAGTTCATTGGCTTGACACCGACGTCGATCGAGGAGCTGCAGAAGGTCGCGAACGCAGTGAGCATTCCGTTCATTCCGGCCGATACCAGCAAGCCGAATTACACCGTCGACCACAGCGGCAATCTGGCAGTGATCGGCCCGGACGGCACGCAGCGCGGGTTTATTCGGGCGCCGTTGAACAACGCCAAACTGGTTGCGCAACTGCCGGGGATGCTTGAGCGCAAGTGACAGCTTAAAAGCCAAGAGCCCCTCACCCTAGCCCTCTCCCGGAGGGAGAGGGGACTGATTGGGGGAGGGTGAAGAAATACGCCAACCTGTAAGTCCTGTGCCGAATCCATAATCGATTCGATCTTTCAGATCGATGCATGACGCAAGACACGTCGATCGGCCCCCTCTCCCTCGGGAGAGGGCTGGGGTGAGGGGCAGCTTCACCGCAGGTCCACAGCCAAACACCAGACACAAAAAAGGGGACGCTCATGGCGTCCCCTTTTTCATTGCAGCAACCGGAATCAGAACGCCGGCAATACCGCGCCTTTGTACTTCTCGGTAATGAACTGCTTCACTTCCGGGCTGTGCAGGGCAGCAGCCAGTTTCTTCATCGCGTCGCTGTCCTTGTTGTCCGGGCGGGACACGAGAATGTTTACGTACGGCGAGTCGTTGCCTTCGATCACCAGCGCATCCTTGGACGGGTCGAGCTTGGCTTCCAGCGCATAGTTGGTGTTGATCAGTGCCAGATCGACCTGGGTCAGCACACGCGGAATGGTTGCGGCTTCCAGTTCACGGAATTTCAGGTCTTTCGGGTTCGTCGCGATGTCCTTGAGGGTCGACAGAATATTGGTCGGGTCCTTCAGGGTGATCACGCCCGCCTTGGCCAGCAGCATCAGTGCACGGCCGCCGTTGGTGGCGTCGTTCGGGATTACCACGTTCGCACCGCTAGGCAGCTCTTCGATTTTTTTAAGCTTGCTCGAGTACGCACCCAGCGGTTCCAGGTGCACGCCGGTCACAGCGACCAGATCAGTGCCTTTGGCCTTATTGAACTCATCAAGGTACGGCTGGTGCTGGAAGAAGTTGGCGTCGAGGCGCTTTTCCGCAACCTGTACGTTCGGCTGAATGTAGTCGGTGAAGACCTTGACCTTAAGATCCACGCCTTCCTTGGCCAGGGCCGGCTTCACGAACTCAAGGATTTCCGCGTGCGGCACCGGGGTGGCGGCGACGGTCAGGGTTTCGGCGTGGGCCGAGAACGCAGCAACGGCAGCGAAAGCAGCGATCAGTTTTTTCATTCAGCTAACTCCTGTTCAGGGCGCCCGCCATCTGGGCCAGCGCCTCTCTAGATGATCGAAACCAGTTATTTGCGCGAGAAATGCACGACCAGACGGTCGCCGACCATTTGCAGCACCTGCACCAGAATCAACAGCAGCACCACGGTGACGATCATCACGTCGGTCTGGAAACGCTGGTAGCCGAAACGGATCGCCAGGTCACCCAGACCACCAGCGCCAACCACACCGGCCATCGCCGTGTAGGACACCAGTGTAATCGCTGTCACCGTAATCGCTGCGAAGATGCCCGGACGGGCTTCCGGCAGCAAGGCGTTCATGATGATCTGCCGGGTGGTCGCGCCCATCGACTGGGTCGCTTCGATGATGCCGCGGTCGACTTCGCGCAACGCGGTTTCCACCAGACGCGCGAAGAACGGCGTGGCGCCGACCACCAGCGGCGGAATCGCCCCGGCCACGCCCAGCGAGGTGCCGGTAATCAGCACGGTGAACGGGATCATCACGATCAGCAGAATGATGAACGGCAGCGAACGCAAAATGTTCACCACCAGCGACAGCACGGCGTAGAGGCCACGGTTCTCCAGCAACTGACGCGGGCTGCAGAGAAACAGCAGCACGCCCAGCGGCAGGCCGAGCAGCACGGTGAACAGCAGCGAACCGCCGAGCATCAGCATGGTGTCGCCAGTCGCCAGCCAGATTTCGTACCAGTCGATATTGGCGAAGAAACTCATCAGATCAGCCATTAGCGCAACACCTCCATGTGAACGTCAGCGGCGGTGAAGCGGGCAAACGCCGCCTCCATGTCGCCACCGGTGACAGCGAGGGTCAGTTGCCCGTACGGAATGTCTTTGATGCGGTCGATGCGACCGGCAAGGATGCTGTAGTCAACGCCGGTTTCCCGGGCGACGGTGCCGAGCAGCGGCGCGTAGGTCGCTTCGCCCTGGAAGGTCAGGCGCACGATGCGCCCGGGTACATGGGCGAAATCGTCGCGCTGTTCGCTCTCGTCGATCTGCTCGCTTTCCTGGACGAAACGCTTGGTGGTCGGATGCTGCGGATGCAGGAACACATCGGCTACCGGACCCTGCTCGACGATCACGCCAGCGTCCATCACCGCGACCTGGTCGCAGACGCGACGGATCACGTCCATCTCGTGGGTGATCAGGACGATGGTCAGTTTCAGTTCGCGGTTGATTTCGGCCAGCAGTTGCAGGACCGACGCGGTGGTCTGCGGGTCGAGAGCGCTGGTGGCCTCGTCGCACAGCAGGATCTTCGGTTTGGTCGCCAGCGCACGGGCGATGCCGACGCGCTGTTTCTGGCCGCCGGACAATTGCGCCGGGTACTTCTTCGCGTGGTCGGACAGACCGACCCGCGCCAGCAACTCGGCGACGCGTTGGTTGATTTCACTGCTCGACAGCTCACCGGCCAGGGTCAGCGGCAAGGCAACGTTGTCGGCGACTGTCTTGGAGGCGAGCAGGTTGAAGTGCTGGAAGATCATCCCGACCTGCTGGCGGAAACGGCGCAGGCCGTTGGCGTCCAGTGCAGTGACTTCTTCGCCGTCGACGATGATCTTGCCGCCACTGGAGTCTTCCAGGCGATTGATCAGACGCAGCAGGGTACTTTTGCCCGCACCGGAATGGCCAATCAGGCCGAACACCTGGCCGTTCTCGATGGCGAGACTGGTCGGGTGCAGCGCGGGAATATCCTTACCGGCGACGCGGTAAGTCTTGTGGACGTTTTGAAACTCGATCACGTAGCGAACCTTGTGGGGCGCGTTGGAAAAGGATCAGCGGTTAGCCGGGCGCGCATTTTAGCCTGTCCGTATAGAGGTTCTTAGCATTTATTTCGCAATTATCCTTCGATTTGGCAATAACGCGATCAAAGGTCAGATAAACGGAACGGCTGAAACGCTCATCAGTCACTACTTAAGCGACTTGAAACCCTGGGTGCCGTGCCCGGGAATCACTCAAGGGTCTGCGGAAGGCATCCGGGGCCAAACGAGGAGTTTACGTCTGATGAGCATCAAAAAGCCTGCACCCGATAAAAGCGAAATGGCCGGGACCGATACCCCGGATCGCGCCAACACCAACGCCAAGCTCGACAGCCTGGAAGAGTTCCGTTCAGACGCCACCGGTCAGGCCCTGCGCACCAATCAGGGCGTGAAGATCGCGGACAACCAGAACACCCTCAAAGCCGGGCCGCGCGGGCCGTCGCTGCTGGAAGATTTCATCATGCGTGAAAAGATCACGCACTTTGACCATGAGCGGATTCCGGAGCGCATCGTCCACGCACGCGGTACCGGCGCCCACGGTTTCTTTCAGACCTACGAGAACCATGCAGCGCTGACCAAGGCTGGTTTCCTACAGGATCCGGGCAAGAAGACGCCAGTGTTCGTGCGCTTTTCCACGGTGCAGGGGCCACGGGGTTCCGGCGATACCGTGCGAGACGTGCGCGGCTTTGCAGTGAAATTCTTCACCGACGAAGGCAACTTCGATCTGGTCGGCAACAACATGCCAGTGTTCTTCATTCAGGACGCGATCAAGTTTCCTGATTTCGTGCACGCGGTGAAACCCGAGCCGCACAATGAAATCCCCACCGGCGGCTCGGCTCACGACACGTTCTGGGACTTCGTTTCGCTGGTGCCGGAATCTGCGCACATGGTGATCTGGGCAATGTCCGACCGGGCCATCCCGAAAAGCCTGCGCAGCATGCAGGGTTTCGGCGTGCACACCTTCCGCCTGATCAATGCCGAGGGTAAGTCGCGCTTCGTCAAATTCCACTGGCGCCCAACCGCCGGCACCTGTTCGCTGGTGTGGGACGAGGCGCAGAAGCTCGCCGGGAAAGATACCGACTACCACCGTCGCGACCTGTGGGAAGCGATCGAGATGGGTGACTACCCGGAATGGGAACTGGGCGTGCAGATTGTCGAAGAAGAGAACGAACACGACTTCGACTTCGACATCCTCGACCCGACCAAAATCATTCCCGAAGAAATCGTGCCGATCACCCCGCTGGGCAAAATGACCCTGAACCGCAACCCGGACAACTTCTTCGCGGAAACCGAACAGGTCGCCTTCTGCCCGGGCCACATCGTGCCGGGTATCGACTTCTCCAACGACCCGCTGCTGCAAGGTCGGCTGTTTTCCTACACCGACACGCAGATCAGCCGACTCGGCGGGCCGAACTTCCATGAGCTGCCGATCAACCGTCCGGTCGCGCCGTTCCACAACGGCCAGCGCGACGCGCAACACCGCACCACTATCGACAAGGGCCGCGCTTCCTACGAGCCGAACTCGATCGACGGCGGCTGGCCGAAAGAGACCCCGCCGGCGGCACAGGACGGTGGTTTCGAGAGCTATCCAGAGCGCATCGACGCCGCGAAGATCCGTCAGCGTAGTGAGTCGTTCAGCGATCACTTCTCTCAGGCGCGGCTGTTCTTCAACAGCATGAGCGACCATGAGAAAGAGCACATCATCGCCGCGTACAGCTTCGAACTGGGCAAGGTCGAGCGTGAGTTCATCCGTGCACGTGAAGTGAACGAGATCCTCGCCAATATCGACCTGACCCTGGCCAAACGCGTGGCGGAGAACCTCGGTTTGCCGGCGCCAGCCAAAGGCACGGTCGAAGTGCGCAAGACCTCGCTTGAGCAGTCGCCAGCGCTGAGCCAGGCCAACCTGCTGCCCGGCAATATCAAGACGCGCAAAGTGGCGATCCTTGCTGCCAACGGTGTTGACGCTGCGGCCATCGATGCGATGAAGAAAGCACTTGAAGCCGAAGGCGCCCACGCGAAACTACTTGGCCCGACCTCGGCGCCAGTGAAGACCGCTGACGGCAAGGCATTGCCGGTGGATGCGTCGATGGAAGGCATGCCTTCAATTGCGTTCGATGCGGTGTTCGTACCGGGTGGCGCAGCGTCGATTACCGCGTTGAGCGGTGACGGTGTGGCGCTGCATTACCTGCTCGAAGCGTACAAGCACCTGAAGGCGATCGCACTGCACGGCGAGGCCAAGCAATTGCAGGACTTGTTGAAGCTGGATGCGGATGCGGGGTTGTTGCAGGGCGCTGATGTCGGCGCGTTGACCAAGCCGTTCTTCGCCGCGATTGGCGAGCATCGGGTCTGGGCGCGGGAGCCTAAGGCCAAGGCGATTCCGGCTTAAGATCTTTATTGGCTGAGAGGACGCTTTCGCGAGCAGGCTCGCTCCCACAGATACATTGCTGCACCTGTGGGAGCGAGCCTGCTCGCGAAGCTTTTTTAGGGTTTACGCGGGCTCAACACCATCTGCGCCGGCACCGTGCGCAAGATCTGCTTCTCGATCTGCAAATCAAAGTCAGGATCGAGCTTCTTCACTCGCTTGGTCAGCAAGGTCGCCAGCCACGGATAATCCGCGGTGCGTGGGGCCTGGATGCTGACGGCGCACTCATAATTCACCACATCGGCGGCAATCGCATCGAGTTGGCGTTGCAGCTTGTGAATATCACCAATGTTCAGCGCAACCGTGGTGCTCTCGGCAGTGGGGTCGATGACCTTGGCTTTCGGCCGGGCCTCGGCAGCCAGCAGCGCGGCTTCAGCCTTTTCCAGCTCGGCCTTGCGCGCTTCAGTGATCGCGCCGTTGACACCGCCAGTCAGCGCGGGGGCCTTGGGCATCAAGGCGCGGGCACGGCTCAATGCAGTGGCGGCAGCGTTGACATCACCTTTCTGCAGGACGATCTGGCTGCGGCGCAGGTACGCCTCCGCCAACTGCCGCTGATACTGCTCGAGGGATTGATCGTTAGGGGTTTCGGCCTGCAACGCGGCCAACTGGTCTTCGGCGGTGGCCAGTTCGCTGCTGGCCAGGCTTTGCTCCAGCTGTGCGATGGCCGTAGCCCGCGCATCCGGGACTTCAGCCACCGGCGGCGTGCTTTGGCAGGCGCCCAGCAGCACTGAAAATGCGACAAGGAGCAGATAACGGGAGGCGAACGGCTTCATTCCTGCGACTCTCTAATTGCGCAAAAAGCGGCCAAGTCTACACCCCACGACGGGGCAGAACAAAACTCAACAGAAACAGCGCGGCCGCCGTCACCACGATCGACGGCCCCGCCGGGGTGTCCTTGAACCATGACAACGCCAGCCCGCCGCACACCGCGAGCATGCCCAGCAGGCTCGCGCCCAGGGCCATCTGCTCCGGCGAACGGGCGTGACGCTGTGCCGCAGCGGCCGGAATGATCAGCAGCGAAGTGATCAACAATACCCCGACGATTTTCATCGCCACTGCGATCACCACCGCGATCAACAACATCAGTGCCAAGCGCAGACCGGCCACCGGCAGGCCCTCGACCCGCGCCAGTTCTTCGTGCACGGTGACCGCCAGCAGCGGCCGCCACAGCGTCACCAGCAACACCAGCACCGCCGCGGTGCCGCCGAGGATCCACGCCAGGTCGCTCGGACTGATCGCCAGCAGATCGCCAAACAGATAAGCCATCAGGTCGATCCGCACTTCATGCATGAAGCTTAGTACCACCAGGCCGAGAGAGAGCGTGCTCGGCGCAAGAATTCCCAACAGCGTGTCAGACGCCAGTGGCTGGCGCTGTTGCAGGGTCACCAGCAGCACCGCCAGCAGCAGGCACCCGACCGTCACCGCTACAGTCGGGCTGACATCCAGCAGAAAGCCCAGTGCCACGCCGAGCAGCGCGGCGTGGGACAGGGTGTCGCCGAAATAGGCCATGCGCCGCCACACCACAAACGAGCCGAGCGGTCCGGCCACCAGCGCCAGCGCCAGACCTGCAAGCAGGGCATACAAGAGAAAATCAGCCATGCTTGCAGCCGTCTCCATGAACATGAGGTTGCCCGCTCAGCGGGCCTTTGACCACCGAACCGTGCAGGTCGTGGGCGTGGTCGTGATGGTGGTGATAGATCGCCAGGCTCGGCGCATTCTTGCCGAACAGCTCGACGAATGCCGGATCACCGCTGACCTGCTCGGGATGCCCGGAGCAGCAGACGTGGCGGTTGAGGCAGACCACCTGATCGGTGGTGCTCATCACCAGATGCAAATCGTGGGACACCATCAGCACGCCGCAACCGTGGCGGTCGCGCAGACGGGTGATCAGGCTGTACAGCTCGGCCTGCCCAGCCACGTCGACGCCCTGCACCGGTTCGTCGAGCACCAGCAGCTCAGGCTCACGCAGCAGGGCCCGAGCCAGCAGCACGCGCTGCATTTCGCCGCCGGAAACACTCTGCACCGGGCTGTCGATCACGTGTTCGGCGCCGACTTCCTTCAATGCCGCCAAGGCACGCGGGCGATCCACACCGGGTACCAGGCGCAGAAACCGCAGGACTGACAGCGGCAGCGTCGGATCGACGTGCAGCTTCTGCGGCATGTAGCCAACGCGCAGTTTCGGCTTGCGCCAGACGCTGCCGCTGTTCGGCTTCAACAGCCCGAGCACGGCGCGCACCAGCGTGGTCTTGCCGGCGCCGTTGGGGCCGATCAGGGTGACGATCTGCCCCGGCTCGACGCTCAGCTCGATGTTGTCCAGCACAGTCTGCCCGGCAAACGTGACGGCGACCTGCTCCAGACGGATCAGCGCATTGCTCATCAGGCCCCCTGGCAACCGGCGCACAGGCCGACCACTTCGACCGTCTGCGCTTCGACGATGAAGCCGACGTCTTTGGCGCTGCTGATAATTGCGTCGCTGATCACTTTTTGCTCAAGTTCGATAGCGGCGTGACAGTCGCGGCAGATCAGGAACTGACCCTGATGCGCATGCTCCGGATGCACGCAGCCGACGAAGGCGTTGAGCGACGAGATGCGATGAACCAGGCCGTTTTCCAGGAGGAAATCCAGCGCGCGGTACACGGTCGGCGGCGCGGCCCGGCGGCCGTCCTGCTCGCTGAGCACGGCGAGGATGTCGTAGGCACCCAGTGGCTTGTGGCTCTGCCAGACCAATTCCAGCACGCGGCGGCGCAGAGCGGTCAGACGCAAACCTTTTTGCGCGCACAAGGTATCGGCCTCGGACAAAGCGCTGTGCACGCAATGGGAGTGGTCGTGGGGACGGCTGGCAATCGGTGTAATAGGCATGAGCGGCGACGAGATTTGCTGGAGACGTTATTATGTTACCCGTTCTCGCTTCCTTGAGTGGTCATCGTGTCCCGACTTTTTTCTGTTTTTGTGGCCTTTGTTGCCGTTTTTCTGCTGACCGGTACGGCTCAGGCCGAGGTCAAAGTGCTCACCAGCATCAAACCGTTGCAGTTGATTGCCGCTGCCGTGCAGGACGGCGTGGCGATTCCCGAGGTGCTGTTGCCACCGGGTGCCTCGCCGCACAATTACGCCCTGCGCCCCTCCGACGTACGGAAGGTGCAGTCGGTCGATCTGCTCTACTGGATCGGCCCGGACATGGAAGGCTTCCTGCCGCGGGTGCTCAGCGGTCGCAGCCTGCCGAGTGTCGCGGTGCAGGATCTGCCGGGGCTGAAATTGCGCCATTTCGGCGCAGACAACCATTCCCACGCCGAAGAGGCCGATGAGCATGACCACGACCATCGCCCCGGCTCGCTGGACGCGCACTTATGGCTGTCACCGATCAACGCCCGGGTGATCGCCGACAAAATGGCCGCCGATCTCAGCGCCGCCGACCCGGCCAATGCCCAGCGTTATCAGAGCAACGCCAAAGCCTTCGATGAACGTCTGGGTGCGCTGGATCAGCGCTTGAAGAAGCGTCTGGCCAATGTCGAAGGCAAGCCGTACTTCGTCTTTCACGAGGCGTTTGATTATTTCGAAGACGCTTACGGCTTGAAGCACGCCGGGGTGTTCGCCGTCGCGGCTGAAGTGCAGCCAGGCGCTCAGCATGTGGCGGCGATGCGCAAGCGCTTGCAGGAAGTGGGCAAGACTTGCGTATTCAGCGAGCCACCGTTGCGTCCGCGTCTGGCGGAAACGCTGGTGGCCGGTTTGCCGGTGAAACTGGCCGAGCTGGATGCGCTGGGTGGGTACACCCCGGCGACGGCTCAGGGGTATGAGCAGGTGCTGGAAAAACTCGGCAATGATCTCGCCGGATGCCTGGAATCGCTTTAGGGCTGATTCGGCTTCGCCTCAATCGCGAGCAGGCTCACTCCTACATTTGGAATGCATTCCCTTGTAGGAGTGAGCCTGCTCGCGAAGCTTTTAAAGGGCGAAAGGCAACGGTGTGCTGACCTTCTGCCGCTGTACCAGCCGCTGCTCGAACTCCCGCGGGTCGTGAATCAACACGTCCTGCCCGGCGAACTGCTCGGCGGCGATCAAGCGTGACAGCCAGAACCGCACACAAGCCACGCGCAGCATCGTCGGCCACAGTTCAGCTTCCGCCGCCGTGAATGGGCGCAGCGCGGCGTAGGCACCGAGAAACGCTCGGGCCCGCGGGCCATCGATCACACCCGCTTCATCCGAGCACCAGTCGTTCAACGCGATTGCCACGTCGTACAGCATCGGCCCCGAGCAGGCATTGTAGAAGTCGATCAACCCGGTCAGGTGCGTGCCTTCGAACATCGCGTTGTCGCGGAACAGATCGGCGTGGATGTTTGCCCGCGGCAGCGCGAGAATTCTTTCCTTCTGCGCGGTGATTTCGTCCAGCGCCTTTTGCAGCAAGGCCTGCGGCTCTTCGCTCAAGTGGGACAACAACTCGCCGCCCTCCTCCAGCATCCAGTCCAGACCGCGATCGGTCTTGCGCTTGATCATGCGCTCGCCCTGGGTCGCCAGGTGCAGATGTGCCTGCAATTCGCCGACCTGGGCGCAATGCTGGGCATTGGCGACCTTGATGTGCTTGCCCGACAGGCGCGGTTGCAGCAGCGCGGGCTTGCCTTTGAGTTCACGCAACGCCACGCCGTCACTGGTGCGCAGGGCATACGGCACCGGCAGGTCGGCTTCGTGCAGCACGTCGAGCAGGTCGATGAAGAACGGCATCTCCTGCACCGGACCGCGCTCGACCAGGGTCAGGACGAATTCGCCCTGCTCCAGGCTGATAAAGAAGTTGGTGTTTTCGCTGCCGGCGGCGATCCCCTGGAAATCAAGCAGGCGGCCAAGCCCGTATGGGGCGAGAAAGGTTTCCAGCTCGGGCCGAGCCAGGGGAGTGAACACAGACATGTCTTAACTGCCAGTACGGGCGCCGCAACGGCGGCGCCGGGTGAATTAAAAACCTACTTCCATTCGAAGATCTTCCATGACGGGATCAGCATATCCGGCTGATCCGAGCGGATGAAATTGGCATCCGTCCCGTCGGCGCGCACCAGAAAATACGGCGGCGCGCCCTTCGGCGTGACTTTGATCGCATACAGGAAACCGTTCTGGCGGTACTCCTGAATGGTCTTGTCGCCCTCCGTGCGGATGGTGACGTCGGGGTCGGCGCCAGGCGCATCATCCGCCGCCATCGCGGCCAGTGGTGAGACAGCGATCAACCCGACCAGCAGCAAGCGATTTAACGTACGCATGATAACCTTGTCCCTTTGTCGTCAACGGTCCCGCTATTCTAGCCCCGGACCCGCCGAAAAGGTTGATCCTGCTCATGAGCCAAGCCCCCCTCGTCCTGGTGGACGGTTCGTCTTACCTGTACCGCGCCTTTCATGCACTGCCACCACTGACCACGTCCAAAGGCCTGCCGACCGGTGCGGTCAAAGGCGTGCTGAACATGCTCAAGAGTCTGCGCAAGCAGTACCCGGACAGCCCGTTCGCCGTGGTATTCGACGCCAAAGGCGGGACATTTCGCGATGAGATGTACGCCGAATACAAGGCCAACCGCCCGAGCATGCCCGATGACATGCGCGTGCAGATCGAGCCGCTGCACCAGAGTGTGATCGCCCTCGGCTTCCCGCTGCTGTGCGTGGACGGCGTCGAGGCCGACGACGTGATCGGCACCCTGGCGCGCAGCAGCGCGGCGGCGGACCGCCCGGTGATCATCTCCACCGGTGACAAGGACATGGCGCAATTGGTCGACGGCCACATTACCTTGGTCAATACCATGTCCGGTAGTTCGATGGATGTGGAGGGCGTCAAAGAGAAATTTGGCGTCGCACCGGAGCAGATCATCGATTATCTGGCGCTGATGGGCGATTCCTCCGACAACATTCCGGGCGTGCCGGGCATCGGCCCGAAGACGGCGTCCGGCCTGCTGGTCGGCGTCAACGGCGGTCTTAAAGAGCTGTACGAAAATCTGGATATCGTGCCGACCCTGCCGATTCGTGGGGCGAAAACCCTGGTGGCCAAGCTCGAAGAGCACAAGGAAATGGCTTTCCTCTCCTATCAACTGGCAACCATCAAGATCGATGTGCCGCTGGATATCGGCCTCGATGATCTGCAGATGGGTCAGGAAGACCCGGCCAGACTCTACGAGCTCTACACCCTGCTGGAATTCAAGAGCTGGCTCAACGACCTCGATCGCGATGCCAAACGCCTGGAACTGAGTGCGGCTGCCGAACCTGCGCCCACCCATGATCTGTTCAGTGCTCCACAAGCCGAGGCAGCCACTGCCCCTGCCGAAGCCGCGTACGAAACCATCCTCGATCAGGCCCGCTTTGACGTCTGGCTGGAAAAACTGCGCAACGCCAAGCTGATCGCCTTCGACACCGAAACCACCGGCATCGACGCGCAGCGGGCACAACTGGTCGGTCTGTCGTTCGCCGTACAGGCCAACGAAGCCGCCTACATTCCGCTGACCCACTCCTACATCGGCGTACCGGAGCAACTGGATCGCGACACCGTGCTGCGCGCACTCAAGCCGATCCTGGAAGACCCGAACAAGCTCAAGGTCGGCCAGCACGCCAAGTTCGACATGAATATTCTGGCCAACTGCGCCATCGGCGGCGACCAGAACGAAGGCATCAGCGTGCGCGGCATCGCCTTCGACACCATGCTTGAGTCGTACGTGCTCAACTCCACCGCGACCCGTCACGATATGGACAGCCTCGCGCAGAAGTACCTCGACCACACCACGGTGAGCTTTCAGGACATCGCCGGCAAAGGTGCCAAGCAACTGACCTTCGACCAGATCGCCCTGGAACAGGCCGGTCCCTACGCCGCCGAAGATGCCGACATCACCCTGCGTCTGCACCAGGCTCTGTTCGAGAAGCTAAGCGCGATTCCGAGCCTGGCCAGCGTGCTGACCGACATCGAGATTCCGCTGGTGCCCGTGCTGGCGCGCATCGAGCGCCAGGGCGCGTTCGTCGATGCCGAGCTGCTCGGGATCCAGAGCATCGAGCTGGGCAACAAAATGGTCGCGCTCGAGCGAGAGGCCTTCGAGATTGCCGGGGAGGAATTCAACCTCGGCTCGCCCAAGCAACTGGGGGTGATCCTCTATGAAAAGCTTGGCCTGCCGGTGCTGAAGAAAACTGCCAAAGGCCAGCCGTCCACCGCTGAAGAAGTGCTGGCGAAACTCGCCGAAGACGATCACCGCTTGCCGAAAGTGCTGATGGAGCACCGTTCGATGAGCAAGCTGAAAAGCACTTACACCGATCGTCTGCCGGAGCAGATCAACCCGCGCACCGGACGCATTCATACCTCGTATCATCAGGCGGTGGCCTCGACCGGTCGCTTGTCCTCCAGTGATCCGAACCTGCAGAACATCCCGGTGCGCACCGCCGAAGGCCGGCGCATTCGTCAGGCGTTCGTCGCGCCGAAGGGTTACAAACTGCTGGCGGCGGACTACTCGCAAATCGAGTTGCGGATCATGGCGCACCTGTCCCGCGACGAAGGCCTGATGAACGCCTTCCGCAACAACCTCGACGTGCACACCGCGACCGCCGCCGAAGTGTTCAAGGTCGAGCTTGAGCAAGTGACCTCGGACCAGCGCCGCAGCGCCAAGGCGATCAACTTCGGTCTGATCTATGGCATGGGCGCGCAGAAGCTCGGCAAGGACATCGGCGTCGACACCAAGACCGCCAAGGCCTACATCGATACGTACTTCGCCCGTTATCCAGGCGTTCGCGAGTACATGGAGCGCACCCGCGCACAGGCGGCCGATCAGGGCTACGTTGAAACGTTCTTCGGTCGTCGCCTGTACCTGCCGGAGATCAACTCGAACAAGCCGCAGGAACGCGCCGCCGCAGAACGCACGGCGATCAACGCGCCGATGCAGGGCACGGCGGCGGACATCATCAAGAAAGCCATGGTCGCCGTGGACAACTGGCTGGCGACGTCGGGGCTGGATGCCCGGGTCATCCTGCAAGTGCACGATGAACTGGTGCTGGAGGTTCGCGAGGATCTGGTCGAGCAGGTCAGCACCGAGATTCGCCTGCACATGAGCGAAGCGGCGAAACTGGACGTGCCGCTGCTGGTGGAAGTCGGCGTCGGCAACAATTGGGATGAGGCGCACTGAGCAGGGTGCAGCGTGGCCGCGACACGGCGTCGCGGCAAGCCCGGGAAACCGGCTTAGACCGATAAATGCTTGAGGCTATTCCAAAGCTTTTTGAAAAAAATCTGAACTAATCTGCCGGTGGAACACTCAGAGGTACTGAATGGCTGGTGAAGCCCTTCGATGCTCCTATGTTGTGTTAAGTGTTGGCAGATATCTGAACCCCGCCCTAGCGGTTCGGAACTTAGACCCCGGAATTCTCCCTCCCCAATGAATCCCGGGGCTTTTTTTGCCTCAAAACTGGCTGTGATGCCGTCATGCTGCGTTAAAAGCACCGCTAAAAATGCTCATTTAGGTCCCCTAAAGTCGAGCGCGACCCCGGCCGTTTTAGCGGTGCTTTTGCCTTGCCTGACAGCACCACAGACAGTTTTGAACTTGTCTTACTCGGCGGCGGCCTCGGTGTTTTTGTCTGCCAGTTCCATCCAGTCGGCCAGTACGGTGTAAGCCTCTTCCAGGCCCATGCGTTTTGGCGCAGAGAAGAGTTGGATGGTGATCGAGTCGCCCCAGCCTTTGCGGATTTCCGACTGTACTTTCAGCAGGGTGTTCTTGGCTGCGCCGTAGGTGAGCTTGTCGGCCTTGGTCAGCAGGATGTGCATCGGCATGCCGGCGGCGACGGCCCAATCGAGCATCAGCAGGTCGAAGTCGGTCATCGGATGGCGGATGTCCATCATCAGAATCAGACCTTTCAAACTCTCTCGACCGCCGAGGTAAGCCTCGAGGTGGCGCTGCCAGTGTTGCTTGAGCGGGATCGGTACTTTTGCATAACCGTAGCCCGGCAGGTCGACCAGACGGCGATCATCGTCTAGCTTGAAGAAGTTCAACAGCTGTGTGCGACCCGGAGTTTTCGAGGTGCGCGCCAGACTGGCGTGGGTCAGGGTGTTCAGCGCGCTGGATTTGCCAGCGTTGGAACGACCGGCAAACGCCACTTCGAAGCCTTCGTCGTCCGGGCATTGGTCGACTTTGGCGGCACTGAGCATGAATGTGGACTGTTGGCACAGGCCGAGGATGGGATTCTTGAGTTGCATGGGATTTCCGATGTGGGCGGCGCCGGGAATGGGCGCGGAACGCGGTGTCGCTTCCGTTTCAGTGACGCCAGTATATAATGCCGCAGATTTTGTGTGTGCTTTGTCCCAGCGAAGGATGAAGTTCACGAGAGCGCCAGACTTTGATTGCGCATTAGAACGCAGAACGCTCTCAACCCTGAAAAGGTCGTTTTATGACGAAATGGCTGCTGGCTGCCGGAGTCTTGGTGCCGCTTTACAGCGCACAGGCTACACAGGATCCGGAAGCTGTGTACAACCGTGTTTGTGGTGCCTGTCATTCCGGCCAACTACCCATGGCGCCCGCAAGAGGCGATCAGGAAGCTTGGACGCCGAGGTTGGCGAAAGGTATGGGGACGCTGGTGCAACACGTAACCCAGGGTTTCAAGGCGATGCCGCCGCGTGGTTTGTGCATGGACTGCAGTGCCGAGGATTACCAGGCCATCATCCTGTGGATGAGCGAGAGTAAGCCCGGTCCATAACTTAACCCTTAGCCGTAGTTGGATTAGCTGATGAACAAATTGATCGTGAGTCTGCTGTTGACCGTGGGAATTTCAGGCGTCGCCCATGCTGCCGGCGATGCCGCAGCAGGCCAGGCCAAAGCCGCCGTGTGCGGGGCCTGCCATGGCCCGGACGGCAACAGCATGGCGCCGAACTTTCCGAAACTGGCAGGTCAGGGTGAACGCTACCTCGACAAGCAATTGCACGACATCAAGTCGGGCAGACGCGTGGTTCTGGAAATGACCGGGCTGCTGACCAACCTGAATGATCAGGATCTGGCCGATATCTCCGCATACTTCGCCAGCCAGAAAGGCAGCGTCGGCGCCGCCGATCCGAAGATCGTCGCGCGCGGTGAAGCGCTGTTCCGTGGCGGCAACCTGGAAAAAGGCCTGCCAGCCTGCACCGGTTGCCACTCGCCGAATGGCGCCGGCAACGCCGCCGCAGGCTTCCCGCATCTGGGTGGCCAGCACGCTCAATACATCGCCAAGCAGCTGACCGATTTCCGCAAGGAAGTCGACGGTCGTGCCAATGACGGTGATGCCATGACCATGCGCACCATCGCGCGCAAGCTGAGCGACGAAGACATCGCTGCGGTTTCCAGCTACATCCAGGGCCTGCACTGAGGCCCTTGTTCGAGTGTTGAGCGAGGCGCGCAACGCCTGCCACGTTAACGCTCGATTAATCCTTCGCAGCAAGTATAAAAAGGGTGGCTTTGGCCGCCCTTTTTTGTGGCCGCTACCGTTACACTACAGCACTCATGCCCGCCAGGATCTGTGTCGAAACAGGTCGAGCGAGGCGACCCAAATTGTCCAGGAGTAAAGCATGCGTAATCTGATCATCAGCGCCGCCCTCGTCGCTGCCAGCCTGTTCGGCTTCACCGCCCAGGCCGCTGAAGCCCCTGCCGCCCCTTATGTCGAACTGGCCAACCCGGTCCCGGTTGCAGTGCCTGGCAAGATCGAAGTGGTCGAGCTGTTCTGGTACGGCTGCCCGCATTGCTACGCCTTTGAACCCGTCATCAACCCGTGGGTTGAAAAACTGCCGTCCGACGTCAACTTCGTGCGCATTCCGGCGATGTTCGGCGGACCGTGGGACGCTCACGGCCAGATGTTCCTGACCCTCGAAGCGATGGGTGTCGAGCACCAGGTTCACGCTGCGGTATTCAACGCCATTCAGAAAGAACACAAGAAGCTCACCGACAAGAACGACATGGCTGACTTCCTCGCCACTCAAGGCGTGGACAAGGACAAGTTCCTCGCCACCTTCGACTCGTTCGCGATCAAAGGTCAGATCAACAAGGCCAAAGAGCTGGCCAAGAAGTACGAAATCACCGGCGTGCCAACCATGATCGTCAACGGTAAATATCGCTTCGACATCGGCTCTGCCGGCGGTGCCGAGCAAGCGTTGAAGCTGGCTGACGATCTGGTCGCCAAAGAGCGAGCAGCAACCAAGGCGGCTGCCAACTAAGCGCGGCATTCGCCATGCGCCGCTGGAAGTCCGAACGCATCGTTGGCCTGCATGATCCGCAGGTCAACGAGCATCATCTGGCGTCTACGGGCCTGCCCGCAGACCAGCGTCTGCGCTTGCTCAGTTTCAACATTCAGGTCGGCATCAGCACCGAGCGCTATCGGCATTACCTGACCCGCAGCTGGCAGCATCTGCTGCCGCACACCGGGCGTTCCGGCAATCTGCAGAAGATCGGTGACCTGCTCGGCGACTTCGATCTGGTCGCCCTGCAGGAAGCCGATGGCGGCAGCCTGCGTTCGGGCTACGTCAATCAGGTCGAGCACCTGGCCCATCTCGGCGCCTTCCCCTACTGGTATCAACAACTCAATCGCAACCTCGGCCGGCTGGCCCAGCACAGCAATGGCGTGCTCAGCCGCCTGAAGCCGTGGGCGATCGAGGATCACCCGCTGCCCGGTCCGAAAGGTCGCGGCGCAATCCTGCTGCGCTTCGGCGAAGGTCCGGAAGCGCTGGTGGTGGTGATGATGCATCTGGCCCTCGGCGCGCGGACGCGCAGCCTGCAACTGGCCTACATTCGTGATTTGATCAGCGGCTACAAGCATCAGGTGCTGATGGGTGACATGAACACCCACGCCAGCGACCTGCTCGAACACTCGCCGTTACGCGATCTCGGCCTGCTGGCCCCGCAGGTGGAAGCGACCTTCCCCAGCTGGCGCCCACAGCGTTGCCTTGATCATATTCTGCTCAGCCCGACCCTGACCCTGGAAAAGGTCGAGGTGCTGGCCCAGCCCATTTCCGATCACCTGCCGGTCGCGGTGGAAATTCGTCTGCCGGGTTCGCTCACGGCCGACGCATTGCCCGCGTTGAGCCCTGCCCCTCGCGGAACCTGTGAATGAGCGACGACGCCCAGCGCTGGAAAGAGAAGTACCTCAAGAGCATCGAACAGCAGGACAAGCTCGAACGCCGCTGGGCCGCGCGACTCGACCTGCTGCGGCGCGGGCTGGTGCGCAGCACGCTGGCGGCCGAAGGCACCGACAAGGCTGTCGATCAGTGCATGAAGGAAATGCGCGAAGTCGTGCGCACCGATGACATGGACGCCGGCCTCGCCGCCCTGCTGCCGCGTCTGGAAAAAGCCGTGCTCGACTCCGAGCAGCGCCGCGAAACCCGCATCGATCAGGTCAGCACCGCGCTGACCGCACTGGTCACCCAGTTGCAGGCCCTTCCCTTGCCGCGGGAAGTCGCGCAACCGCTGAAGAAATTTGCCAAACAACTGGACAGCCGCGTCGGTCAGGCGCGGGAAATGCCCCTGCTGCTGAGCGAGCTCAGTGGCTTGCAGGGCAAGGCCTTGAGTCAGCTAGAGACGCCTGCCGAACCGGGCCGGCCGGGGTTGTTGCAGCGTCTGTTTGGCAGTCGCGAGAGTGAGGAAACCACCGCACCCACGGCAGAGATTCCAGCACCACCCGTGCCGCAGCCGGTCGAAGCTCAGCAACCCGAACCGCAACCCACGCAAACGGCAGCGGTCACAGACCCTGAACCGGCGATTGAGGCTCCCGCCGCGACCGTCGAGACGCCTGTGCAGGTCGCGCCCGAACCGGAAGTCGTCGCGTTCGCGACGCCTGTTGTCACTGTTGAAGCCGAACCAGCGCAGATTGAGCCAGGCGCATCCGCGGCGCCAGGCGCCTCGGCGCAATCGCCCACCACCGAGGCAGTCAATCCCGACGAACTGAGCCACCCCGGCGATCCGGCCGCGTTGATTCTCGACAGCCTGCCCTTGCCCGAGCCGATCGCCCAGGCCCTGGCCGCCATCGACCCGGATCAGCCGGAACACGACATCCTCTTCGCCCTGCCGGACTCGCCGGAGCCGTCCTACAGCTCCGTGGCCAGGCATATCGAAGACACGCTGATCGGCCTGCTCGACGACCTGACCCTGCCCGAGCGTCATCGGCCCCAAGCCGAAGCCATGCGCGAACGGCTGAAGCACGGCTTGAACTGGTACGAATTGCTGCCGATCCTCGACGATCTCGCAACCTTGATGCTGGCGATTACTGACAGCGGTCAACATGAGTTCGAAGCCTATCTGCAACAGCTCAACGAACGCCTCGAAGCGTTTCAGAGCAACCTGCAAGCGGCCAGCGAAGGGCATGCCGACAACAGCTCGGCGGCGCGGGCCATGGATTCGCAGATCCGTGAACAGGTCGACGGCTTGCAGAGCAGCGTCCAGCAAGCTGCCGACCTCGATGACCTCAAGCATGTGCTGGAGAATCATCTGGAAGGCCTGCTCGGCACCATGGATCAGCACCAGAAACAGCGCGACGCCCGCGAGCAGGAAGTCGCCGCCAGACTGAAGAGCCTGTCGGAGCGCGTGGCGCATATGGAACAGGAAGCTCTGGGTTTCCGCGAACATCTTGAGGAGCAGCGGCAGAAAGCCCTGATCGACCCGCTGACCGGCCTGCCCAACCGCGCGGCGTGGAGTGAACGCCTCGAGCATGAAATCCAGCAGTGGCAGCAACACGGCAATACCCTGAGCCTGGCCATGCTCGACCTCGATCACTTCAAGCGCATCAACGACAGCTACGGCCACCTGGCCGGCGATAAAGTCCTGAAGATCATCGCCACGGTGCTGCGCAAACGCCTGCGCGGCTCGGATTTCATTGCTCGCTTCGGCGGCGAAGAGTTCGTGCTGTTACTGCCGGCAACGCCGCCAGCGGCAGGCGCGAAACTCCTGGAAACCCTGCGTGCGGCGATCGAGGCCTGCCCGTTTCACTTCAAGGGCGAGCGGGTGACCATAACGATTTCCATGGGGCTGGCTTCTTTCAGGGTGGGCGAACACAGCGATCTGGTGCTGAAAAGAGCCGATCAGGCGCTGTATCGGGCGAAAAACGCCGGACGCAACCGCGTGGAGCTGGGCTGAGGCAATTGTTCCATTTTGTTTAAATCCGCCCGCTGGCGGACTCTGGCCAGATCCGTACGTTACACTGTTGCATTATTGTCTTTTGCGTATCGTCCTTTGCCATGAAATTCTTTGCCCTGTTTGCCTCGCTGCTCGTCCTCGCTGGTTGCGCCAGCGGCCCGCGCTACGACACCAGCCATCCTTCGACCAATTACGACAGCCGCATCCAGTTCGTCGTGGTGCATTACACCTCGGCATCGCTGGAGCGTTCGCTGCAATTGCTGACCCATGGCGAGGTCAGCAGCCATTACCTGATCGGCGATGACAAGGGCGCCACGATCTATAAGTTGATGGACGAAAACCAGCGCGCCTGGCACGCCGGCGAAAGTCAGTGGCAGGGCCGTACCTGGCTTAACTCCAGCTCCATCGGCATTGAAATCGTCAATCCCGGCTACAAGGACACCCCGACCGGGCGCCTGTGGTACCCGTACAGCGAAGCGCAAATCCAGTCGCTGATCACCCTGCTCAAGGACATCAGCCAACGCAACGGCATCAGTCCCCGACACATCATTGGTCACAGCGACATCGCGCCTCTGCGCAAGCTCGATCCGGGTCCACTGTTCCCGTGGAAACGTCTCGCGGATGAGGGCTTGGGCCTATGGCCGAACGAACAAGCCGTGGCGCGTCAGCAAGCGGTGTTCAACAGCAGTCCACTGCCGGAAATCGGCTGGTTCCAGGCGCAACTCGCCCGGCTGGGCTACGACACGCCGCAGACCGGTGAGCTGGATGTAGCCACCCGCCACGTCCTTGCCGCATTCCAGATGCATTACCGCCCCGCCCGTTTCGACGGCACGCCGGATGCGCAAACGGCAGCACTTCTCCTGGTGCTCAACCAGACAAAATAATGACGCCCGCCCGACGGTCAGGGCGAAATCGCAATCAGCAGCTATAACTCATGGTAATTCTTCGGAAATTCCTTGATGGCTGCTACCCGAGAAACGTTGCGTAGCTGGTTTTATCGCCCCGGTTTTTTGGCGATGATCGCGGCTGTCCTCAGTGCCAGCCTGTTGATCGCCGGCAGTATGTTCGCGGCGATGCGGCAGATGGAGTTGCGCGAGAGCCAGGAAATGAACGCGCAGGGTGAGCGTTTCCTCGCCCGCCTCGAACAATTGTTCGGCCAGTTGCGCGAAAGCCTCGACGATCTCGAAGCCCAGCCCCTGCGCGGCTGCGACGAAGAAATGATCGCGACCTTGCAGCAAGTCACTTTCAACTATCGCTTCGTCTACGAAGCCGCCTACATGGACGCCTCGCGGTTCTGCTCCAATCGTCCGCGTCAGGAAGGCCTGTCGCTGGATCGTGCTCCGGACATCCAGGGCCCGACATACAGTTATTGGCTGAACACCACCACTGAACCTGATGAAAACCGCGCGGCGCTCATGCTCGGTCGCGGCAATTTTCGCGTCGCCACCTCGCGCGGGCATTTGACCGACATGGTCGATCTGTCGCCCGGTAGCAGCCTGCTGGTGGTGCTCGATCACGGCACTCGCGCGATCCCGGTACTTGGCTTTGCACAGGTCTGGCCGCCCACCGAACCCTGGCCACCGAAAAGTCGTGATGCACTGCAGGTGACGCAAACGCGGTTGATCTATCGCATGCCCACCGATAATCCGGAATACCAGCTGGTATTGATTACGCCGCGCACTGGCGTGCATATCCCTGCGGTGTGGTGGTGGCTGTTGCCGGTGTGCCTGATTGCCGGGGCCATTGTCGGGTTTCTGACCTTCCTGCTGGTGCGCCAGCGGCAATCGCTGGATGCCGAGTTGCACGGGGCGATCCGTCGGGGTGAGTTACAGGTGCTGTATCAACCGATCTTCGACCTCGACAGCCGCAACTGCGTCGGCGCCGAAGCCCTGCTGCGCTGGCGGCGCCCGGACGGCACGCTGACCAGCCCCGACCTGTTCATTCCGATGGCCGAGAACACCGGACAGATCCGGCAGATGACCGACTTCGTGTTGCAGCGTTTGCTCGAACAACTGGGCCAGTTATTGCGCGCCAATCCGCAGCTGTATATCTCGGTGAACCTCGCGGCGTGCGATGTCATGGTGCCGCGCATCGGCCAGGTCATGGCGCGCCTGCTGGCGCTGCACCGTGTTGCGGCGCGGCAGATTGCCTTCGAAGTCACCGAGCGCGGCCTGATCGATGTGGTCGTCGCTCGGGAAAACCTGCAAGCCTTGCGCGACGTTGGCCATCAAGTACTGATCGACGACTTCGGCACTGGCTACTGCAGCCTCGCCTATCTGCAGACCCTGCCAGTGGATTGCCTGAAGATCGACAAGGCCTTCATTGATGCGCTGGGCCATGACGCGGCGAGCAGCGGCGTCGCGCCGCACATCATTCACATGGCGCAGGCGCTGGATCTGAAGGTAATTGCTGAAGGCATCGAACTGGAATCCCAGGCGACCTTGCTCAGCAGTGAAGGGGTGAAATTCGGTCAGGGCTGGTTGTTCGCCCATGCGCTGAGCGCCGTGCAGTTCATCGAACTGATCACCCGCGGACGCCGGCTCGCAGGACGACGTATGGACGACGAAGCCTAAACCGCCAGCGCCATGTAGAACTGGGTGCCCTGCCCCGGCCGCGAATAAACGCCCATGCGTCCGCCGTGTAACTGGACGATTTCCTTGCACAGCGCCAGGCCGAGCCCGGCGCCACCCTTCTTGCGACCGACCTGCACGAACGGCTCAAAGATCCGCCCCTGCTGGCCGTAGGCAATGCCTTCACCGTTGTCTTCGACGCTGATGATCACCCGCTCGCCATGACGACGCGCCTGCAGACGGATCTGCCCGTCGCGTGCAGTGTGGCGCAGCGCGTTGTCGATCAGGTTGTCGAGGACACGATCGAGTTGCGCCTGATCGGCCTGCAAACGTGGCAACGGCCCTTGAATCTCGACGTTCAGCGCAACACCTTTGGCCGCCGCCGCTTCGGCAAAGCGCAGCTGCGCCTGCTCCAGCAAGTCCTCAATGGAACATGGCGCCAGGGTGAGTTTCTGCAAACCGTTCTGGTAGCGCGAGAAATTGAGCAAGTCGTTGATCAACTGCATCAGGCGCTGCATTTCCTCGTTGACCGTATCCAGCAGGTCAGCCTCGCGCGACTCCGCCGGAAACTTGGCCCGCTCACGAAACAGCCCGAAAGCCATGTGCATGCCCGTCACCGGCGTACGCAATTCATGGGAAGCGCGCAGAACAAATTCGCTGCGAACCCGCTCGAACGCACGTTGTTCGGTGACGTCGTGCAGCACCATGACCGCGCCGAGAATATGCCCCTGGGTGTGGCTGACCGGCGTCAGGCTATAAGTCAGAAGGCGCGATTCACCATCGACTTCGATACTCAGATCTTCCGGCGCCCGCTCCAGCGTGCCGCCGCGCAGCACCAGTTGCAGTTGTGCATCCAGTTCCGGGCGACCGAGTGCGGTGCCCAAGCCCTGGCCGAGACGATCATCTTCCCAGCCCAACTGACGCTGAGCGACCGGGTTGAGGTGTTCGAGCTGGCCTTGGCGATCGATCATCAACAAACCGTCGTCGATACTGTCGAGCACCGCTTGCAGGCGTTGCTGACCGGCCAACAGCTCGTCGACATTCATCGCCTGGTGTTCGCGCAACGCCTCGGCCATCAGACCGAAGCGCCGCGACAGCAGGTTGACTTCCATGGCGGTGGAAATCGGCAGGGTCACGTCATAGTTACCCTGCCCTATGTTATCGGCAGCCTTGGCCAGCGCTTCGATCGGCGCGCCGAAGCGGCGGGCAATGCCTTGCGCTGTGACAAAACCGATGATCAGCACCGCCAGCCCGACCAGACCGAGCAGCCCGGCGATCAGCAAGGCACGTTCGCGGGCGGCGTGCTGCACCTCGTTGATACTGTCCAGCGCGTGCTTGTGTTCCGCAATCAAACCGTTGCGCAGGATATTGAAGCGCTCGCGGAAATCCGCGCTGGTACTGGCATCCTTCGCCGCTTCGGCGCTGACATCGAAGGAGTCGAGGAAGTTAAGGTAATCGGCCTTGGCCTGGCGGAAACCGTAAGGCTGATCTTCACTCTCCGACTGCTGGGCGATGCCTTGGTCGAGCAACTGGAAGTAATGCTGCTTGGACGCTTCGAAGGCAACGGGGTCGGGCTTTTCCGCGAGCATGATGATCAACTGATCGCCGAGGGTCTGGCGCAATTTGAGGCCCAGATCCAGGGTGACGAAGTTGCTGCGCACCAGCGCTTCCTGCGACCCGGCCATCTGCATCACGCTGACCAGCCCGAGCAGAAGCCCGAGCAAGGCCACGGTGATCAGTGCAGAAATGCTCAGGAACAGGCGCGTGCGCAGCTTGATCGCCAGTTTCATCGCGCAGTGCTCACAGGTTGTACTGCTTGCGTTTGCGATACAGGGTCGAGGCGTCGATGCCGAGGGTTTTCGCCGCTTGATCCAGTGTGCCAGCGGTGGCCAGAACCGCCCCGATGTGCGCTTTCTCCAGCTCATCCAGGCTCAGCGCCGCACCGACCCGTGGCGCGTTGTTGGCCGGTTGTTCGGCCATGCCCAGGTGGCTGATTTCCACGCGCTCCTGCGGGCAGATGATGCTCGCCCGCTCGACCACGTTGCGCAGCTCGCGAATGTTGCCCGGCCAGCGATAACCGAGCAGCGCTTCGCGCGCCTCATCGCTGAAGCCGCGCGCCGGGCGCGCGTACTCTTTGACGAAACGTGCGAGGAAGCGATCGGCAAGGGTCAGGATGTCTTCGGCGCGCTCACGCAATGGCGGCAGGTGCAGGGTGATGACGTTGAGGCGATAGAGCAGATCCTCGCGGAAGCGACCGTCGCGGACCATGTCTTCGAGGTTCAGGTTGGTCGCGGCGAGAATGCGCACATCGGCACGGCGAGTCACCGGGTCGCCCACCCGCTCATATTCCTTGTCTTGGATGAAACGCAGCAACTTGGGTTGCAACGTCAGTGGAAAGTCGCCGATCTCGTCGAGAAACAGCGTACCACCGTCAGCCTGGTTAACCCGACCGAGCGTGCTTTCGCTGGCCCCGGTGAAGGCGCCACGGCTATGGCCGAACAGCTCGCTTTCCATCAGCTCGGCAGTCAGCGACGGACAGTTGATGGTTACGCAGGACTTCTTCTCGCGCTTGCTCCAGCCGTGGATTGCACGGGCCAGTTCACCTTTACCAGTGCCGGATTCGCCGAGGATAAGAATGTTGGCGTCAGTGCTCGCGACCTGGCGGGCTGTCTCCAGTACGACCTTCATCGCCGGGCTATGGGAATCGAGGCCGTCTTTCGGTTTGCGGATCTCGCCTTCGAGGGCTTCAAGACGCGCCGACAGCTGCCGCACTTCCAGCTGCTTGGCGGTGGCCAGACGTAGTTGGTCGGGGCTGCACGGTTTGACCAGATAGTCGGCGGCGCCAGCCTGGATGGCATCAACGGCGGTGTCGACCGCCGAATGCGCGGTGACGATCACCACGCGCATCCAAGGCGCCTGAATGCGCATTTGCGCGAGGACGTCGAGACCGTTGTCCTCGCCCAGGCGCAAATCGAGGAAGCACAGGTCGAAGACCTGGCGTTGCAGCAAAGCATCGGCTTGCGCCGCGCTGTTGGCCGTGGCGACCGTGTAGCCTTCGTCTTCGAGGCAATAACGAAACGTACGCAGGATGGCGGATTCATCGTCCACCAGCAGAATGCGGCCTTGTTGCTCAGTGGCAGATTCCATTTTTCCTACGCTCCATAGTGATTAGTCTTGGGTTAGTCCCGGAAAAATCGGGCAAGTTGCATGGTTGATTCTGAACGATACCAGCCATAGGAGGGTAGCTCTCTACTGCCATAACGGCCAATTCATTGATTTCGTTGAGTTTTAAAACAGCCAGCGATTTGCAGGGCAGATCCTGCGTCCTCTTCTGACATCTGCGTACCGGTAGCAATTCCATATCATCGAAATTTCCCACGAAATAATCGTGCATTGCGCACGACCGCAGAAGAGCCATCGTGCAGGATGCGTCGCAGGAAATTTCTCAAGCGTACGTAAGCCATTGTTTTTATTGATATTTTCAGACAACAAAAAACTGGCATGCAGGCTGCAATACCTCACTCAGCCCGGGCAGATCAGCACTGCCCCAACCGAACAAGCGTGAGGAACACAGGATGACTCGCCCAACTGCCGCCCAAGTACGTATCTCGCCACTGCAGATCCAGCAAGGTCTGTTCGGCGTACTGGCGTTGTTGATTACCCTGATCGTCTGCCAGCAATACATGAGCTGGGAAAACAGCCGCAAACCCGAGCCACTCATTTCGATGCAGCACAGCACTCAAAAGCACTTCAGTGCCGTGAGCAGCAGCCAAGCCGAAAACGCTTCGATGCACATGATCGATGTAGACCAGGCGCAACCGCTGGATCAACTGCCACGGGAAGAGCGCTGGGTTTTCTAAGTCGTTGAACAAATTCGGACGCCTGAGCGTCGGAAACCGCAAACACCCCTAAATAGACAAGTAAGGAGAATCACCATGTTGAGCTGGGCAATTACATTCTTGATCATTGCCATCATCGCCGCCGTACTGGGCTTCGGTGGTATCGCGGGCACCGCCACGGGTATCGCCAAGATTCTCTTTGTCGTGTTCCTGGTGATGTTCATCGCTTCCTTCTTCTTTGGCCGTCGCGGCCGAGGTTAACGATGATCGGTCTCAAGACATTGGCCGCCGCCCTGCTTCTGGGCGGCAGTGCCATGGCCATGGCGGCCAATGACGGCCAGGCCCGGGTCAACGAACTGCTCGCTTCCGACGAGCAGTATCGCGAAACCTGGGAAGGTGTGATCAAAAAGGAAGAGCGCGTACCGGAGTGGGTGATCAACCTGTCCGGAACCTCCGAGCAACAGATGAATGCCGTTACGGAAGATGGCGACAAGTATCTGGTCGGGCCGCTCTGCGAGAGTCAGGACAAGTGCCTGAATCACCGTTTGATCGTTGCCTTCAGCTTCGACAAGGATGACGCCTACGCCATGCTGGTCGATGTCCCGGAAGGTCTGCCGCAGGACAAGTCGCCAACGCGACACGCGACGTATCGATTCTTCGGCAAACCTGATCAGGGCATGCAGGATCTGCTGATGGAAACCCTGAAGAAAGATCCCAAGTGGTACTGACGCAGGACGCACAGGATTCTTGAACACGAAAGCAGCGCCCGCTGCTTTCCATTGCGCCACCCGATGAGGGCCGGTGCATGACCAGGGGGCCGGGACGTTCTGACTGCTACAGGGTCGGAGTGACCTACGGGTACAGGGAGTACCTGCGCAAGGGCCGGGTCAGGGTAAAAGCTGCGCCGCAGGTTCGTCGACCCGATGGTCTGACGAATCTGCGCTGGGCTTTGAATCAGCCAAATCATTGATCCAACACGCTAATCCCCTTCTTCGCATCGTCGACACTGCGTGAGAAAACATTTCGCGGTGTTTCCTGACGACCGTATATCGACAAAGATCGCGCTCGATTCGTGTGACTTATAGGCTTTCAATTCAGACTTTTTCCAGAAATTTCCGCCGATTCTCGCTGTGCGAAATTTCACCCGCCTACGCTGTAATGGCCGGTTCACGGCACTTATGCCGGCTGAAATGTCACAATCGAACCGCTTGGGACGCCAGTTTCAATTGAAAAAGCTCATGCCGATTCGGCATAGGGTAGGCGTTTACGGCATTAGACGGCGCCACCTTGCATCGGAATAGTTGCGCCTTTTTTCGCTTGCCGAAGAGCCGTAAATACGCACTTCGGGGCACCTTATACGGAGGCAGATGCACAGACTTTTCCGCTGATGAGCGTTCCAGTTCCTGCATGTGCCTGAGTCAAACGCAAGTAAGGGTAAAGATAATGAAGAAGGCAAAAATCAGCCTCGCCTGGCAGATCCTGATAGGTCTGGTTCTGGGGATTGCACTGGGTGCGTTGCTCAACCACTTCAGCGCCGAGAAGGCCTGGTGGATCAGCAACGTCCTGCAACCGGCAGGCGATATCTTTATCCGTCTGATCAAGATGATCGTCATCCCGATCGTCATTTCTTCTCTGATCGTCGGCATCGCCGGCGTGGGCGACGCCAAGAAGCTCGGGCGTATCGGCCTGAAGACCATCATCTATTTCGAAATCGTCACCACCATCGCCATCGTGGTCGGTCTGGTGCTGGCCAACGTGTTCCACCCGGGCACCGGCATCGACATGAGCACCCTGGGCACTGTGGATATCTCCAAGTACCAGGCGACCGCCGCCGAAGTGCAGCATGAGCATGCGTTCATCGAGACCATCCTCAACCTGATCCCGTCGAACATCTTCGCAGCCATGGCCCGCGGCGAAATGCTGCCGATCATCTTCTTCTCCGTCCTGTTCGGTCTCGGCCTGTCGAGCCTGCAGTCGGACCTGCGCGAGCCGCTGGTGAAGATGTTCCAGGGCGTCTCGGAAAGCATGTTCAAAGTCACCCACATGATCATGAACTACGCCCCTATCGGCGTGTTCGCCCTGATCGCGGTGACTGTCGCCAACTTCGGCTTCGCCTCGCTGCTGCCGCTGGCGAAACTGGTGATCCTGGTTTACGTCGCCATCGCCTTCTTCGCCTTCGTCGTGCTGGGCCTGATCGCCAAGCTGTTCGGCTTCTCGGTGCTCAAGCTGATGCGCATCTTCAAGGATGAGCTGGTGCTGGCCTACTCCACCGCTTCCTCGGAAACCGTGCTGCCACGGGTGATCGAGAAAATGGAAGCCTACGGCGCGCCGAAAGCCATCTGCAGCTTCGTGGTGCCGACCGGTTACTCGTTCAACCTCGACGGCTCGACCCTGTACCAGTCGATCGCGGCGATCTTCATTGCCCAGCTGTACGGCATCGACCTGTCGATCAGCCAGCAACTGCTGCTGGTGCTGACCCTGATGGTCACCTCCAAAGGCATCGCCGGCGTACCGGGCGTGTCCTTCGTGGTGCTGCTGGCGACGCTGGGCAGCGTCGGCATTCCGCTGGAAGGCCTGGCGTTCATCGCCGGTGTCGACCGCATCATGGACATGGCGCGTACCGCACTGAACGTGATCGGTAATGCCCTGGCGGTGCTGGTTATCGCGCGCTGGGAAGGCATGTACGACGACGCCAAGGGCGAGCGCTACTGGAACTCCCTGCCGCACTGGCGCAGCAAGGAAAAACTGCCGGCTGGAGAAATCTCGAAGAACTGACACAAAAACCCTGTAGGAGTGAGCCTGCTCGCGATGGCGGTGTATCAAACAACAGAGATGTTGAATGTGCCGCCCTCATCGCGAGCAAGCTCACTCCTACAGTGGACCGAGTCAGCCATACAAACCCCGGAGCAATCCGGGGTTTGTCGTTTCTGGCGACCCCGCTATCATTCGCCGCATTCTTCGGGGGATTTGACTGATGCTTAATGGCCTGTGGCTTGGCTTCTTCATCGTGGCAGCCGTGTCGGCGCTGGCGCAGTGGCTGATCGGCGGCAATGCCGGGATCTTCGCGGCGATGGTGGAGAGCATTTTCGCCATGGCCAAGCTCTCGGTCGAAGTCATGGTGCTGCTGTTCGGCACCCTGACCCTATGGCTGGGCTTTCTGCGCATTGCCGAGAAAGCCGGGATCGTCGAATGGCTGGCCAAGGTGCTCGGCCCGCTATTCCTGCGGCTGATGCCGGAAGTCCCCGCCGGTCACCCTGCCCTTGGCTTGATCACGCTGAACTTCGCTGCCAATGGCCTCGGCCTGGACAATGCCGCCACGCCGATCGGCCTCAAAGCCATGAAAGCGCTGCAGGAGCTCAATCCCAGCGCCACCATCGCCAGCAATGCGCAGATCCTGTTCCTGGTGCTCAATGCCTCGTCGCTCACCCTGCTGCCCGTGACCATCTTCATGTACCGCGCTCAACAAGGCGCGCCGGACCCAACCCTGGTGTTCCTGCCGATTCTGCTGGCGACCAGTTGCTCGACCATCGTCGGTTTTCTCTCCGTGGCCTTCATGCAACGGCTACGGATCTGGGACCCGGTGGTGCTGGCCTATCTGGTACCCGGCGCGCTGATCCTCGGCGGCTTCATGGCGCTGCTCGGCACGCTTTCCGCCACTGCGCTGGCGGGATTGTCGTCGATCCTCGGCAATCTTACGCTGTTCGGCTTGATCATGCTGTTTCTGCTGATCGGTGCAATGCGCAAGGTCAAGGTTTACGAAGCGTTTGTCGAAGGCGCGAAAGAAGGCTTCGATGTGGCGAAAAATCTTCTGCCGTATCTGGTCGCGATGCTATGTGCGGTTGGCGTGTTGCGCGCCTCTGGAGCGCTGGATTTTGGCCTGGACGGCATTCGCCATCTGGTCGAGTGGGCCGGTTGGGACACGCGCTTCGTCGACGCATTGCCGACGGCGATGGTCAAACCGTTTTCCGGCAGCGCCGCGCGGGCAATGCTCATTGAAACCATGAAGACCTCAGGCGTCGACAGTTTCCCGGCACTCGTCGCCGCAACGATTCAGGGCAGTACCGAGACCACGTTCTATGTGCTGGCGGTGTACTTCGGCGCGGTGGGGATTCAGCGAGCGCGGCATGCGGTGGGCTGCGCGTTGCTGGCGGAATTTGCTGGTGTGGTTGGCGCCATCGGCGTCTGCTACTGGTTCTTCGGCTGATCACAGATCCACTGTAGGAGTGAGCCTGCTCGCGATAGCGGTTTGTTGGTGCCTTCATGGGTGACTGATATACCGCTATCGCGAGCAGGCTCGCTCCCACAGGGATTGTGGTGTGTCAGCGGGGTTGTGGGGCTAATTTCTGGCCTTGTTCGACTGCCCAGGCCACAACCCTGGCCGTAAGGCGATCACTGGCCTGGCCAAACCCGGCAACCACCGCCGGCACCTGCACATCATTCAACGTCTGGCGCTCTTCAAAACGGCGGCTGGCGAGAATGCGCTGGTCGTAGCCGCGCACCAGCAACGCATCGACCCGCACCACGACGCCGGCCTGGGTGCCCTGATATTCGGTCTGGAAAGCCTGCAAACTGCCGCCCAGCTCCAGATCCGCCTGGAAGTTGCTGTCGTCGGTGCTCAGCAGCGTCACCCGACCATCCCGCGCAAAGCCATCCAGCAAGCGATTGCGCAGCAGCACCGGCGCCGGATCGCTCCAGCGCGAGCCCTTGTAGCTGCTGATCACATCGCCCTGTGGGATCACAGCAATGCTCGGCCGGTTCAGCGCTTCGCTGGCCTGCAATTTATTCAAGCGCAGCGACCACGACTGAGCCGTCGTCGGGCTGGCCGAGGCGGACGCCGGTGCGGCGGGCAGGCGATAGACATCCGAGGGTTCCGACTCGGGCAAAATCGAGCACGCGCCAATCAGGATCAGGCCGGCGCCGAGGAGGGCGATTCGAGTCAACTTCATGGGGTGAATTCCTTGTTCTTGTCGCTGCCCAGCAGATACCCGCTGGGATTGGCCTCGAGGCGTTGGGAAATGGCACGCAGCGAGGTCAGCGTCTCGCGCAGTTCGCGAATCGCCGGGGCCAGGCCGTTGAGACCCTGCATGCCGTTATCCAGCGAATTCTGGTTTTTGCTGAGCAAACCATTGATGGTCACACTGCTTTGCTCCAGCGATTTCATCGCCTGTTCGGCGCTGCCCAAGGCCTGCTTGCCCTGATCGTTGAGCAAGCCATTGGCGTTGCGCATCAGCAGCGAGGTCTGCTCGAGCATGCTGCCGGCCTGTTTGCCCACCGTCGCCAGTTGCTGCATCGCTTGTTTGATGTCACCGCGCTGGTCGTTGATGGTGCCGGTGGTTTGCTCCAGATGAGCGAGGGTCTTGCTCACGCGCTCGACGTTTTCCGCGGAGAACATATGGTTGGCGTTCTGTAGCAGAGCGCTGATGCCGGTCATCAAGTCGCTGCTGTCGTTGAGCAGACGCGAAATCGGCGAGGGCGAGGCGATCAGGGTCGGCAACTGACCGTCATGCCCGCGCAGTTTCGGACTCTGCGGGGTGCCGCCACTGAGCTGGATGATCGAGGTGCCGGTGATCCCGGTCAGTGCCAGTTTCGCCTGGGTGTCTTCCTTGACCGGCGTGTCACCCGCCAGACGAATCCGCGCCAGGACCCGACGCGGGTCCTGCGGGTCGAGGCGCAGGCTGACCACATCACCGACCTTGATCCCGCTGTACTGCACCGAGCTGCCCTTGGACAGACCGCTGACCGCCTCGTTGAACACCACTTCGTAATCCTTGAACTCGGTGTCGACGCTGGATTTGGCCAGAAACAGGCCGAAGAGCAGGGCGCCGGCCACGACGATCACCGTGAACAGGCCGATCAACACATGATGGGCTCGGGTTTCCATATCAGACCTCGTTGAGCAGTTTGGCGGCGTCCAGCGCCGAGCGGCCGCGCGGGCCGTGGAAGTATTCGTGAATCCAGGCGTCGTCGGTTTCCGAGACGACGTCGATCGGGCCGGCCACCAGCACTTTCTTTTGCGCCAGCACCGCCACTCGATCAGTGATGGTGTACAGCGTGTCGAGGTCGTGGGTGACCAGAAACACGCTCAGACCCAGCGCATCGCGCAGGGTCAGGATCAGTTGATCGAATTGCGCCGCGCCAATCGGATCGAGGCCGGCGGTGGGTTCGTCGAGAAACAGGATGTCCGGGTCCAGCGCCAGGGCCCGCGCCAGCGCCGCGCGCTTGATCATGCCGCCGGACAGCGACGCCGGGTACTTGTCCGCCGCCGACAGCGGCAGCCCGGCCAGCGCCAGTTTCACCGCCGCCAGATGCTCGGCGTCCTGACGGCTGAGGCCGGCGTGTTCGATAAGGGGCAGGGCGACGTTCTCGGTCACGGTCAGCGACGAGAACAGCGCGCCTTTCTGGAACAACACACCGAAGCGCCGTTCGATCAGCGAGCGTTCATGCTCGGGCAGATTCGGCAGGTTCTGGCCGAAGACTTTGACCATGCCTTCGCTGGGCCGATTCAGCCCGACGATGCTGCGCAGCAGCACCGATTTACCGGTGCCGGAGCCGCCAACCACGGCGAGGATTTCGCCTTTGTACACGTCCAGATCAAGGTTCTCGTGCACGCTCTGCGGGCCAAAGCGATTGCACAGGCCACGGACTTCGATCACCGCCTCGGAAGGCGCGCGGGGTAGACGACTCACCAGCCCATCTCCATGAAAAACAGCGCAGCCACCGCATCGAGCACGATCACCACGAAAATCGACTGGACCACGCTGGAGGTGGTGTGCGCGCCGACCGATTCAGCGCTGCCGCTGACCTTGAAGCCTTCCAGGCAACCAATCGCGGCGATCAGGAAGGCGAAGATCGGCGCCTTCACCAGCCCGACCAGAAAATGCTGAATGCCAATGTCCGATTGCAGTAGCGAAAGGAACATCGCCGGCGAGATGTCCAGCGACACTGCGCAGACCACGCCGCCGCCGACGATCCCCGAGAGCATCGCCAGAAACGTCAGCATCGGCAGCGCCACCAGCAGCGCCAGCACCCGCGGCACCACCAGCAATTCGATCGGGTCGAGGCCGAGGGTGCGGATTGCGTCGATCTCTTCGTTGGCCTTCATCGAGCCGATCTGCGCGGTGAACGCACTGGCGGTGCGCCCTGCCATCAGGATCGCCGTAAGCAGCACGCCGAATTCGCGCAGGAACGAGAAGCCGACCAGATCCACGGTAAAAATCGTTGCGCCGAAACTGGCCAGTACTGTGGCACCGAGAAACGCCACCACCGCGCCAACCAGGAACGTCAGCAAAGCCACGATCGGCGCCGCGTCGAGGCCGGTCTGCTCGATGTGCGCGATCATCGGCGTGATGCGCCAGCGCTTGGGCCGGAACAGGCCACGGGCGATGACTTCGAGAATCAACCCGACGAAGCCGAGCAGCTGCAGCGTGTCGTTCCAGACCTTATCTACTGCGCGGCCAATGCGCGTCAGCAATTGCACGCTGACGCTGACTTCCGGCTCCTTGATCGGCACGCAGAAATCGTTCAGCGAGCAATACACGGTTTGCAGCAACGCGCGGTCGGCCGTGGAAAGGGTGCAATCGGGGTGTTCAGCGGTCTTGCCCAGGCGTTCCGACCCGAGCAGTTCGACCAACAAAGAGGCGCCAGCGGTGTCGAGGGCACCGAGGCCGTTGAGGTCGATCGGGGTATTGGCGTCGTACTGGCCGTGGAGCTTTTCGCTCAGGTGCTTGAGCGCCGTGTAGTGGGCAAGCGTCCAGTCACCGCTGACCCGCAGGCGGGCAGGGCTGAGCGCGGTGTCCAGGTGGGCACTGCCGGGGGTTGGGCTGCTGGTCATAAGCTCCGTGCTTGTACGGCCGTTACGAGATCCTACGTAATAGCACGAACCGGATTACTTTTCTTTGGCCGGTGTGCTGTCAGTGATCGCGAAGCGCAGCACACCGATCAACTGCCCGTCCTCGGTCAGCACCCGCACCTGCCACTTGCCCGCCGGGTTGCCGGGGAAGTTCTGCTTGTGCGTCCACGCCCGGTAACCCTCCTTGCGCCCGCCATGGATATCGAGGGCAATGCGGTCGACCTCTTTGCCGTTAAAAGTCCAGACGTGATAAATGCGCTCGTCGAGACCGCGCGGCGCGTTGATCGCGGTGTAGGCGTAGAGCCCGCCGCTGCGGATCTGCTCGGCGCTGACGGTATCGAGGCTGGCGCCGGGGGTGCGGTCCTGCAGTTGCGTGCTGATCGCCACGTCGGTCATCCACAGCGTCGCCGGCGGCACCCACGAACGCAGCGCCCAACCGACGCCGCCGATGCCAAAGGTGATGAACAGAATCGCCAGGGCGTTGCGCACGGTGCGGATCGGGAAGATCGACGCCAGGCTCGGGAACGACAGCAGCACGGCAATCCCCAGCGCCCATTTGAAACTCTGCGCGGTGGTCAGGTGCATGATCACCGGCAACGCGGTGAGCAGGGCGGCGAACAGGGTCAGGGTATGCAGCGCGAGAAACGCCCAGCGCCGTGGCGCCAGCCATTTGTAGTACAGCGGATCGACGATGGAGATCAGTGCGGCAATGCCGAGCAGCCCCGTGAAAATCAACTGGCCGCTGTTCCAGGTGGTGGTGATGAAGAAGAACGGCAGAACGAAAAACAGACTTTCCTGATGGATCATCTGCGTCGCGTAGCGCAGCAGCGGCTGGGGAATCTCGCGCTTGAAGATCCGCGTGAATAGCCCGGTCAGGGTGTTTTCCAGCATCAGCCAGATCCAGCTGAGCAGCATGATCACCGTGATCCAGCTCGCCAGCCCCTGTCGGCGATCAACCAGGATGAAACTGCCGACCCCGGAAATGAACCCCCCCGCCGCAATAACCCCGGGGTAGCGCTTGATCAGCTCGAGAATGCGCTGGACCAGGAGGGTTAGTTTCGACATGTGGGCGCTTCACTGCAGGCTAAGGAAATACCCCGACAGAGTAGCGTCCGCCGGGCGTTGTGGCGAGGTTCACGGTTAGCAACCCCCACGAGAACCTGTGGCGAGGGGGGTTGCCCCCGCCCGGCCGCGCAGCAGGCGCAGGATTTGCGGACCCGGGTCTCTGGAATGTGGCGTCGCCGGCATCGGGGCTGCGTCCCCCCCCCGCGGGACCAGCCCCCTCGCCACTGTGATCAGGTGTTTCCCGCTGGTTTTCGGTGGCGATGCAGGCGCCAGCCGATCACGATCAGCAGCAACAGCCCGACACCCCCCGCGACCAGCCACAACACCTGATCATCACTGATCAAGGGCTTCTCGATCCTGATGTACCCCGGCTGTAACAACAGTTCGCGCATGGCCTTGTTCGCCGCGTCCAGCGTAACCCCTTGCAGCTCACGCGCCGGGTTGGCAAAGCGGCCGTCCTGATAATCGCTCAGGGCGCTCCAGTAATAGTCCGCCAGTGCGCTGTTGCCCTGCACGGCCCAGGCCTGATGGGCGATGGCGGCTTGTTTGATGCGGGCGAAGGTGTCTGCATCGAGGCCGTTTTTCAGCAAGTCGGCCTTGAGGTCTTCCAGCACTTGAATGGCTTCGTCGACGTCATCGCGATCGAGGTCAGCGTTGAGGCTCATGAAGCCGACCCCGCCGAACACTTCGCGCTCGGCCCATGGCCCGTACGACAAACCGTGGTTGAGGCGAATCTGCCGATACAGCGCCCAGTCGAGGTAATCCTTGAGGATGTCGAACGTCTGGTCGTACTGATCGTTGAGCACCGGTTCCGGCACCAGCCAGTGCAGCTTGGCGCTGTCGCCGATGAAGCCCCGGGTGAGGGTGCGTTCATGGGCGGCGCTGGCGCGGATGTCCGGCAACGCCCGGTGTTCGGTGGGCTCGACCGGCTCCAGCTCGCCCCAGGTACGCTCGAGATAGGCCGGCAGCAGCTTGTCGAGTTCGCCGACGACGATCAGGGTCATGTTGTTCGGTGCGTACCAGGCCTTGCGCACTTTCTCCAATTGCTCTTGGGTCAGATGGCCGACTTCGGCGCGCTGCGGGCATTTCAGTCCCAGCTCGACAGCCAGCTGATTGCTCGCAGTGTGGCCGAGGTCCTGACGGTCGAGGAAACGCTGCAGTTTGGTGTAGTGCCCGCCGTCCTCACGCTCGACCACCCGTTTCGCCGCGTTGATTGCGTTGTCGTCAATGCGTGTCTGGGTCAGCAGCGCGAGCAGCAGGTCGAGCACCTTGCGCTGGTTCTTCGCCGGGGCTTCGATGACGAACGTGGTGTCGGCATTGCTGGTGAACGCGTTCCAGTCACCACCCAACGCCTGCATGCGCTCTTCCAGACCGCCTTCACCGGTGGCATCGATGCCGCTGAACAGCAGGTGTTCGAGCAAATGCGGCAGCTCCTTTTCGTCGCAGTCGAAGTCATCGAGACCGACGCCGACCACCAGCCGGATCGCCACATGGCCACGTTCGGTGCCGGGTTTGAGCATCAGTTGCAAACCGTTGGGCAGCGCATAGCCTTCGACCTGAAACCGATCCAGGGCGAAGGCGGGCAGGGAACCGAGCAACAGACAGGCGAACAACAGGCAACGCATAACAGGCTTCCATACGGCTGATTTGGAGATCCGTGTCGTGGTCAGCCACCAGCGCGGGCTGACCCGACTCTACATTTGGAATGCAATCCCTGTAGGAGTGAGCCTGCTCGCGATAGCGGTCTCAAGGCTGAACCACTGTAACTGACTGACCCCAGCCCCAGACGTTCAAGGCGAATGCGTAATGTCCGCCATGTCATCCACCGCCAGCGCGCCAGTGTCCGCCGTTTCCAGCACTACATAGGCGCTGCTGCAGAACAGCGAATTGAGCCGCTTCATGTCGGCGATCAACTCCAGATGCAGCGAACTGGTCTCCAGACTCTGGACGATCTTGCGTTGCAAACGGCTGACATGCGCATGGGCCAGACGCCGTTCCTGCGCACGAAACCGGCGTTTCTCCCGCAACAACTGCCGCGCGCTTTCGCGGTCGCCACTGAGAAACACCGACAGGCCGAGCCGCAGGTTGGCGATCAGTTGCTGTTGCAGCCCGGCGAGGTCTTCCAGGCCCTCTTCGGAAAACGAACGGCGTTGCGAGGTCTTCTGCTGCTGGATCTTGCGCAGCATGCGCTCGATCAGGTCGGCGGCGAGCTTCAGGTTGATCGCCAGCTCGATGATTTCGGCCCAGCGCCGACTGTCCTGCTCGCCGAGATCCTCGCGAGGCATCTGCGCCAGATACAGTTTGATCGCGCTGTACAGCGCCTCGACGTCGTCGGTCAGTCGACGCATTTCCTGAGTGACGGCGGTCTGCTTGCCGCGCAGCACATCGAGGGAAGCGTCGAGCATGTTGTCGAGCAGATCGCCCATGCGCAGGGTTTCCCGCGCGGCATTGGCCAGCGCCAGACTCGGCGTGACCAGCGCGGTCGGGTCGAGATGACGCGGTTTGGCGGTGCCGTTGACTTCCGGGCGCTCCGGCAGCAGCCACGCACAAAGCCGCGCCATCGGCCCGACGCTCGGCAGCAGGATCAGGCAGCGCGCGGTGTTGTAGAGCAGGTGGAAGCCGATGACCATTTCCTGCGGGCTGAAATCGAGGCTGTCGATCCAGTGCACCAGCGGGTCGAGCACCGGGATGATCAGCAGCAGGCCGATCAGTTTGTACAACAGACTGCCCAGCGCCACCTGGCGGCCGGCAGCGTTCTGCATGCTGGTGCTCATGAAGGCGAGGATGCCGCTGCCGATGTTCGCGCCGATCACCAGACCGATCGCCACCGGCAGGCTGATCACCGCAGCGCCGGCCAAGGTGGCGGTGAGCAGCACGGCGGCGAGGCTGGAGTAGGAAATCATCGCGAACAACGCGCCGACCAGCGCATCAAGGAGGATGTCGCCAGTCAGCGAGGCAAAAATCACCTTCACCCCCTGCGCATGGGTGATAGGCGCAGCGGCCTCGACGATCAATTGCAGGGCGAGAATGATCAGCCCCAGCCCGATCGACACTCGACCCATCTGTCCGAGCCGCGTCTGTTTGCGCGACAGAAAGAAAATCACCCCGAGGAAAATCAGCAGCGGCGACAGCCACGACAAGTCAAACGTCAGCACCCGCGCCATCAACGCGGTACCGACGTCGGCGCCAAGCATGGTCGCCAGCGCCGGGGTCAGCGCCATCAGGCCCTGGCCGACAAACGAGGTGACCAGCATCGCCGTGGCGTTGCTGCTCTGCACCATCGCGGTGACGAGAATACCGGCGATGAACGCCAGCCATTTCCTCGACATGTTCTGGCCGATCACATGTCGCAGATTGGTGCCGTAAACCCGCAGGATGCCGGTTCGGACGATGTGCGTGCCCCAGATCAACAGAGCGACGGCGGATAGCAGATTGAGCAGGGTGAGCATGCAGACCCCCTGTAGTAGCAGCGCCCCAGAGGGGCAAGTGGACGGCACCGCGCGGTTTCTACGTTTTTGATACTTAAGCTGTAGTTGGCTAACGGTCTCGGCGCCAGCATTGCACAGCTAAAGCGTGGATTGAAACAAAAGTGTCATGAACAAGTTCACCACCCAGCAAAATCGGAGCGGCGCCCATCGACAGCCAATGCTTACCTGCCAAAGCCGTCGACTTCCTCTGAGACGATTGAAAACGGTCAATCACTGAAGTGATCTTCACCAAAACCCACATCAATCAAATATTTGGCCGTATCAGGATTTCGTTCGTCGCAACGTGCGTAGCATTTGATGTGGAGGAACAGGCTGTACTTATGCGGAATCAACAGAATGACACCGTCCAACTGGTCAAAAAGCTTGGCTTGAAGGCGCACCTTGTCTTCTTGAGTTTCAGTCTTGAGCCAATCATTCCCTTCAACAGCTTCTGGCGACCAGCCTGCCTTTTTGAACGTCTGCTGTAGCACTCCCAGCAGATTCACTGCCTGCTCGAAAGGTAACGTTTCCAGCATTGGTGAGGTAGAAAGGGTGATCGCTTTGAAATCAGACCAGCCAATCGCACCGAATTTTGTAACGGGCAACGTGAACCCGTGTTGTTCGTCATCGAATGTGATGACCACTGGGCTACTGATCCAAGTCGAACTTGGGTGAGGTGGATCACCGGGATAGATGGCAGTTTTATCCGTCACAGGAAATGATGAGTCGCGCACGACATCGTCATATGTTTTTCCAATGTGGAAAGAAATTTGTTGCGGACCTCTTCCGAAATAGAAGGTTAGCGCGATAGCTCCCAACACGGCGGCGGCAGCAACGTAGAAACTGCGTCTATGCATCACTTAACCCCCCCGCCAGCTGCAATTTCTCGGATAGATTGCTCAAGTTTTGCGCGAGAGGACGGCTGTTTAAGCAGTTCGTTAAATTGAGTGGCAGCGCGCAGTACGAACTCCATTCGCTGATCCTTATCGGCAAGGTTAGCCAGCGGATTGCTGCCAAACGCGACTTTTCGACTGTCGGGCGCTTTACATTGGCTAGCGAGAGTAAGCTGGATCTCCTCGGCAGCACCTGGCAACAATCCGGTCACAACAGAAATCACGTCACCGCCATGTGTGCCTCGCATCAACAGGGCAAAGTGGGTTTCGTCGTACATCGCCGGCTGAAGGATGTTGACTTGTTCATGGAGCGCCATTTGTTCAACGCTACCTGAAATGTTCCCTTGATCAATGGCTTTGAAGGTCGCGTAAATCTCAGGATTATCACGGCCAAACTCTACCTTCTCAGCAATCGGCCACATTACATCCTTCACAATGCCACGCCGGCTTCTCAAACACTTTTCCATTTCCTTGTACCCCCGCACCATGAAAAACCGGTGCAACGGATAAACGTCGAGAAACAGCGACGTATTACCCAGCGCCAACATCTCGTACACATAGTCCAGTTGCTGCTGAACCACTGAGCGTGGGTTGTCGCCGAAGGTGATGTCCTCCGTCGGCATCGGATTGGCTGCCCGAGCCTTGGCCAGCTCCTGCTCTGCCTCGGGATTGGTCTTGCTGAACTTGAACCCAAAGCCTTCGAACAGAGTTTCCGATGGTGCGGTTCGCAGCTTTTCCTGTGCCGCCTTCTGTGCAGCGATGGCGGTTTGCAGTTTGGTGGCGTGGATCAGCCCACACCCCACCTGCTTCGAAGCAAACGCCGCCAACCCTGCCCACTGAAAGCGGTTATCCGCCAGCCACAATTGCGCGTAAGCAGCGTTGATCTTGCGGTTGCGGGCCTGGGGGTCGGCGATGAGGACGCCGCCGGGGGCGACCCAGTCTTCGGCTTCTTTCTGGAAGCGGCGCCACAGGCAGTTGCAGGTCAGCAGCGGGACTTCGACGCGGGTTTTCGGGTTGGGGCCGGCGGTGCTGGTTTCCCGTTTGCAAGTGGGCAGCTCACAGGTGCTGTCCCAGAGCTTTTTCATGTCCAGGTCGTCTGGAGCGATGCATTGTCCGGTCATTGTTTCTTCCTTGGAGCTCAGGCGGTCCAGCGAACGACGGCGAGATCGGGCTGCAGGGTGGCGACGCTCTGGGTCATGCCCTGCGCATTGGTCAGGCCTGTGACGATACGGCCTTCGGCGGTTTCGATTTCATAACCCTGTTCGGCGATGGGTTCGCCATTGCCGGCGCTGACTGCTTTGAATTCGACCAAGGGCTGGCCGATGATCGGCAACGGTGGAACGAACGGAGCAGGGGTGTGCGAGCTGCCGATGATCACATTACCTGAACCACCAATCACGACACCGCCATGGCTGGCGGTGCTGTCGAGGGTCATGGCGTTCTTGCCATTGATGAACACGGTGGACGAAAAGGCACCGCTGAGCGCTTGGCCGCAGGTGCATTTGTCGCCCAGGCGAGCGGCGGCGAGGCCGTTGATGAAAACGTCGCCCGAACCGCTGGCAATCGGGTTGGTGCCGTGGCCGGGAATCGGGCAAGTGGTCGGGTCCGTGACGCGCGCGGCGGGTTTTCCAGACATGAACGTTCCTTGTTTGTCGTTTGAGGCGAGCGGGGGACGCTAACGATCATTGCTTTGGGCGTCAACCTGTAGGAGTGAGCCTGCTCGCGATTGCGGTCTGACAGCCACCATTACTGTTGAATGAGAAAATGCTATCGCGAGCAGGCTCACTCCTACAGGTTTTGCGGTGATGTTTTGAATGGGGATAAACACGGATTGCGCTGGGTGTTTATGCACACGCCGTGTTACGCGGCGACAGGCTACAAATCCTTGCGCCGTTGCCTACGGCTACGCCAGAATCCGCCGGCTTGTGCGCTTTGGGGCTGGTCTCTATCGTTTGCTGACCACTGCTCATCAGTGGTCGGGTTTAGTCGCCCGTTTGTTCCACGACGTACAAATCTCTGTCAGTCAGGTATCTCTTCCTGCACTTGATGGTGGCTGTGCGCAGGGCGCCTTCGGGCGCGCCGATTTCGTGGCTCATCGGTCGACTAACCTGCGTACAGCTGCCTCCCATTCGTTTAGTCGCGAGCGGTTTGCAGCCTCACTCTGTAAAGAGAATAGAGCCAATGACAAAGATAACGCCCGACCCCCCCGATCCCGATTTCTCCCGCCACGACCCCGACCTCGAAGCGCAAAGACTCAAACAAGCCGCCGACCGCGCCCTCGATTTCTACCTATGTCCCGGTCTCAAGCAAGACCCCGGCGCCGCGCGCAAGCCCAGCACCATTTTCCTCGTCGATCCGGCTGTGGATAACGAAACGCTGCTGGTGCACGCCTGCGAATCTTTGGCGTCGGCGAGCATCATGGCCAGCGATCTGGCCGGGTTTATTGATGGACCGCAACGCAATTCACTGCTGGGGATCCAGCAAGTCATCATGTTGGGTGAGCTGGCCGTCAACCGCGTCCTCGACAACCTCGTTCCTCCTGCCTGAACGCAGAAACAAATGTAGGAGTGAGCCTGCTCGCGATAGGGCCCTCAGCTTCAACATCATCGTTGACTGACAGACCGCTATCGCGAGCAGGCTCACTCCTACAAGGGGTGTTGCCTGAAGACTACCGGGTTATTGGCCCGGCACATCCTTGCGCAGTTTCACTGGATCCTGCTGTTGTTTCTTCTTGGCCATCGCGCCGCGCAGTTTGATGTTGATCGCTTCCACCGCCAGGGAGAACGCCATGGCGAAGTAGACGTAGCCCTTTGGCACGTGCACGTCGAACGATTCGGCGATCAGCACGGTGCCGACCACCAGCAGGAACGACAGGGCGAGCATTTTCAGCGACGGGTGCTTGTCGATGAATTCGCTGATCTTGCCCGACGCCAGCATCATCACCAGCACCGCCACGATGATCGCCGCGACCATCACCGGCACATGGGAAACCATGCCGACTGCGGTGATCACCGAGTCCAGCGAGAAGACGATATCGATGATCGCGATCTGGATGATGGTGTAGAGGAAGTTGCCGCCCTTGCCCGAAGGCGCGTCGTCGCTTTCGTCTTCGCCTTCCAGCGCGTGGTACATCTCCTGCGAGCTTTTCCACAGCAGGAACAGGCCACCGAAGAACAGGATCAGGTCACGACCGGAAATACCCTGGCCGAACACTTCGAAGAGGTCGGCGGTGAGGCGCATGACCCAGGTGATCGACAGCAGCAACAGGATCCGCGTGACCATGGCCAGGCCAAGCCCGAAGATCCGGGTGCGCTGCTGCATGTGCTTGGGCATGCGGCTGACCAGGATCGAAATCATGATGATGTTATCGATGCCGAGGACGATTTCCAGGGCGGTCAGGGTAAAGAAGGCAACCCAGATTTCGGGGTTGGTCAGCCAATCCATGTGTATTCCTTTGAGCAATTGTTGAACCGCAAAAGGTCCGGGCTTCAAACCGCGAAGCCAGGACCCGCAACGGTGAGTCTTGGGCTTATAGAGTGCTTAACACCGGGAAAGTCCCCAACAGCAGTGCAGCAATCAGAATGCAGATACACACCAGGATCGCCCATTTCAGGGTGAAACGCTGGTGATCACCAAAATCGATGCCGGCCAGCGCCACCAACAGATAGGTCGACGGCACCAGCGGGCTCAGCAAGTGGACGGGCTGGCCGACGATCGAGGCACGGGCCATTTCCACCGCAGTGATCCCATAGTGGCTGGCCGCTTCGGCCAGCACCGGCAACACGCCATAGTAGAACGCGTCGTTGGACATGAAGAAGGTGAACGGCATGCTCACCAGCGCCGTGATCACCGCCAGGTACGGGCCGAGGAACTCCGGAATCACCGCCAACAGGCTTTTCGACATCGCATCGACCATGCCGGTGCCCGACAGGATACCGGTGAAGATACCGGCCGCAAAGATCAGCCCGACCACTGCCAGCACGCTGCCGGAATGCGCGGCGACGCGATCTTTCTGCATTTGCAGGCAGGGGTAGTTGACGATCATCGCGATACTGAACGCCACCATGAACAGCACCGGCAGCGGCAACAGGCCGCCGATCAGCGTGCACATCAGGCCGAAGGTCAGCGCGGCATTGAACCAGATCAGCTTAGGACGGCGTGCGTCGGGGAATTGCGAGACGCTGATTTCGCTGTGATCGATCTCGTCGCCGACCAGATGCAGCTCGCCGAGGCGGGCACGTTCGCGTTTACCGTAGAAGTAGGCAATCAGCAGGATCGCCACGACACCCGCGGCCATGGCCGGGATCATCGGTACGAAAATGTCCGACGGATCGACATGCAGCGCACTCGCGGCGCGGGCGGTCGGGCCGCCCCACGGGGTCATGTTCATCACGCCACCAGCGAGGATGATCAGACCGGCCATGATCCGCGGGCTCATGCCGATGCGGCTGTACAGCGGCAGCATCGCGGCCACGCAGATCATATAAGTGGTCGCGCCGTCACCATCGAGGGAAACGACGAGCGCCAGAACGGCGGTGCCGACCGAAACTTTCAGCGGATCGCCCTTGACCAGTTTGAGGATCTTGCGCACGGCCGGGTCGAACAGGCCGGAGTCGATCATCAGGGCGAAATACAGAATAGCGAACATCAACATCACGCCGGTCGGCGCCAGTTTGGTGATGCCCTCGAGCATCATCGGACCGATCTTCGGCGCGAAACCACCGAACAGGGCGAACAGAATCGGGATGATGATCAGGGCGATCAGCGCAGACAGGCGCTTGGTCATGATCAGGAACATGAACGTGATGACCATGGCGAAGCCAAGGAAAGTCAGCATGGGAATACTCCAGGCGTAGCGCGGCTAATGGAATGAGCGGATCGGGCGGGATCAGCGCAGAACGGGAGGCGCGAGGCGTACGGGCGGAGTAATAAGCAGGAAGCGGGAGAGACGGCGGGTTGCAGAGGACATCAGAATCACCATTGTTGTTGTTAATTGGGCCGGGCCTGTGGAACTGACACAGGTCTTGGGCCAACCGGTCTGTTGCCGGGAGTGAGGCGATCCTAATCGGGGAAGCTTTCAGCTACCTTTCGCTAATGAACACGAAGAATGAACGGTCAACCGGCGGTCGGATGCCGCGAGCGTCAATAAAAACGGGAGAAGGGCGGTGGAAATCAACCATGCATACAACGGCGGCTGTCACTGCGGACACATCCGCTATCAGTTCAGCGGTCCGTTGCGCGATATCGCTCATTGTCACTGTTCGATCTGCCGCAAGGTCAGCGGCGGCATCGTCACCACCTGGATCACCGTGCCGGCGGCGAACTTTCAATGGCTGGCCGGGACGCCGGCACGCTATGACTCGTCGGCCAGTTGCGCGCGGTTCTTCTGCGCAAACTGCGGCGCACAACTGGCGTTGGTGACCTCGCTCAGCCCCGACAGCATAGACGTGACCATCGCCACGCTGGACCACCCGCAAACGGCGCCGGCCGAGCGGCATATCTGGACCGACAGCCGCTTATCCTGGCTGCATCTGGATGAACATCTGCCCGGCGAAGCCGAAGAAACCCTCGATTAAAACACCGACAGATTCAGAGGCCGCACCGCGCCCATCCAGATCGCATGTTCGGTGTGGTCGAGCAAGTCATCGCCCGTGTCCGGGTGCAGGAACACCACCAGGCCCTTACGGTTGAGCGCCAGCCACGGCAGCACCTCGCCGATCAGCTCGGGGCCGAAGGCCAGTTGGCAGCTCCAGTCGGGGTGCGGCCCTACCGGGCGTTCGTGCACGCGGCCCATTTTCAGCGCAAACAACTGCGCGGCCTGTTCGCACAAGGCCCGCGCCTGGTCGATGGTTTTCGCGTCGAAATAGACATGGGCGTGATAGCCCTTGATCCCTTGCATCGTGTCGCCTCTCAATCGGTTCGAACCCTTGGCTGTTTCCACCGTCACAGGCCATATAGGACAACTATAAGGAAAACAGCCATGAAAAATGCCGAAACCCCAGTGGTGAAAGTGGTGCTCTATGGTGCCATGGCCAGCCTGGGCGGTGCGTTGATGGCTGAATTGCTGCGCCGCCAACACGAAGTCATCGCCATTCTCGACGATCTCACCGCACTCGCGCCGCGTCCGGGGTTGCGCACCAAGACCGGCGATCTGTTCGATGCCGAGCGGGTCAATCAGAGCGTCGCCGGCAGTTCGGCGGTGATTTGCCTGCTGGACGCGCCGGGGCTGCCGTTCAGCAGCGACCATGTCGAGCGCTCGGTGACACTGGGGCCGGTCGAGCAGGTGCTGGCAGTCGACGCACTGGTGGAAGGTTTGCAACTGGCCAGCGTGCCGCGCTTGTTCCTGGTGGGCAACTTTGGCGTGCTCGACGAGCCTGACAGTGATGATCGCCTGCAACGGCACGCCGCCGAAGAAATCCTCGAAGCGGTGCAAAGCAGCTCACTGCGCTGGACCTTGGTCAACGCGCCGCATGGCGTTGCCGGGTTGAGCATTGAGCACTTCAGTCAGGTTGGCGGCAATCTCGAACCGGGTCTGGCCGAACCGCTGGAACGCTTGAACCGTGTGGCGGTGGGGATTGCCGATGAGCTGCGGTTGAATCTGCATGTCGGTGAACATGTGAATTTTGTGGCGGCTTCAAATATTTAAAGATCGCACCTGTAGGAGCTGCCGAAGGCTGCGATCTTTTCTCTTCAAACCGCAATTGAAGGCAGAGTCAGACCGTTGAGAGATTCCGCACTGCTGGCCTGCTCGGCCATCAACCAGTCAACGAACTGTTGAATCAGCGCACGCCGGCGTTTGCGTTGCGGCAGCACCACGTAATACCCCAGCCGCGACAACGTGGTTTGCGCCAGCGGCCGGCACAGCAGCCCCTGCACCAGCAAGTTATCCACAAGGTGACGCCAGCCGATCGCCACGCCTTGCCCGCCGATCGCCGCTTGGATCAACAACGTGTAATTGTCGAAGCGCAACTGCCCCGGCGCCGGTGGCGTGGTCAGGCCCAGTTGGCGGAACAGCCCGCTCCAGTCAAACCAGTTGCTGCTGTTTTCGCCGCGCAAATGCAGCAGTGGAAATTCCAGCAAAGCCTGCGCGGGCAGCGGCAGTGAGCGGTCCTTGAGCAACAGCGGACTACACACCGGGAAGACTTCTTCACTGAACAGCCAATGGCTCTCGCCCTGCTTGAATCGACCGTCGCCAAACAGGATCGCCACGTCGATATCGGTGCGCAGCATATTGTGGTTGCGCTCGCTGGTGACCAAGCTGACATCAATGTGCGGATTGGCCTCGTGGAAGCGGTGCAGGCGCGGCATCAACCAATAGGCGGCGAAAGCGAAATCCGTGGCTACCTGAAGCACTTCATGTTGCTGCTGCGCGCTGATTGCGTTCAAGCCTGCGTCGATATTCTGCAAACCGAGGGCAACTTGCTCGAAGAGCAGGGCGCCGACTTCTGTCAATTCGATGCCCCGATAAATCCGGTCGAACAGACGCGTGCCGAGCTGTTCTTCCAGGCGCTTCATCTGCTGGCTGATCGCCGGTTGCGTGGTACCGAGCTCTACCGCAGCGGCGGTAAAGCTGCGATGACGTGCCGCCGCCTCAAAGGCGCGCAGTAGATCGAGGGACAGGTCACCGAGGGCGTCATACATAAGCTGTGCTTATCCTAGTCATTGTCCGGCGCGGGCTTTACCGGAACAGGCATGGACTCCATGCTCGATTGCAGCACTCTCGCATAAATATTCAACATGGAATGCCGCGATCACATGAAGCGCAAGAACATTCTTTTCATCATGGCCGATCAAATGGCCGCGCCAATGTTGCCGTTTTACGGCCCATCGCCCATCAAACTGCCGAATCTGTCCCGCCTCGCCGCCCAAGGCGTGGTCTTTGACGCTGCCTATTGCAACAGCCCGCTGTGCGCGCCGTCGCGTTTCACCCTGGTCAGTGGTCAGTTGCCGAGCAAGATCGGCGCCTACGACAACGCTGCTGATTTCCCTGCCGATATCCCGACTTACGCGCACTACCTGCGCCGTCTCGGCTACCGCACCGCGTTGTCGGGGAAGATGCACTTCTGTGGGCCGGATCAGTTGCACGGTTATGAAGAACGCCTGACCAGCGATATCTATCCGGCCGATTACGGTTGGGCGGTGAACTGGGACGAGCCGGATGTACGGCCGAGCTGGTATCACAACATGTCGTCGGTACTTCAGGCCGGGCCGTGCGTGCGCACCAATCAGCTGGATTTCGACGAAGAGGTGGTGTTCAAGGCCCAGCAGTACCTGTTCGATCACATCCGCGAGGATGGCGACCAGCCGTTCTGCCTCACCGTGTCGATGACCCACCCGCACGACCCCTACACGATTCCCAAGGCATTCTGGGATTTGTATGACGACGCCGATATCCCGTTGCCTACAGCCTTGAACCAGGACGAACTCGATCCGCACTCGCAACGGCTGCTCAAAGTTTACGACCTGTGGGACAAGCCGCTGCCTGTGGATAAGATCCGCGATGCCCGTCGCGCCTACTTCGGTGCTTGCAGCTATATCGATGCCAATGTTGGCAAACTGCTGCAAACCCTCGAGGAAACCGGGTTGATCGATGACACCATCATCGTCTTCTCCGGTGACCATGGCGACATGCTCGGCGAGAAGGGCCTCTGGTACAAAATGCACTGGTTCGAGATGGCTGCGCGGGTCCCGCTGCTGATCAGCGCACCGGGCCAGTTCGAGGCCGGCCGGGTCAGCGCCGCCGTTTCCACCGCCGACCTGCTGCCGACTTTCGTTGACCTGGCCGGTGGCACGCTCGAACCGGGCTTGCCCCTGGACGGCCGTTCGTTGCTGCCGCATCTGCAAGGGCAGGGCGGGCACGACGAGGTGTTCGGCGAGTACATGGCCGAAGGCACCGTCAGCCCGTTGATGATGATTCGCCGGGGCGCCTATAAATTTATCTACAGCGAAAGCGACCCATGCCTACTCTTCGATGTGCATAACGACCCGCGCGAAGAAGAGGAACTGAGCCAATCGGCGCAACATCGTCAGCTGTTCGAAGAGTTCCTCGCTGAAGCGCGGGCCAAATGGGACATTCCAGCGATCCATCGGGATGTCCTGGCCAGCCAGCGCCGACGCCGTTTCGTCGCCGACGCTTTAACCATCGGCAAGCTGAAGAGCTGGGATCACCAGCCGCTGGTCGATGCCAGTCAGCAGTACATGCGCAACCACATCGATCTCGATGACCTGGAGCGCAAGGCCCGTTATCCACAACCCTGCCAAAACCAATAATGTTAAGGGGAAGTCCATGCGCAAGTTATCCACAGCTGTGACCGTCGGCCTGATTGCGTTGAGCAGCGCTTCGGCCTTCGCCGAACAGGGCTGCGAAACCGTGAAAATGGCCGATCCGGGCTGGAGCGACATCGCCGCGACCAATGCCATCACCGGTTTTCTGCTGGACGGCATGGGCTACAAGGCCAAGGTCGACACCCTTGCGGTGCCGATCACCTTTGGCGGATTGAAGGATGGTCAGGTTGACGTGTTTCTCGGCAACTGGATGCCCGCGCAGCAGGGCTTCTACGACAAGTTCGTCGCCACCGGCGACGTGACGCAGCTGGCGAAAAATCTGGAAGGCACCGAATTCACCCTCGCCGTTCCTGACTATGTCTGGGAGGCAGGCGTGCATGATTTTGCCGACCTGAACAAATTCGCCGACAAGTTCGACAAGAAAATCTACGGCATCGGTTCGGGGGCGCCGGCGAACATTTCGTTGCAGGAAATCATCAAGAAGAACGACTTCAACATGGGTCAGTGGAAGCTGATCGAATCCAGCGAGCAGGCGATGCTCGCCGAAGTGTCGCGGGCGGTGAAGAAACAGAAATTCGTCACCTTCCTCGGCTGGACCCCGCACCCGATGAACGTGCAGCTGAAAATGCACTACCTGAAGGGCGGCGAAAAATACTTCGGCGACACCGGCAACGTCTTTACCCTGACCCGCAAGGGCTACGCCGAGGCCTGCCCGAATGTGGGCAAGTTGCTGACCAATCTGGCATTCACCCAGGACATGGAGAACAGCATCATGGCCGAGGTGGTGAACAAGAAAGTCAGCAATGCCGAAGCGGCAAAAGCGTGGATCAAGGCGAACCCCGCGGTGCTGGACAAGTGGCTGGATGGCGTGAAGACCATGGATGGCAAGGATGCGTTGGCGGCGGTGAAGGCCAAGCTTTGATCTCAGGGTTGCTGGAATAGCGTTCGGCTGGAGATTTTTGCCCCCTCACCCCAGCCCTCGCCCCCAAGGGGGCGAGGGAGAAAGGGAGCCGATCGCTGTTGGATCAAAACGTGCGTTCAACGCCGAATCGCAGGTCGGTGAATCTTCAACAAACAGCTCGGTCAGTTCCCTCTCCCTCCGGGAGAGGGCTAGGGTGAGGGGCTTTTCCACCTGACACCCTGATAACCTTGAACAAAACCCAACCGCGAGGACCCATGGCCTTTCCCAGCCGTCATTCCCTATTCCCGTTCCTGACCTGGCTGCCACGACAGACTCGCGCCAGCGTCGGGCGGGACCTGATTGTCGGCCTCAGCGGTGCGATTCTCGCGTTACCCCAGTCGATCGCCTACGCACTGATCGCCGGTCTGCCGCCGGAATACGGCCTGTATGCGGCGATCATCCCGGTGTTGATCGCCTGCCTGTGGGGTTCCTCATGGCACCTGATCTGCGGTCCGACGGCGGCAATTTCGATTGTCCTGTACGCCAGCGTCAGCCCGCTCGCGGTGCCGGCGTCCGAGGACTACATCACCCTGATCCTGCTGCTGACGTTCCTCGCCGGGATTTTCCAGTGGCTGCTCGGTCTGCTGCGCTTCGGCGCGCTGGTGAATTTCGTTTCGCATTCGGTGGTGCTCGGCTTCACCCTCGGTGCCGCCGTGGTGATCGCCATCGGGCAATTGCCCAATCTGTTGGGGCTGGAATTGCCGGCCAACACCACGGCGCTCGCCAGCCTGATGGACCTGTTGCGGCATCTGGGGGCTGTGGATAAACCGTCGCTGATGCTTGGCGTCGCAACGGTGATCGTCGGCGTAATACTGAAAAAACTTCTGCCGCGCTGGCCGACGCTGTTGCTCACGCTGGTGCTGGCCAGTGTGCTGGTGTGGCTGTGGCCGGCGATGTTCGGCCATGTGCATCTGGTCAGCGCTTTCGTCGGGCGCTTGCCGCCGTTCAGCACTTTGCCCCTGGATGTTGAAGTGATCCTGCGCCTGCTGCCGAGCGCCGTGGCGGTGGGCATGCTCGCGCTGGTTACCAGTCTGTCGATCGCCCGTTCGATTTCGGCGCGCTCCCAGCAGCTGCTCGACGCCAATCAGGAAGTCCGCGCACAGGGCTTGTCGAACATTGTCGGTGCGTTCTTTTCCGGGTCGCTCTCAGCCGGATCGTTTACCCGTTCGGGCCTGAGCTACGAGGCGGGCGCCTGCTCGCCGCTGGCCGGGGTGTTCTCGGCGATCTGGGTGGCGTTGTTCGCAGTGTTCGGCGCGGGGCTGATCGCGCACATTCCGATCCCGGCCATGGCCGGCAGCATCCTGTTGATCGCCTGGGGCCTGATCGATCACCGCGGCATCCGCGCCTTGCTGCGAGTCAGCCGCGCCGAGTTCGTGGTGATGGCTTTGACTTGCCTTGCGACCTTGCTGCTGGAATTGCAGACGGCGATCTACGCCGGGGTGCTGGCGTCGCTGTTCTTCTACCTCAAGCGCACCTCGCAACCACGGGTGCAGCATTGGCGCGACGGTGACGACGATGTGCTGCGGGTGGGCGGCTCGATCTTTTTCGGCGCCAGCCATTATCTGCAAGTGCGCCTGCAACGACTGAAGGGCGCGCGAGTGGTGATCGAGGCGCAGCAGATCAACTTCATCGATTACTCGGGGGTGGAGATGCTGCATCAGGAAGCGCGGCGCCTGCTGGGCCAGGGTCGCAGCCTGACCTTGCGCCGGGCACGGCCGCCGGTGGTGGAGGAGTTGAGGAAGCTGGAAGGGGCGCAGAAGTGTCCGATCCGGTTTGAAGACTGACACCGCATGCCCCCCTGTAGGAGTGAGCCTGCTCGCGATTGCGGTGTGTCAGTTGAAATTTTGTGTCTGACACACCGCAATCGCGAGCAGGCTCACTCTTACAGGATATTATTGCGCCAACTGGCGGCGCAGCTCGGCCAGTACCGGCGCGGTATCCGGGCGCACACCGCGCCACAGCCAGAACGCCTCGGCCGCCTGTTCGGCGAGCATGCCCAGCCCATCCATCGCCAGCGCCGCGCCGTGCTCAGTGGCCCAGCGGCAGAACGCGGTCGGTTCCTTGCCGTACATCATGTCGTAGCACAGGGTCTGGCCCGGCTCGATCAGGCTTGGCGCGATCGGCGGCACGTCGCCGGTCAGACTGGCGGAGGTGGCGTTGATGATCACGTCCACCGGCTCGCGCAGCCAGTCGAAACCACTGGCCGACACTGGTCCCAGGTCGCAGAACAACTCGGCGAGCAGCTCAGCCTTGTCCACCGTGCGATTGGCGATGATCACCGAGGCCGGTTTCTCCGCCAGCAACGGCTCCAGCGCACCCCGCACCGCGCCACCGGCGCCAAGCAAAAGGATACGTTTACCCGTCAGGCTGAACCCGGCATTCACCGTCAGATCGCGGACCAGCCCGGCGCCGTCGGTGTTGTCGCCGAGCAGTGAGCCGTCGTCCAGTTTGCTCAAGGTGTTCACCGCACCGGCGCGCTGCGCGCGTGCGGTCAGGCTGTTGGCCAGACGGTAAGCGTCTTCCTTGAACGGCACCGTCACGTTGGCGCCGCGCCCCTCTCGAAAGAACGCGGTGGCGCAGCCAGCAAAATCGTCGAGCGGTGCCAGCAGCGTGCTGTAGTCGAGGCGCTGACCGGTCTGCTCGGCGAACAGCTGGTGAATCATCGGCGACTTGCTGTGGCCGATCGGGTTACCGAAAACGACGTAACGATCCATCACCCGTCCTCAGGCCTCGGCCAGCCAGTCGCGATCCTGCAGGAAGTACTCGGTCAGGCGTGCTTCTGCGCTGCCCGGTTCAGCCTGCCAGTCATAACCCCAGCGCACTTGCGGCGGCAGCGACATCAGAATCGATTCGGTACGCCCGCCAGATTGCAGGCCGAACAGGGTGCCACGGTCGTAAACCAGGTTGAACTCGACGTAGCGGCCACGGCGGAATTCCTGGAATTCGCGCTGCTGAGCGGTGAACGCGTCTTTCTTGCGCCGTTGCACAATCGGCAGGTACGCCTCGATGTAGGCGTCGCCGATAGCCCGCATGAACGCAAAACTGGTGTCGAAATCCCACTCGTTCAGATCATCGAAGAACAATCCGCCAATGCCGCGCGGCTCGTGCCGGTGCTTGATGTGAAAGTAGGTGTCGCACCAGGCCTTGTAACGCGGATAGACGTCCGCACCGAACGGTGCACAGGCTTGCTCGGCGACGCGGTGCCAATGAATGCAATCTTCCTCAACGCCGTAATACGGGGTCAGGTCGAAACCGCCGCCGAACCACCAGACCGCTTCTTCGCCTTCTTTTTCAGCGATGAAAAAGCGCACGTTGGCGTGGGAGGTCGGCACATGCGGGTTGTGCGGGTGGATCACCAGCGACACACCGAGCGCCTCGAAACCACGCCCGGCCAATTCCGGCCGATGGGCGCTGGCCGAGGGTGGCAAGCCGCTGCCAAACACGTGGGAGAAATTGACGCCGCCCTTTTCGATCAGCGTGCCGTTTTCCAGCACACGGGTACGCCCGCCACCGCCCGCCGGCCGGGTCCAGGCGTCTTCGACGAAGCATTTTCCGCCGTCTTCGGTTTCCAGCGCAGCGCAGATGCGGTCTTGCAGATCGAGCAGATAGGCCTTTACGGCGTCGGTGCGGGTCGTCATGGCTTCACCTTGAATCGGGCGGCGCCCCGGCAGGCGGGCGGCGCAAATGGGCGCACAGCATACCATCGCAGACCGGCGCGCCGCAGTTGACGAAGATCAACCAGCGGAGTTGGATAGAGGGCTTACCGAAGACCCAAGGAGAGCAGGCAGATGGCAAAGCGTATCCAGTTCCGCGCCCACGGCGGTCCCGAAGTGCTCGAGTATGTTGACTACGAACCCGCTGCGCCCGGACCGAATCAGGTGCGCGTGGCCAACCAGGCGATCGGCCTGAACTTCATCGACACCTATTACCGCAGCGGCCTCTATGCCCCACCCGCGTTACCGTCTGGCCTGGGTTCGGAAGGCGCCGGCACCGTCGAGGCAGTGGGCAGCGACGTCACCCGGTTCAAAGTCGGCGATCGCGTGGCATACGGCAGCGGCCCGCTCGGCGCCTACAGCCAGGTGCATGTGCTACCGCAGGACAATCTCGTGCACCTGCCCGATGAAATCAGTTTTGACACCGCCGCCGGGGTCATGCTCAAAGGTCTGACCGTGCAGTACCTGCTGCGCCAGACCTACGAACTGCAGGGCGGCGAAACCATTTTGTTCCACGCCGCGGCGGGCGGCGTCGGCTCGCTGGCCTGCCAGTGGGCCAAGGCGCTCGGCGTGAAGCTGATTGGTACCGTCAGTTCGAAGGAAAAAGCCGAACTGGCCAAGGCCAACGGCGCCTGGGCCACCATCGATTACAGCCATGAGAACGTGGCCGAGCGCGTGCTGGCCCTGACTGACGGCAAGAAAGTCCCGGTGGTGTATGACGGCGTCGGCAAGGACACCTGGCTCACATCCCTGGACAGCGTGGCGCCACGTGGCCTGCTGGTGAGTTTTGGCAATGCTTCGGGCGCGGTCGACGGCGTCAATCTGGGCATTCTTGCCGCGAAGGGCTCGCTGTACGTCACCCGGCCTACGCTGGCGACCTACGCCAACAGCGCCGAGAACCTGCAGCGCATGGCCGACGAGCTGTTCGAGATGATCATCAGCGGCAAGCTGAAGGTCGACATCAGCCAGCGCCATGCATTGGCGGATGCGGCGAAGGCACAAACCGAACTGTCGGCACGGCGCACCACCGGCTCCACGATTCTGTTGCCGTAAGTTGATAATCGGCGAACTCTTCCATGAGTTCGCCGATTATCTTCCAGCTATATCAAATACATCTTCCGGTGAAGTTTCTTCGCCGCCGGCCTACGACCGGCAAACTTCCTGCGCAACTTCTTCGATTCATATACAAGCCATTTCTCCGCCCACTCTTCGATCACTGGCGGATCAATACTGACGGTTATATTCATCACGATACTCCGGCTGATGCGCGTTCATGTTCACAGGCTGATCCAGAGCCATCAATATCTGTCGCCACTCGGCGGACAACAGCCAATAATCGCCCCGGGCCCGTTGTTCGATATGCATCGCGTGCGAAGCGATCGGACTCAGGCCGAATCGCTGAAACAGTTGCCGCTGCGGCGTTCTGCACAGAGCCGTCACCCCCTGATAGCCACGATCGATCGCCCATTGCGCGGCGGTGGCGAGCAGGCCATTGATCGACACTGGGCGGTGCTGTTGAGAATGGGTGATCAGGCGACTGAACTCGACGTGCCGGGCCAATGCCACGGTAGGAGAAACATGATGCTGCGCCAGTGAGGCCCATTCGAACGGCGCCGGGGTTGCCCGCAGCACTGCAATGAGTTGATCTCGCTGGTACAGCAAAAAGTGCGTGCTGCGTGAGGCGATCGCCAAGCGGGTATCCAGTGCCCGGGCTCTGGAGGTCAGCATGTAATGCTGCAATCGCAGGCGAAACTGCCGATTGATGAAGCGTTCAAATTCCCCGGCATCCGACCCGGCCTCAAGAATGGCCACACGGTAATCAGCCTGTTGATTCTTGAGTGTCTCCTGAAAGCCCTGCAGATAATCCTTGAGGTGTAAATCCGTAATATCCATTACTTCTCCGCAGCCATTAACATTTCGAAGTTGTTTCAAGCACATTGAAAGAATGGATGCTTTTGGAAATCTCGCCACTGCACGCGTTCTGATAATCCCGTGGGAAAATTTACGGCTATTTCAGACTCAGAGATTCATCTGACGCAGGAAAGAACAATGGCGACGGATAAGTGTTAAACAGATGCAGGACTAAATTGCAGGCATGCGCAGAACTCCTCGTCTATACCGCAGAGGAGTGCGCAAAAAATATAAAAGAATGGCGTCAGTCAGGACGAATGACGTTACCGCTGGCCAGATCGCGGATCACGCTGGGATTCTTGCGTCCGCCAAGGCTGCCGCCCAGCACCAGGTCGACCTGCCCACGGAAATACTGCTCGACGCGCAAGCGCGTGCGCGCTGGCGGTCGCCCCTGGGGATTGGCCGATGTCGAGATCAGCGGCCCGACCAGCGAGCACAAATCGCGCACTTGCGGGTGGTCACTGACCCGCAGCGCCACGGTGTCATGCACACCTGTCACCCATTCCGGCAACAGGTTCTGATGGGGTACCAGCCAGGTGTTCGGCCCTGGCCAGGTGCTGGCCATGCGGTCGATCCAGTCCTGCGGAAAGTCTTCGAACAGGAAATCGAACTGGCGGATATTGTCGGCGACCAGGATCAGCCCTTTGCTGACCGAGCGATTCTTGATCGCCAGCAAGCGATCCACTGCGTCTTCATTCCACGGGTCGCAACCCAGCCCCCAGACGGCTTCGGTTGGATAGGCAATCACCGCGCCGGCGCGAACTTCACGCGCGGCTTGTTGCACACGCCAACTGTTGACCATGAAAAACTCTCCACAAACAGGTTTCGCGCAGTTTACCGATCTTCCCCGTAAAACCTAGCTCGACCGTGCCAGCCAGCGACCGTTTTCGCATACCGCCCGGCCGTCGATCTCAAGTTCGGTCAGCGTCGCCAGCACTTTGGACAGCGCCCAGCCACAGCTCGCGGCCAAGGCTTCGCTGGTGTGCGGCGCCGCGTGAAGCAGCGCAAGCAACGGATGGTCGGCCTGGGTTGGCGCTGTGGATAACAGCGGCTGCTGCCAGCCACGCAGGGCTTCGAGGATGTGTTCGATGGTTTCCACGAGCACCGCGCCGTCGCGGATCAACTGGTGACAACCACGCGCACCGGGATGATGGATCGAGCCCGGAATCGCATAAACTTCACGTCCTTGCTCAGCCGCCAGTCGCGCGGTGATCAATGAGCCGCTGGCTACGCTGGCCTCGACCACCAGCACACCGAGGGACAAACCGCTGATGATGCGGTTGCGCCGTGGAAAGTTGCTCGCGGTTGGCCCGGCGTCCAACGGGAACTCGGAAAGCACCGCGCTGCCCGAGGCAATCATCGCCTCAGCCAGGCGTTTATTGCGTTGTGGATAAAAATTTTCCAGCCCGGTGCCGAGCACGCCCACGGTGAGCCCGCCGACGTCCAATGCCGCCTGATGCGCAGCAGCATCGATGCCCAGCGCCAGCCCACTGGTGATGACAAAACCGGCCCCGGCCAGACTGCGGGAAAACGCAGCCGCCGTGTCCATGCCCGGACGCGAAGCGCGGCGGCTGCCGACCATCGCCAGCTGCGGCTTTTCCAGAATCGACGGATCGCCGGCGACGAACAACAGCGGCGGTGGATCGGGGATTTGCGCCAGCAACGCTGGGTAATCCGCTTGATCCCACATCAGCAAATGCTGGTCGGGACGCTCTAGCCAGCGCATTGCGTGGCTGGCGCCGTCGCGCACCATCGGACAACGCCGTGCCTCGGCACAGGCCGCCGGCAACCCCAGCGAGCGCCAGGCACTGGCCGACGCACTGATGGCCTTCGACGCCGAGCCGAAAGCTTCGAGCAGTTTGGCAAAACGCTTGGGGCCGATATCCGGCATGCGGTGCAGGCGCAGACGCGCCTCCAGTTCCGCCGGGGAAATGGCCGTACTGACAGACAACATGAATGGATCATCCTTGATCGTTCTATGCTCCGAACCATTCGGAACAAGCTGTGGATAACTCTGTTGGTAACTTGTTAAGCAAGCTTACGGATTTCGCACCTTGTCGAGCACCGCCAGCGAGCGCGAAGCGTTGAGCACCAGGCCATAACTGAGTTTGTCGTAGGTGCGGAACACCATCAGCAGGCCGGCGCGTTCATCGGGAATCTTCAGCGGCTGGCCGGTTATCCGGTCACGCACCGTTTCACCGGTTTTCATCACAGCCAGTACGTTGCCTTCGGCCAGTCCGTCGCGTTTGCCCTTGTTCAGGGTGACCACGTCCATCGCGCCGATCTGCGTGACACCGCGGGGCACATCGATGATCAGACCGTCGATCGAACGCTTCGGCGCGCTGGGCATGAAAGTCGAATTGATCGAGCGTTCTTCACCGCCGAACAGGCGGTCACCGAGGCGCACTTCCTGGGTGGTGCGCTGCAGGGCGAGGGTAGCGACGTCGCCTTCAGTGGCAACAATCTCGCCGCCACCGATATCGTCGGCGTTGATGCCGAGAAACTCCTTGGTTTGCGGGTCGGTGTAGACCTTGCCCTGGCGGAAGATGCCGTACACCGGCTGCTCCGGATCGAAATGGCCGCGTGCGAAGATGCGGTCACCGGTGCCACTGAGCACCCGCTCGGCATCGCCGGCGACGATGTACGGCGCCTTCTCGAAGTCTTCGGCCTTGTCGACGATGCGGTTGCTCAGCAGAAAGCTGTTGATCGATTTCAGCGGAATGCTCGGAATCGCCTCGGCCACCGGGCTGGTGCGAATTCGTGGCGAGAGCTTGATGGTGCCGCGCGACTCGCCACGATTGACGGTCAGTTGCGGCTGGCCGTCGACGTAGCTGAGGGTCAGCGTGTCACCGGGATAGATCAGGTTGGGGTTTTCGATCCCCGGGTTGGCGCGCCACAGTTGTGGCCATTGCCAGGGCTCGCGCAGGTATTTGCCGGAAATGTCCCAGAGGGTGTCTCCGGAAACCACCGTGTATTGCTGTGGAAAACCATCCCTGAGTTGCACTTGCCCTTGAGCGGCGCCGGCCGAAGCCAGAAGCAGCAGGGCGAGTAGTGTTTTCCTCATGCAGTGAATCCCTTTATCATGTGCATTCGCGTGAATCGTCAGAGCCCCCGTGGCTCGCTTCTGTTTTTCAGAAGCTACGCTTCACAACGGTAGCCTGCATCTTCGGACCCGCCAGGCCATCGACCCGACTTTACTCAACGTGTGCAGCAATCGAAGCCTATGGCCATTTTAAACATCCTCGAATTTCCGGACCCACGTCTGCGCACTATCGCCAAACCAGTGGCCGTAGTGGACGACGAAGTGCGTCAGTTGGTCGACGACATGTTTGAAACAATGTATGAAGCGCCGGGCATCGGCCTCGCCGCGACCCAGGTCAACGTGCACAAACGTATCGTCGTGATGGACCTGTCCGAAGACCGAACCGAGCCACGGGTGTTCATCAACCCCGAGTTCGAACCGCTGACCGACGACATGGACCAGTACCAGGAAGGCTGCCTCTCGGTACCGGGCTTCTACGAAAACGTCGACCGCCCGCAGAAGGTCAAAATCAAGGCGCTGGACCGCGACGGCAAGCCCTATGAGCTGATCGCCGAAGGTCTGCTCGCGGTGTGCATCCAGCACGAATGCGACCACCTCAACGGCAAATTGTTCGTCGATTACCTGTCCACGCTCAAACGCGACCGGATCAAGAAGAAGCTGGAAAAGCTGCACCGCCAGAACGCTTGATGCCCCTCTTCAAAGGCTTGCTGCGGCAAGCCTTTTTCTTTTTATGAGACGCCTTTCATGACTGAGCCACTGCGCATTGTTTTTGCCGGTACCCCGGAATTTGCCGCCGAACACCTCAAGGCCCTGCTGAGCAGCCCGTACGAGATCGTCGCGGTCTACACCCAGCCGGATCGCCCGGCCGGCCGTGGGCAAAAACTCATGCCGAGCCCGGTCAAACAACTCGCGCTGGAAAATAATATCCAGGTGTTGCAGCCGCCAACCTTGCGCAATGCCGACGCCCAGGCAGAACTGGCCGCGCTCAAGCCGGACTTGATGGTGGTGGTCGCCTACGGTCTGATCCTGCCGCAGGCGGTGCTGGATATTCCGCGCCTGGGCTGCATCAACAGCCATGCGTCGCTGCTGCCGCGCTGGCGCGGTGCGGCGCCGATCCAGCGCGCCGTCGAACACGGCGATGCCGAAAGCGGCGTAACCGTGATGCGCATGGAGGCCGGCCTCGATACCGGGCCGATGCTGCTCAAGGTCGTCACTCCGATCAGCGCCGAAGATACCGGCGGCAGTCTGCATGATCGCCTCGCCGAGATGGGTCCGCCCGCCGTGGTCCAGGCGATTGCCGGTCTGGCTGCCGGCACGCTTGAAGGCGAGGTGCAAAACGATGAGCTCGCCACCTACGCGCACAAACTGAACAAAGACGAAGCGCGCATCGACTGGAGCCGTCCGGCGCTTGAGCTTGAACGTCTGGTACGCGCCTTCAACCCGTGGCCGATCACCCACAGCACGCTCAATGGCGAAGCGTTGAAAGTGCTGGCCGCGACAGTGGCCGAAGGCACTGGCGCTCCGGGCGAAATCCTCAGCGCCAGCAAGGACGGCCTGATCGTCGCCTGCGGTGCCCAAGCGCTATGCCTGCCCCGCCTGCAACTGCCCGGCGGCAAAGCCCTGAACTTCAGCGATCTGTTCAACAGCCGCCGCGAGAAGTTCGCCGTCGGCAGCGTGCTCGGCGCAGCGGTGGACGCGCAATGAACCCGCGTCTGGCCGCCGCCAAGGCCCTCGCTGCCGTACTCAGCGGCAAGGCTTCGCTGAACAGCTCACTGCCGACGCAACTGGACAAGGTCGAGGATCGCGATCGCGGTTTCACCCAGGATCTGGCCTTCGGCACCGCACGCTGGCAGCCGCGTCTTTCAGCGCTGGCGGAAAAACTGCTGCAGAAACCATTCAAAGCCGCCGACGCCGATGTCGAGGCGCTGCTGCTGGTTGGTCTGTATCAATTGCTCTACACCCGTGTACCGGCCCACGCCGCCATCGGCGAAACCGTCGGTTGCGCCGACAAGCTGAAAAAGCCTTGGGCCAAAGGTCTGCTCAACGCCGTGCTGCGAAATGCCCAGCGCGAAAGCGAGACGATTTTCGCCGAACTCGAACGCGACCCCGTAGTGCGCACCGCTCACCCGCGCTGGCTGCAAAAATCCCTGAAAGCCTTCTGGCCGGAACAATGGGAAGCGATCTGTGCAGCGAACAACGCGCATCCGCCGATGATCCTGCGGGTCAACCGCCGCCATCACAATCGCGACGCTTATCTCGCGCTGCTGGGGGAAGCCGGGATCGCCGCGACACCTTGCGTGTACAGCCGCGACGGCATCGTCCTCGAAGCCGCCGCCGATGTACGCAGCCTCCCGGGTTTCGCCGAAGGCTGGATCAGCGTGCAGGATGAAGCCGCGCAACTGGCCGCCGATCTGCTCGATCTGGCGCCCGGCCAACGGGTGCTCGACGCCTGCTGCGCCCCGGGCGGCAAGACCTGCCATATCCTCGAAGCCGAACCGGCGCTGGCCGGCGTGGTGGCCGTGGATCTGGAAGCCAAACGGCTGGTGCGCGTTAAGGAAAACCTCGAACGCCTTGGCCTCAACGCTGAACTGATCGCTGCCGACGGTCGCGATATCGATAAGTGGTGGGACGGCAAACCGTTCCAGCGCATCCTCCTCGATGCACCGTGCTCGGCCACGGGGGTGATCCGCCGCCATCCGGACATCAAGCTGACCCGCCAGCCCGACGACATCGTCGCCCTCGCGCAATTGCAAGGCGAACTGCTCGACGCGATGTGGAAAACCCTCGAGGTCGGCGGCATCCTGCTCTACGCCACCTGCTCGACACTGCCGACCGAGAATACCGAAGTGATTGCCGCGTTCCTCGAGCGCACGCCCGGCGCCCGCGAACTGGATCTGGCCACCAGCGCCGGGATCAAGCAGCCCCATGGTCGCCAATTGCTGGCCCAGCAGGGCGGGCATGACGGTTTCTACTACGCCAAGCTGATCAAGATCGCTGCCGCGCGCGGCTAAACGGATTCATGGAGTGACTGGATGAAAATCATCATCCTCGGTGCGGGACAGGTCGGCGGTTCGCTGGCCGAACATCTGGCCAGCGAGGCCAACGACATCACCGTGGTCGACACCGACGGCGAGCGCCTGCGCGACCTCGGCGACCGCCTCGACATCCGCACCGTGCAGGGCCGGGGCTCGCTGCCGTCGGTGCTGCGTCAGGCCGGTGCCGACGACGCCGACATGCTGGTCGCCGTGACCAACAGCGACGAGACCAACATGGTCGCCTGCCAGGTCGCGCACACGCTGTTCCACACGCCGACCAAGATCGCCCGGGTGCGCGAAGCGTCGTACCTCAACCGCGAGGAACAGCTGTTCCAGAACGAAGCGATCCCGGTCGACGTGCTGATCAGCCCCGAGCAAGTGGTGACCAATTACATCAAGCGCCTGATCCAGCATCCCGGCGCCTTGCAGGTGATCGACTTCGCCGAAGGCGCGGCGCAACTGGTGGCGGTGCGCGCCTATTACGGCGGGCCGCTGGTGGGTCAGCAACTGCGCCAGTTGCGCGAGCACATGCCGAACGTCGAAACCCGCGTGGCGGCGATCTTCCGCCGTGACCGGCCGATCCTGCCTCAGGGCGACACGGTGATCGAAGCCGATGACGAAGTGTTCTTCATCGCCGCCCGCGAAGACATTCGCGCGGTGATGAGCGAAATGCGCCGTCTCGACGAGACCTACAAACGCATCGTCATCGCCGGTGGCGGGCAGATCGGCGAGCGCCTGGCCGAGGCCATCGAAAGCCGCTATCAGGTGAAGATCATCGAGATGAGCCCGGCGCGCTGCCGCTACCTCTCCGACACCCTCGACAGCACCGTGGTCTTGCAGGGCAGTGCCTCGGACCGCGATCTGCTGCTGGAGGAGAACATCGCCGACGCCGATATCTTCCTCGCCCTGACCAATGACGATGAAGCCAACATCATGTCCTCGCTACTGGCCAAACGGCTGGGGGCGAAGAAGGTCATGACGATCATCAACAACCCGGCTTATGTCGACCTGATCCAGGGCGGCGACATCGACATCGCCATCAGCCCGCAACTGGCGACCATCGGCACCTTGCTCGCCCACGTGCGCCGCGGCGATATCGTCAGCGTGCACTCACTGCGACGGGGCGCGGCGGAAGCGATCGAAGCGATTGCCCACGGTGATGCGAAATCCAGCAAGGTGATCGGCAAGCCAATCGAAAAGATCGGCCTGCCGCCGGGCACCACCATCGGCGCGGTGATCCGCAACGAGAAAGTGATCATCGCCCACGACCACACGGTGATCGAAGCGGGCGACCATGTGATTCTGTTTCTTGTGGATAAAAAACATATTCGCGATGTGGAGAAGCTGTTTCATGTGGGTCTGAGCTTTTTCTGACCTGAAGACAACGCTGCCCGTGATGGCCCCTTCGCGAGCAGGCTCGCTCCCACAGGGGGAATGCATTCCAATGTGGGAGCGAGCCTGCTCGCGAAAGCGGTATGAAAGACTCGCAGGTTCTCTGACGAACAAAAGAAAGGAATCCACCAATGCTCGAATCCCTGGAAAAAATGCTCGCCAAGGGTGTGGATAACGCTCTGCTGCGCTTCGGCCTGGGCAAGGGTTATCTGGACCTGGGTGAAAACGCCAGGGCTGCCGAGCATTTTCAGCGTTGTGTCGCTTTCGATCCGAAATACTCGGCAGCGTGGAAACTGCTGGGCAAGGCGCAGCTGGCGCTGGGCGATCACGCCGCTGCGCGTCAGGCCTGGGAGCAAGGCCTGGAAGCGGCCCGCGCCCATGGCGACAAGCAGGCCGAGAAGGAGATGACGGTATTTCTCAAGAAGCTTGAGCGACAGGCGCCTTGAGCTACGGACAGCGCAATGCGTCTGCATTGACCGTCACCAGATCGAGTCCACTCAGTACCAGCGTGCCTCGCCCGGTGGACGCTTCTTGAAGCGTTTCATGCTCCACATGTACTGGCTCGGATACGCCGCGACGTAACGCTCGACCACTTTGCTCATGGCTGCGCAGGACTCTGCGGTATCGGTGCTGTACATCGCTTCTGGCGCGGCTTCGAGGATCACTTTGTAGCCTGAGCCGTCAGGCAGGCGCAGGGCGTGCAGGAACACTCCGACCGCTTTGCCGCCGGCGAGCATGTTCGGCACGAATTTGCTGGTCAGTGCCTGAGTGGCGAAGAACGGCACGAAAATCCCGGCGGACTCGGCCGGTTCCGGGTCGGCGGGAATGCCAACTGCACCACCCTTGCGCACTTCCTTGATCACACTGAGGATGCCTTCCTTGGTGGAAGCAGCGACCTTGTTGCCCAATTGCACGCGCTGTTTGCGCAGCAATTCATCCACAGCCTTGAGCTTCGGCGGACGGTAGAAAATGATCGGTTTGCACTGGCTGCAATAGAAATGGTTGAGCACTTCCCAGTTGCCCAGGTGGCTGGTGATGCCGACCACGCCTTTGCCCGAAGCCAGCGCATCCTTGAGCACATCGAGGCCTTCGACTTCGCGGACCAGATCAATCGAACGCTGCGCCGGCCAGATCCATGCGCAGGCGCTTTCTGTCAGCGACTTGCCGATGTCCTTCAGACTCTGACCGACCAGACGCTCGCGCTCGGCCGCATCCATCTGTGGAAAACACTTGGCAAGGTTGATCCGCACCACGTCGCGGGAGCGGTTGGGGGTTTTCCACATGATCCAGCCGATCGCCGAGCCCACGGCTTGCACGGCTCGCCATGGCAGCAGGGCAAACAGCCGCAGAGCGCCTACCAGCAAGGCGCCTTTAAACTTTTCCACAGGTCACTCCTGATTATGTGCGATGCGCGAGGCGGGCATTCTAACCGCCGTTGGCAAGCTGCGCGTAGCGGTCGCAATCCTGGGTGTGGTCCATGACCATGCCCGAGGCCTGCATCAGCGCGTAGCAAATGGTCGGGCCGACGAAGGTGAAGCCGGCCTTTTTCAGCGCTTTGCTCATCGCCAGCGCTTGGGGGGTGATCGCCGGGACTTCGCTGCGATCCTTGAAATGATTGATGATCGGTCGGTCGCCAACGAACGACCAGAGGAACGCCACCGGATCCTCCAGCGCCAGCCAGGCTTGCGCATTGCGCCGGGCAGCGTTGAGTTTCAGGCGGTTGCGGATGATGCCAGGGTCGAGCATCAGTTCATCGATCTCGGCGTCGCTCATCTGCGCCACGCGCTGCACATCGAAGCCGAAGAGCACCTGACGATAACGCTCGCGCTTGCGCAGCACGGTGATCCACGACAGCCCGGCCTGGAACCCTTCGAGCAAAAGCAACTCGAACAAACCCTGCGCATCGCGTAGCGGCGTGCCCCACTCCTGATCGTGATAAGCCATGTACAGCGGATCTTCGGTACACCAAAAGCAGCGTGGCATAAGGCTCCAGGGGGCGTGCGCAGCAACGAATCGGGTATACTCCCGCTCTTTAAATCGCAGCCCAAGAAACAGGTGAATTTCGTGAGCCAGCCTACGCCAGCCGTGCGTACCTTCCAAGACTTGATCCTCGCGCTCCAGCAATACTGGGCCGAGCAAGGTTGTGTGGTACTTCAGCCCTACGATATGGAAGTAGGCGCCGGCACTTTCCACACCGCGACCTTCCTGCGCGCCATCGGCCCGGAAACCTGGAACGCCGCTTACGTACAGCCAAGCCGCCGTCCGACTGACGGCCGTTACGGCGAAAACCCGAACCGTCTGCAGCACTACTACCAGTTTCAGGTGGTGCTCAAGCCGAACCCGGACAACTTCCAGGAACTGTATCTGGGCTCGCTCAAGCATGTCGGCCTCGATCCGCTGGTCCACGACATCCGTTTCGTCGAAGACAACTGGGAATCGCCGACCCTCGGCGCCTGGGGTCTGGGCTGGGAAGTCTGGCTCAACGGCATGGAGGTCACCCAGTTCACCTACTTCCAGCAAGCGGGGGGCATCGAGTGCTACCCGGTGACCGGCGAGATCACCTACGGTCTCGAGCGCCTGGCCATGTACCTGCAAGGCGTCGATTCGGTCTACGACCTGGTCTGGGCTGACGGCCCGTTCGGCAAAGTCACCTACGGCGACGTGTTCCACCAGAACGAAGTGGAGCAGTCCACCTACAACTTCGAACACGCCAACGTCGACAAACTGTTCGAACTGTTCGACTTCTATGAAAGCGAAGCCAAGCGCCTGATCGAACTCGACCAGCCGCTGCCGTTGCCAAGCTACGAAATGGTGCTGAAGGCTTCGCATACCTTCAACCTGCTGGATGCGCGCCGGGCGATCTCGGTGACTGCGCGTCAGCAATACATTCTGCGCGTGCGCACCCTGGCGCGTTCCGTTGCGCAAGCCTACCTGCTGGCACGCGCCAAGCTGGGCTTCCCGATGGCGACCCCGGACCTGCGTGACGAAGTACTGGCCAAGCTGGAGGCTGCACAATGAGTGCGCAAGATTTTCTGGTTGAACTGGGCACCGAAGAACTGCCACCCAAAGCCCTCAACACGTTGGCTGAAGCGTTCCTCGCCGGTATCGACAAGGGCCTGCAAGCCGCCGGCCTGAGCTACGAAAGCAAGACCGTTTATGCCGCGCCGCGTCGCCTGGCCGTGCTGATCACTGCGCTGGCCACTCAGCAGCCGGATCGCAGCATCAACCTCGACGGCCCGCCACGTCAGGCCGCGTTCGACGCTGACGGCAATCCGACTCAGGCCGCCCTCGGCTTCGCCAAGAAGTGCGGCGTCGACTTGAGCGAAATCGACCAGAGCGGCCCGAAACTGCGCTACAGCCAGAACATCGCCGGCAAGCCGACCGCGAGCCTGCTGCCAACCATCGTCGAAGATTCGTTGAACGACCTGCCGATCCCGAAACGCATGCGTTGGGGTGCGCGCAAGGAAGAGTTCGTGCGTCCGACCCAGTGGCTGGTGATGCTGCTCGGTGACCAGGTCATCGACTGCACGATCCTCGCGCAGAAGGCTGGCCGCGATTCCCGTGGTCACCGTTTCCATCATCCGGAAGCCGTGCGCATCGGTTCGCCGTCGAGCTACCTCGCCGACCTGCGTGCCGCGTATGTGTTGGCCGACGCCAACGAGCGTCGCGAAATCATCAGCAAGCGTACCGAAGAACTGGCCACGCGCCAGGAAGGCACGGCAATCGTGCCGCCGACGCTGCTCGACGAAGTGACCGCACTGGTCGAATGGCCGGTGCCGCTGGTGTGCTCGTTCGAAGAACGTTTCCTCGACGTGCCGCAGGAAGCGCTGATCACCACCATGCAGGACAACCAGAAGTACTTCTGCCTGCTGGATGCCGACGGCAAGTTGCTGCCACGTTTCATCACTGTAGCCAACATCGAAAGCAAAGATCCGCAGCAGATCATCGCCGGTAACGAGAAAGTCGTGCGCCCACGTCTGACCGACGCCGAATTCTTCTTCAAGCAGGACAAGAAGCAGAAGCTCGAAGCGTTCAACCTGCGCCTGCAGAACGTGGTGTTCCAGGAAAAACTCGGCAGCGTCTACGACAAGGCCGAGCGCGTATCGAAACTGGCCGCGTACATCGCCGCACGCATTGGCGGCAACGCTTCGTGGGCTGCCCGCGCGGGCCTGCTGTCGAAGTGCGACCTGGCCACCGAAATGGTCGGCGAGTTCCCGGAGATGCAAGGTGTCGCCGGTTACTACTACGCCCTCAATGACGGCGAGCCGCAGGACGTCGCGCTGGCATTGAACGAGCAGTACATGCCACGCGGTGCCGGCGCGGAATTGCCGGCGACCCTGACCGGTGCAGCCGTCGCCATCGCCGACAAGCTCGACACCCTGGTCGGTATCTTCGGTATCGGCATGCTGCCAACCGGCAGCAAAGACCCGTATGCCCTGCGCCGCGCGGCACTGGGTGTGCTGCGTATCCTGATCGAAAAGAAACTCGATCTCGACCTGAACGACGCCGTCGCCTTCGCGGTGAATGCGTTCGGCGGCAAGGTCAAGGCGGCCGGCCTCAACGAGGCGGTGCTGGAGTTCATCTTCGACCGTCTGCGCGCGCGCTATGAAGACGAAGGCGTCGACGTCGCCACTTACCTGTCGGTACGTGCACTGAAGCCGGGTTCGGCGCTGGACTTCGACCAGCGTGTACAAGCGGTGCAGGCCTTCCGCAAACTGCCGGAAGCGGCAGCGCTGGCAGCGGTGAACAAGCGTGTGTCGAACCTGTTGAGCAAAGTCGAAGGCTCGGTACCGACCGTGGTCGAAGCCAAGTACTTCGACAATGCCAACGAGTTCTCGCTGTATTCGGCGATCCAGCAAGCGGATCAGGCGGTGCAGCCGATGGCCGCGGCGCGTCAGTACAACGAATCGCTGGCGCGCCTGGCGGCACTGCGCGAGCCGGTCGACGCGTTCTTCGACGCGGTGATGGTCAATGCCGACGATGCCAATGTGCGGGCCAACCGTTACGCGCTGCTGGCGCGCCTGCGTGGCCTGTTCCTCGGCGTTGCCGACATTTCGCTGCTGGGTTGAGGGACTGCTGTTGAAACTGCTGATTCTCGATCGTGACGGCGTGATCAATTACGACTCCGATGCCTACATCAAGTCGGTGGAGGAGTGGATTCCGCTGCCCGGCTCGATCGCAGCGATCGCGCAGTTGAGCAAGGCCGGCTGGACGGTGGCGGTGGCCACCAACCAGTCGGGCATTGCTCGCGGCTATTACGACCTCGCCACCCTCGACGCAATGCACGCGCGCCTGCGCGAGCTGGTGGCGGAGCAGGGCGGTGAAGTCGGCTTGATCGTTTATTGCCCGCATGGCCCGGATGAAGGTTGCGATTGCCGCAAGCCGAAACCGGGGATGCTGAAAACCATCGCCGCGCATTACAACGTCGAGCTGGCCAATGTCTGGTTCGTCGGCGACAGCCTTGGTGACCTGGAGGCCGCCAAAGCCGTCGATTCACAGCCAGTTTTGGTGAAGACCGGAAAAGGCGAGAAGACTCAGGGCAAGACCCTGCCGGTTGGCACTCTGATTTTTGACGATCTGGCGGCGATTGCCGCAGAACTTATCCACAACTAGAGTACTTCTGAATTTCCTGGCCAGGGATTGCTCGGGAGTGCGCTTGAACAGTCGGGCATTGCCCCGTAACGGTAACCGTCGCCATGTCGATACTGCGGGCCTTCAGAATCTTTCTTTTCTATCTGCTGCTGGGCACAACAGCGTTGCTGTGGTGCAGCCTGAGCTTTTTCATTGCGCCCTTTCTGTCTTTCAAGGCGCGCTATCGTTTTATCAACGTGTACTGGTGCCGTTGCGCCCTGTGGCTGACCAAGGTGTTCCTCGGTATCCGCTACGAAATCAAAGGTGCGGAAAACGTGCCGGACCGGCCCTGTGTGATTCAGTCGAACCACCAGAGCACTTGGGAGACGTTTTTTCTCTCCGCTTATTTCTCGCCCTTGAGCCAGGTGCTCAAGCGCGAACTGCTTTACGTACCGTTCTTCGGCTGGGCCATGGCCATGCTGCGCCCGATCGCCATCGACCGCGACAACCCCAAAGCCGCGCTCAAACAAGTCGCGGCCAAAGGCGACGAGCTGCTCAAGGACAACGTCTGGGTGCTGATCTTCCCTGAAGGCACACGAGTGCCCTACGGCACCGTCGGAAAATTCTCCCGCAGTGGCAGCGCATTGGCAGTGAATGCGGCGCTTCCGGTTCTGCCGATTGCACACAATGCCGGCAAATTCTGGCCGAAAATCGGCTGGGGCAAACAGTCCGGAGTGATCACCGTGGTCATTGGCGAACCGATGTATGCCGAAGGTAGTGGGCCGCGGGCCATCGCTGATCTGAATGACCGAGTGCAAGCGTGGAACGAGAAAACCCAACGCGAGATGGGCTCGCTGCCACCGGCGCCACAGGCGCCGGCCGCAAGTGATCGACTGGCTGTCTGAATTTTGTGGATAACCTGTGTACGCTTTCGCCTGAAATGACCGTAATCGTTCTATAACTTACTGATTTTTATACATATTTCAAAATCGATAAGTTGAACGAAATCCGTGCATAAGTTTTATTCGGATGTAAAAAAACCGGCCGTTATAGCCGGTTTTTTTGTGCCCCTTCATTCCGCAATCAGCGGCAACTCGATGCAGAAGGTGGTTCCCGCATCGACCATGCTGTGACACTCGATTGTGCCGCCATGATGATCGATCACCGCCTTGACCATCGACAGGCCCAGGCCCACGCCGTCGATGCCTTGGGCCGAGGAGAAGCGCCGATACTGGCTGAACAGGTCAGGCAATTCATCGGCAGCGATGCCCTTGCCCTGGTCGGTCAATTCGCAGCGCAGCCATGGCCCGTGACAAGTCACCTTCAGTTGCACAGTTGTGTCTGCCGGACTGTACTTGATCGCGTTCTCCAGCAGATTGAACAGGGCGCGCGTCAGCAACCCCTGATCGGCGAGAATCAGCCGCTCCTGACATTCCTCGTCGACTTGATTCAGCAGTTCGATACGTTTCTGCTGGGCGATGGGTAAGGCCTGATCCAGCACGTCCAAGACCAGCATCGCGAATAACGTCGGGCGAAACTGGTAGGTCTCGGACTCGGCTCGCGCCAACAGGACAAAACCATCGGTCAGATCCAGCGCGCGGCGAACCTGGCGTTCGATCTGCTCGAACAACGGTGCGTCAGCCCCCGCTTGGTGACGATGCACATCGAGCAGAGCGAGGATCGCCGAATGGGGCGCGCGCAGGTCGTGGGAGAGAAAACGCAGCAGCACGCCGCGCTGTTCCTCCGCCGCGCGTTCAGCGCTCAAGTCAGTCAGGCTGAGCAGCCAACCGATCGGCGTATCGCCGTCGACCGGCAGCAGCGCGGCTCTCTCCAGGCGCAGACTGCGTTCCTTTTGATCACGAAATTCCAGCAGCGCCAGCGTTGCCAGCGCTGGTCGCGGCGCTGTGGATAATTCCGGATAGCCGAGTCGTGCCAGTTGATCGAGTACGTCATCGCCCACCAACGGATCGTCGAACAACTCACGTGCTTTACGATTGCCTAGCAGGATCTTGCCCTGCGGGTCGCTGATCAGCGTCGCCACAGGCAAATACTCCAGGCCATCGGCAATGAAGCGCCGGGTATCGCGGGTGCGGCTCATGGCTTGTTCGAGCGCCATGATCTGTCCCTGCAAACGGTCAGCGCCGGTGAAGCGGGTTCGGCGTCGCTCCGGGAAGACCTTCGGTTCGCTGTCCAGACGCGCCAGCTCCCAGCCGAAGTAGGTGAGCACCACACTCAGGCGCCGCCAGTTCCAGATCAGGTAACCGAACAACATGCCCAGCGCGGCAGACGTGGGCGACCACCAGTAGCGAATCTCAGCGAGTATGGCGCTGCTGATCAGCGTACACGCCATACCAGTCAAGGTTACCCACAGCGCCCAACGCGGCCGCCACAGCAATAATCCCAGCACACCCGCGACCATCGCCACCGACAGCAGCGCGCCAGAGGCAGGAGAGGGATTGTGCAGATTGTCCTGGGCGCGATAAGACAACAGAGCAGTCAGCGGCAATAGCACTAGACTTATCCACAACCACTCGCGCACCAGTCGCCGGAATAGACGCTGCACCTGGCTTGGCTCACGACTTTCATGTCGGCGTTGAGGTTTACGCATGGCGCGAACGGCAAGGCCGTGTGGTGGGTTTCATAGGTCTCAGGTCTGAGGCGTGGACCCGAAGAATCATAGCGGACGTCGAACGCCAACGGGCCGCTTCTTTCATCGTGGCTGTAGAGTGGTTATTGTCGACATCCCAGCCCCAGCGACAAGGAACACCGCCGATGCGCGTTGCCATTCTGGACGACGAACCCGCCGAGCTGCGCCGGGTCGAGCAAACCCTGGAGCAAATGGCCGAGGCCGGAGAACAGCCATGGTCACTGCACAGCTTCGAGCGCGGCGAAGACTTGTTGCGCCAGCTGCGTCGGGAGACTTTCGACCTGCTGATCCTCGACTGGCAACTTCCCGACCTGACAGGTCTGGCGCTGCTGCGCTGGACTCGCGAACACATGGATGCGCCACCGGCAGCGATCATGCTGACCAGCCGCGATGGCGAGAGCGATATCGTTCAAGCCTTGAATGCCGGCGCCGATGATTATGTCAGCAAGCCGTTTCGCCCCAACGAGTTGAAGGCGAGGGTGGCGGCGGTATTGCGTCGACATAGCCAACCGCGCAGCGCGGCGGGTGAAGTGCAGACCTTTCACGATCTGACTTTCGACGACGCCGAACTGACCGTCACCCGTGAAGGCAAACCGATTCTCATGACTGAACGCGAGTATCGCCTGGCGCGGTGTCTGTTCAGTAATCTGGGTCGGCCGTTGTCGCGGGATTATCTGTATGAGCGCTTCTGGCCAAACGAAGAGACCACTTCCTCGCGACCGCTGGATACGCACATCTACCGGCTGCGCAACAAGCTCGGGCTGACCGCGGATCGGGGTTGGCAACTGCTGACGATTTATGGATATGGGTATCGGTTGGAGAGTGTGGCGACCGGGAATGAGTGAGCCACGACGGCCGGAAAATTATCAAAGATGAAAAAGGTCTGAGGGAATTGACTGCGTATTCCGAACAATCAAAAACCGCCGCCTCTATTGTGGTGTTCGAGGCCACCGTCATCTCGGCTGACTGTGCCGAGGCATTGCAGGCCCTGGGTCTGCGCGTGACAACGCTGGCGCTGAACGAAGACAACGTCATGGGCCTGATGAGCACGCGACCCGACTATGTGCTCACCATCAACTTCAATCAGTACATCAGTGAAGTCTGCGAGCTGCTGAAAATCCCTTACCTGGCTTGGGTGATCGATACCCCGTGTTACCCGATCTACGACAAGGCCATCAATCATTCGCACAGCTTTACCTTTATCTACGACGCGGCAGTGGCCCGGCGGCTGAGGCAGAGCGGGGTTCGTCAGGTTTACCATCTGCCGGTCGCGGCGAACCTGGAGCGCATCAGCCAGATCGATGTTCACGAGCAGCATTCACTGGCGGAACATGACATCAGCTTCGTTGCGAACCTGACCCGCACTGAATTTCGCACCTCGATATTGCCGCATCTGTCGTCGCAGACCCGTGAGCGTTGCAAGCGACTGATCGACTCGCTGGATCAGCCCGACGGTTTCTTGAACCTGTCGGCGCAACTGGCTGATGAGTTCATCAGCACCATCAAGCTGGAGTCCAACTACCCGCTGGCGGGCGATCGCTATTTGTCGGTGGCGGAAAAACTCGCTTACCTGCTGGGTAGAGAGCACTCGTGGCAGGAACGCATCGAGGTCATCCAGCGGCTTGAAAAACGTTTCAGGGTTGCCGTGTATGGCAATGATGAATGGCAGTCCCAGGTAAGCAGCTATGTCCAACATGCCGAGCACTTCACTGAGATGCCAAGGATTTTCCAGCGCTCGAAAATCAACCTCAACATCATCCGTTCGTTCGTCGAATCCGGCCTGCCGATGCGCGTCTTCGATGTGCTCAGCTGTGGCGGCTTTCTTGTCACCAACGACAAGGAGGATCTGCACAGGCTGTTCACCGATGGCAAAGATCTGGTGATCTACCGGGACACTCAGGACTTGCTGGAGATCTGCGCTTATTACCTCGAGCACGATGATGAGCGCAGGACGATTGCCCGGCAGGGGCGGGTGACATTGGCGCAAAACCATACGTTTGTGCAGCGCATGAGCGACATGTTGACCACGGTGCAGAGCGAGCTGCGCGGAGAGCCGGGGGCGCTCAGCCGCTGGTATCGCTGAGCTCGTTCCTTCAGACATAAAAAACCCCGGCGCACTGGCCGGGGTTTTTCTGAGCGGGCAGCAACCAGGATCAGAAGTCCAGGTTGGATACCGCCAACGCGTTGCTTTCGATGAAGTCCCGGCGAGGTTCGACCGCATCACCCATCAGGGTGTTGAAGATCTGATCTGCGCCGATGGCGTCTTCGATGGTGACTTTCAGCATGCGGCGCACGCTTGGGTCCATGGTGGTTTCCCACAGTTGATCCGGGTTCATTTCGCCCAGACCTTTATAGCGCTGGATAGTGTGGCGCTTGGTACTTTCGGCCATCAGCCAGTCGAGCGCTTCCTTGAACTCGGTAACGGCTTTCTTGCGTTCTCCACGCTGGATGTACGCACCTTCGTCGAGCAGGGTGCTGAGTTGCGCGCCCAGGGTGACCACGGTTTTGTAGTCGTTGCTGCCGAAGAAGTCGCGGTTGAAGGTGACGTAGTTCGACAGGCCGTGGGAGATCAGCTCGACCTCTGGCAGCCAGACGCCACGTTCACGGTCTTCGCGCAGGCTGGCCTTGTAGACCAGGCCGGACTTCTCGTTGGTACGCAGGCGAACTTCGTACTGGGCCAGCCACTCTTGCATCGCTGCGTGGTCGCCTAGTGTTTCCAGGCTGACGGCTGGCAGGTAGATGAAGTGCTCGGTCAGCTCCTGTGGGTACAGGCGCGACAGACGCTTGAGGGTCTTCATGACCATGCGGAAGTCATTCACCAGACGCTCCAGCGCTTCACCGGAAATGCCCGGGGCTTCTTCGTTCAGGTGCAGGCTTGCATCTTCCAGGGCCGACTGAGTCATGTACTCTTCCATGGCGTCGTCGTCTTTGATGTATTGCTCTTGCTTGCCTTTCTTGACCTTGTACAGCGGCGGCTGGGCGATGTAGATGTAGCCGCGCTCGATCAGCTCCGGCAACTGACGGAAGAAGAAGGTCAGCAGCAGGGTACGGATGTGCGAACCGTCGACGTCAGCATCGGTCATGATGATGATGTTGTGATAGCGCAGCTTGTCGATGTTGTACTCTTCGCGGCCGATGCCGCAGCCCAGCGCGGTGATCAGCGTGCCCACTTCCTGGGACGAGATCATCTTGTCGAAACGGGCCTTCTCGACGTTGAGGATCTTGCCCTTCAACGGCAGGATCGCCTGGGTCTTGCGGTTACGTCCCTGCTTGGCAGAGCCGCCCGCGGAGTCACCTTCCACGAGGTACAGTTCGGACAGCGCCGGGTCTTTTTCCTGGCAGTCGGCGAGCTTGCCCGGCAGGCCGGCGATGTCCAGCGCGCCTTTGCGGCGGGTCATCTCACGCGCCTTGCGCGCGGCTTCACGGGCACGGGCGGCATCGATCATCTTGCCGACCACCAGCTTGGCTTCGTTGGGGTTTTCCAGGAGGAAGTCGGAGAAGTATTTGCCCATCTCCTGCTCAACCGCAGTTTTCACTTCGGAAGACACCAGCTTGTCTTTGGTCTGCGAGCTGAACTTCGGATCCGGCACTTTCACCGAGATGATTGCGGTCAGGCCTTCACGGGCATCGTCACCGGTTGTGGCGACTTTGTGCTTCTTCGCCAGACCTTCCTGCTCGATGTAGTTGTTCAGGTTACGGGTCAGGGCCGAACGGAAGCCCACCAGGTGAGTACCGCCGTCGCGCTGCGGAATGTTGTTGGTGAAGCACAACAGGTTCTCATTGAAGCTGTCGTTCCACTGCAGGGCGATTTCCACGCCGATGCCGTCTTCACGCTGGATATTGAAGTGGAACACCTGATTGACCGCAGTCTTGTTGGTGTTCAGATATTCAACGAATGCACGCAGGCCGCCTTCGTACTTGAACAGCTCTTCCTTGCCGCTGCGCTCATCCTTGAGGACGATGCCGACACCGGAGTTGAGGAAGGACAGTTCACGAATGCGCTTGGCGAGGATGTCCCAGCTGAAGTGAATGTTCTTGAAGGTTTCGCTGGAAGCCTTGAAGTGAATCTGCGTACCGGTGGTCTCGCTGTCGCCAACGATGGCCATTGGCGCCTGAGGTACGCCGTGGACGTAGGTCTGTTCCCAGATCTTGCCGCTACGGCGAACGGTCAGAACCAGCTCTTCGGACAGCGCGTTCACTACCGACACACCTACACCGTGCAGACCGCCGGATACCTTGTAGGAGTTGTCGTCGAACTTACCGCCAGCGTGGAGGACGGTCATGATGACCTCGGCGGCGGAGACGCCTTCCTCTTTATGCACATCTACCGGAATGCCACGACCGTTGTCTTTAACGGTGATGGACTCGTCCGGGTGGATGATGATGCTGATGTCGTCGCAATGGCCGGCGAGGGCTTCGTCGATCGAGTTGTCGACCACCTCGAACACCATGTGGTGCAGACCGCTGCCATCGTCGGTGTCACCAATGTACATACCGGGACGTTTGCGTACGGCATCCAGGCCTTTCAGCACTTTAATGCTCGTTGAGTCGTACGTATTTTCTTCGCTCAATGCCTTCACTCCCGATGGTCGTGGGTCTGGGTGATACGGCCCTGTTCCACGTGGAACAAAGCGACCGGCGTTTCCGTCTGCCAGCCTTCCCTCAGTAATTCGTGATCTACACAGGTGATGAACACCTGGCAGCGTAAGTCTTCCAGCAAGCGGCACAGCGCGCGACGATGGCTCTCGTCCAGTTCGGACGGCAAGTCATCCACCAGATAAATACACTGCCCGCGGCGGGCCTGGCTGACCAGGTGGCCTTGGGCAATCCGCAGCGCACAGACCACCAGCTTCTGCTGACCCCGGGACAGGATGTCCGCGGCATTGTGTGCGCCCAATCTGAGACGCAAATCAGCGCGTTGCGGGCCGGCCTGGGTATGCCCCATCTGCTGGTCCCGTTGCACGGATCCAGCCAGTACGGCGCTCAAATCGCGGTCCTTGTCCCAGCCTCGGTAATAGCTGAGCGTCAAACCCTCGAGCTCAACCAGTTCGCTCAAGGTCTGTTCGAAGACCGGTTTCAAGGCTGTGATGTAAGCGCGGCGGTATTCATCGATTTCAGCGCTGGCCTGGCACAGTTCCCTGTCCCAAACCGCTTGCGAAACGGCGTCAAGTGTACCATGCCGCAGCCAAGAGTTTCTCTGGCGCAAGGCCTTCTGAAGCCGCTGCCATGTGGCCATGAAACGCGGTTCGACGTGGAACACGCCCCAATCGAGAAACTGCCGGCGAATCTTCGGCGCACCTTCCAGCAGACGGAAACTGTCCGGGTTGATCAACTGCAGTGGCAGGATCTCGGCCAGTTGTGCAGCGCTGCGGGCGTTCTGGCCATCGATGCGAATCTGGAACTCGCCCTGACGGTCTCGAGAAATCCCCAAGGCACTCTGACCACCTTCCGCCAGTTCAACCTGACCGAATACGGTACAGGCGAGTTGTTCGTACTGAATGACAGGCAACAGCCGCGTGCTACGAAACGAACGGGCAAGCCCCAGCAGGTGAATGGCTTCCAGAACACTGGTTTTGCCGCTGCCGTTGGCGCCGTAAAGGATGTTGATGCGGGGGGAGGGGGAGAAGGTCACCGGGTGCAGATTGCGCACCGCGGTGACCGAAACACGACTTAACGACATTCAGGATCAGCTGATTACAGACGCATCGGCATGACAACGTAAGCCGAGTCGTCATTGTCGGACTCTTGCACCAGCGCACTGCTGTTGGAGTCGGACAGGATCAGGCGTACCTGCTCGGTGGTCATCACGCCCAGCACGTCGAGCAGGTAGCTGACGTTAAAGCCGATTTCCAGGGAACCGCCGTTGTATTCAACACCCACTTCTTCTTCCGCTTCTTCCTGCTCGGGGTTGTTGGCCTGGATTTTCAACTGACCGCTGGCCAGTTGCAGACGGATACCGCGGTACTTCTCGTTGGACAGAATCGCGGTACGGCTGAACGCTTCACGCAATGCCTGACGATCGCCGAGTACCAGCTTGTCGCCACCTTTCGGCAGTACGCGCTCGTAATCCGGGAATTTACCGTCGACCAGTTTCGAGGTGAAGGTGAACTCGCCGGTGGTAGCGCGGATATGGTGCTGACCGAGGACGATGCTGACATTGCCATCGGGCTCGGTGAGCAGACGCGCCAGTTCGAGGATACCTTTGCGCGGCACGATCACCTGATGACGATCCGGCTGACCGATATCGGCCTGCATCGAGCACATGGCCAGACGGTGACCATCGGTGGCCACGGCGCGGATCACGCCCGCGGAAACCTCCAGCAGCATGCCGTTGAGGTAATAACGCACGTCCTGCTGAGCCATGGCGAAGCTAGTGCGCTCGATCAGTCGACGCAGTTTGCTCTGCTCCAGGCTGCAGGTCAGCGAGCCCGGGCCTTCTTCGACGGTCGGGAAATCGTTGGCCGGCAGGGTCGACAGGGTGAAACGGCTACGGCCGGCCTTCACCACCAGCTTCTGCTCGTCGACCTTGATGTCGATCAGCGCATCGTTGGGCAGGCTTTTGCAGATATCCATCAACTTGCGCGCAGGCACGGTAATGGAACCAGTTTCGGCCGGCTCTTCAAGTTGCACACGACCGACCAGTTCGACCTCAAGGTCGGTACCGGTCAGCGACAATTGCTGGCCTTCGACGACCAACAGCACGTTGGACAGTACCGGCAAGGTCTGTCGACGCTCGACGACGCCTGCGACCAGTTGCAGGGGTTTCAACAGGGCTTCGCGTTGAATGGTGAAATGCATGGTCTCGTCCCTTGCCTTAATAAGCTGCGCTGGTGTTCATCAAGTGGTCAGTGTACGCAGCAGGTTCTTGTAGTCCTCGCGGATGTCCGCGTCGGATTCCTTAAGTTCGTTGATCTTGCGGCAGGCATGCAGCACGGTGGTGTGGTCGCGGCCGCCAAACACATCGCCGATTTCCGGCAGGCTGTGGTTGGTCAGCTCCTTGGACAACGCCATGGCCACCTGACGCGGACGTGCCACCGAGCGCGAACGCCGCTTGGACAGCAAGTCGGAAATCTTGATCTTGTAATACTCGGCGACGGTGCGCTGAATGTTATCCACAGAGACCAGTTTGTCCTGCAATGCCAACAGGTCTTTCAGGGATTCGCGAATCAGCTCGATGGTGATGTCGCGGCCCATGAAGTGCGAGTGGGCGATCACGCGTTTCAGCGCGCCCTCCAGTTCGCGGACGTTGGAACGGATGCGCTGGGCAATGAAGAACGCGGCGTCATGGGGCAACTCGACTTTGGCCTGGTCGGCCTTCTTCATCAGGATCGCCACGCGGGTTTCGAGTTCCGGCGGCTCGACGGCCACCGTCAGGCCCCAGCCGAAGCGGGATTTGAGGCGTTCCTCAAGACCTTCGATTTCTTTCGGGTAGCGGTCACTGGTGAGAATGACCTGCTGGCCACCTTCAAGCAGAGCATTGAAGGTGTGGAAAAACTCTTCCTGGGAGCGCTCCTTGCGGGCAAAGAACTGAATGTCGTCGATGAGCAAAGCGTCCACCGAACGATAGAAACGCTTGAACTCGTTGATCGCGTTCAGTTGCAGCGCCTTGACCATGTCGGCCACGAAACGCTCGGAATGCAGGTACACGACCTTGGCATTCGGATTCTTCTTTAATAGATGGTTGCCCACCGCATGCATCAAGTGGGTCTTACCCAGACCGACACCACCATAAAGGAACAGCGGGTTGTAACCGTGCTTGGGATTGTCCGCCACCTGCCAGGCCGCCGCACGGGCGAGCTGGTTCGACTTGCCTTCGACGAAATTCTCGAAGGTGAACGTGCGGTTGAGATAACTGGTGTGCTTGAGCGCACCTTCCACCTGCACGGTGCGCTGTTCGGCGCGAACCGGGGCCTGCTGCGAAGCGGCACCGGCCATCGGGTCGAAGCTGTCGCGGGACGGCTCTTCGCTGACTTCAGCGGTTTTCTGCGTGGCACGCTTGGCCGGAGCGGGTGCGGGCGCCGGGTTACTCGCAGGTACGTTATTGGCCTGCGCCTGGGAAACCTGCGCGGCCGCCAGTGGCGCGTTCGGTGCGGCACGGGGTGCCGAGCTGCGTTTGCTGCCTATTAACAAGGACAACGCCGGCGTCGAGCCATTGCCGTGCTCATCCAGCAACTCAATGACGCGACCCAGGTACTTTTCGTTGACCCAGTCCAGCACGAAACGATTCGGTGCGTAGACGCGCAACTCGTCGCCTTCGGCTTCGACCTGTAGTGGACGGATCCAGGTGTTGAATTGTTGGGCAGGCAGCTCTTCGCGCAAAAGCTCCACGCACTGCTGCCAAAGTTCCACTGACACGGATATCCCCTAAGTTGAAAGCCGGTGAGGCAAAAACAAGCGGCCATTGTAGCGGCGAGCGGTTCACTTATCCACATGCAGGTAGCGCCGTCGCCATCATTTATCAATGCACTATCGCTGCTAAAAGCGACCAACGGCGTGTGAATAAGCCCTGTGGATAAACGCCCTTGAGGGCACTGGACAACTGGGGGGTGAACTCGGTGGATAACCTCGCTGTGGATAACCACGCATTCCACACACAGCTTATCCGAGGGCGCAGCACAGGCTGAACACGGTTTTCCACTGTAGTTGTCATTCTCTGTACACCAGAAGCAACAAGGCCTGGTGGCACTTATCCACAGAAGATGCCGTGTCTAGCTTTTACAAGCTTTACAGAAAAGCTTTAAATACTTCCCTTCTTTATTTCTATATCTGGCGGACAGGCTTTCGAGCTGAAACCGTGCCGAGATCTATTTATAAGGAAACGCTGGTTGGAAATTGACCTGAAGGCTTGCTTTCTCTAGAATCCCCGGTCTCTTAAAACGGGGGCCATTCCGGCCCGTTGTGGACGAACCAGGTAACACGACATGAAACGTACTTTCCAACCAAGCACTATCAAACGCGCTCGTACCCACGGTTTCCGTGCTCGCATGGCTACTAAGAACGGCCGCGCAGTCCTGTCGCGTCGTCGCGCCAAAGGTCGTGCGCGTCTGGCAGTTTGATAATCCGGTACTGGAGGTGAGTCAGGACTTCAGTCGGGAAAAGCGTCTGCTTACCCCCCGGCATTTCAAGGCAGTCTTTGACTCCCCTACCGGCAAGGTTCCGGGGAAAAATCTCCTGCTCCTTGCACGCGACAACGATCTTGATCACCCCCGTCTCGGGCTGGTTATCGGGAAAAAGAGCGTAAAGCTTTCCGTTGAGCGCAATCGCCTCAAACGTCTGATGCGCGAATCGTTCCGTCTGCACCAGGATTCACTGGTCGGCTGGGACATCGTTATCGTCGCGCGCAAAGGTTTGGGTGATGTAGAAAACCCCGAATTGATTCAGCATTTCGGCAAACTCTGGAAGCGTCTGGCGCGCAACAAGCCCGTTCCGGCAGTCAAAACCGAAACTGTAGGGGTAGACAGTTCCGATGCGTAAACTGGCCCTCGTTCCGATCCAGTTTTATCGCTATGCCATTAGTCCTTTAATGGCCAGCCACTGTCGCTTCTACCCCAGTTGTTCCTGCTACGCGTATGAAGCCATTGAAAATCATGGCCTTCTGCGCGGTGGCTGGCTGACCTTTCGTCGTTTAGGTCGCTGTCATCCGTGGAATCCCGGTGGTTATGACCCGGTTCCACCTGTCCCTACCTCCCGTTCTTCTTCGATGGCCGAGTAATCATGGATATCAAACGCACGATCCTGATCGTCGCCCTGGCAATCGTGTCCTACGTCATGGTTCTTAAATGGAACCAGGATTATGGCCAGGCTGCCCTGCCGACTCAGAATGTTGCTTCCAGTACGACTACATCCGGTTTGCCGGACACCGCCACTGGCACCAGTACTGCCGCCAGTGACGATATTCCGCGCGCCGCCAGCGATACCACCGCACCAGCCGAAACGCCGGTCGCCGCCAGCAAGGACCTGATTCAGGTCAAGACCGATGTGCTCGATCTGGCGATCGATCCACAGGGTGGCGACGTTGCACAACTGACTCTGCCTCTGTATCCACGTCGCCAGGACCGTCCTGACGTGCCGTTCCAGTTGTTCGATAACGGCGGCGAACGTGTATATCTGGCGCAGAGCGGTCTGATCGGCACCAACGGCCCGGATGCAAATCCGGCCGGTCGTCCGGTTTACTCGTCGGAGAAGAAGGTTTACCAACTGGCTGACGGTCAGGATCAACTCGTCGTTGACCTGAAATTCAGCAAGGATGGCGTCAACTACATCAAGCGTTTCACCGTGAAACGTGGCCTGTACGACGTGGCTGTCTCCTACATTGTGGATAACCAGAGCGCTCAGCCCTGGAACGGCGCAATGTTTGCCCAGTTGAAGCGCGACGCCAGCGCTGATCCATCGTCGACAACTGCTACTGGCACCGCGACTTACCTGGGCGCCGCCCTGTGGACAAGTTCCGAGCCGTACAAGAAAGTGTCGATGAAGGACATGGACAAGGCGCAGCTCAAGGAAACCGTAACCGGTGGTTGGGTGGCCTGGCTGCAGCACTACTTCGTGACCGCGTGGATTCCGGCGAAGGGCGAAAACAACATCGTCCAGACCCGTAAAGACAGCAAAGGCAACTACATCATCGGTTACACCGGTCCTACCTTGACCGCTGCTCCGGGCGCCAAGGTTGAAACCAGCGCTGTGCTGTATGCCGGTCCGAAAAGTCAGGCGGTACTGAAAGAGTTGTCCCCAGGTCTGGAACTGACCGTCGACTACGGCATCCTGTGGTTCATTGCCCAGCCGATCTTCTGGTTGCTGCAACACATCCATGCCATCGTTGGTAACTGGGGCTGGTCGATCATTTTCCTGACCATGCTGATCAAAGGGATTTTCTTCCCTCTGTCGGCGGCCAGCTACAAATCGATGGCGCGCATGCGTGCCGTGGCACCGAAACTGGCAGCACTGAAAGAGCAACATGGCGATGACCGGCAGAAAATGTCGCAAGCCATGATGGAGCTATACAAGAAAGAGAAGATCAATCCGCTGGGCGGCTGCTTGCCGATCCTCGTGCAGATGCCGGTGTTCCTGTCGCTGTACTGGGTTCTGCTGGAAAGCGTGGAAATGCGCCAGGCGCCGTTCATGCTGTGGATCACTGACCTGTCGATCAAGGATCCGTTCTTCATTCTGCCGATCATCATGGGCGCGACCATGTTCATCCAGCAGCAGTTGAACCCGACTCCTCCGGATCCGATGCAGGCGAAAGTGATGAAAATGATGCCAATCATCTTCACCTTCTTCTTCCTGTGGTTCCCGGCGGGCCTGGTACTGTACTGGGTTGTGAACAACTGCCTGTCGATTGCACAACAGTGGTACATCACGCGTAAGATCGAAGCGGCGACGAAAAAAGCCGAGGCGTAACTTGCACTGTGGATAACACCACTCAAAACGCCCCCTAGTGGGGCGTTTTGCTATCTGCCACTTTTGTCTGGATGCCGCTTTATGAGCACACCCCGTGAAACCATCGCCGCTGTCGCCACCGCTCAAGGTCGCGGCGGTGTGGGCATCGTCCGTATTTCCGGGCCGTTGGCCAGCGTGGCGGCAAAAGCCATCAGCGGCCGCGAACTGAAACCGCGTTACGCCCATTACGGGCCGTTTTTCAGTGACGATCAGCAGGTACTGGATGAAGGTCTGGCTCTGTATTTCCCGGGTCCGAACTCGTTCACCGGCGAAGACGTTTTGGAATTGCAGGGCCACGGTGGCCCGATCGTATTGGACATGTTGCTCAAGCGCTGTCTGGAACTGGGTTGTCGCCTCGCCCGGCCAGGTGAATTCAGCGAACGTGCTTTTCTCAATGACAAACTCGATCTGGCCCAGGCCGAGGCGATTGCCGATTTGATCGAAGCGAGTTCCGCACAGGCTGCGCGCAATGCCTTGCGTTCGTTACAGGGTGCGTTCTCCCAGCGTGTGCATAACTTGACCGAACAGTTGATCGGCCTGCGTATCTACGTCGAAGCCGCGATCGACTTTCCGGAAGAGGAAATCGATTTCCTTGCCGATGGCCACGTGCTGAGCATGCTCGACAAAGTGCGCAATGAGTTATCCACAGTGCTTCGCGAAGCCGGGCAGGGTGCGCTGTTGCGCGATGGCATGACCGTCGTTATCGCCGGCCGACCCAATGCCGGCAAATCCAGCCTGTTGAATGCATTGGCGGGGCGCGAAGCCGCCATCGTCACCGAGATTGCCGGTACCACGCGGGATATCCTGCGCGAACATATCCACATCGACGGCATGCCATTGCACGTGGTCGATACTGCAGGGCTGCGGGATACCGATGATCATGTGGAAAAGATCGGGGTGGAACGGGCGTTGAAAGCCATTGGTGAAGCGGATCGGGTTTTACTGGTGGTCGATGCGACCGCACCGGAGGCATTGGATCCCTTTGCTCTTTGGCCGGAATTCCTCGAAACCCGACCGGACCCGGCAAAAGTGACGCTGATCCGTAACAAGTCCGACCTCTCGGGCGAAGCGATCGCTTTGGAAACCAGTGACGACGGTCATGTAACCATCAGCCTCAGCGCCAAGTCCGCGGAAGGCCTCGACCTGCTGCGGGACCATCTCAAGGCGTGCATGGGTTACGAGCAGACGTCGGAAAGCAGCTTTAGCGCACGTCGCCGGCATCTGGAAGCACTGCGTCACGCCAGCGCGGCATTGGAGCACGGCCGCGCCCAACTGACGTTGGCCGGTGCGGGCGAACTGCTCGCCGAGGATTTGCGCCAGGCTCAGCATTCGCTGGGGGAAATTACCGGTGCGTTCAGCTCGGATGATTTGCTGGGGAGGATTTTCTCCAGCTTCTGCATCGGCAAATAATGAAAAGGGGCTGTGGATAATTCATCCACAGTCCCTTTTTTTGTTCACCAGTTATAAGACACCGTACCGAGCAGGGTGCGATCCTCACCCCAATAACAGCGGCCTGCGTCGTTGCAGCCCGACACATATTCCTTGTCGAACAGGTTTTTCGCATTCAGATCGACACTCCAGTGTGTATCGATCTGATAACCAACCGCCGCGTCTACCAACGTGACGTCGCCGGCATCCAGCTTTCCGTACAGCGAAGGCGATGTATAAGCGAATGCGCTATCGAAAGAACGCACACCACCCGCGACATACAAGCCTTTCAGATCACTGTCGAGGAAGCGGTATTTCGCCCAGACCGAGGCCTGATTACGCGGCACTCCGGTCATTTGATGGCCCTTGACCAGCGACGTCGCCGCATCCTTGGTGATTTTTGCATCGGTGTAGGTATAAGCCGCCGTGACATTGAGGTTCTGCGTCAGATTGCTGTTGAGTTCCAGCTCCACACCCTTGGCACGGCTTTCACCCACCTGGCGATAGGTCGACGTCGTTGCGTCGAAATAGGTGTCGTCCTTCTTGCGCAGGTCATACACCGAAGCGGTGAAGGCGGTATCCCAGCCGATCGGTTCGTATTTGAGGCCCACTTCGTACTGGCTGCTGGTAATCGGATCAAGTGGGGCGCCGGCATTGGAAATCTGCTGCACCGGCACGAATGCTGTGGAATAGCTGACATACGGCGTCATGCCGTTGTCGAACTGATACATCACACCGCCCTGGTACGTGAACTTCTTGTCTTCGGAGCTGATGTTGCTGCCTCGGGCTACCTTGTCGCGGAAGTCACTGTCGACCCAGTCCTGACGCCCTCCCAGCAGGAACAGCCAGTGGTCGTACTTGCTCTGGATCTGTGCATAGACGCCCTTCATCTGCTGCTCGAGCAAGGTGTTTTGCACGGCAATCGGCGTGGTCGGATCGCGCAGGTAAACCGGGTCATAGACATTGATCGGCCCGACAATCCCGGCATTCCAGTCCTGGTTGAACGAGGTGCGATCGTAGCTGGCGCCAAACAACACGGTGTTTTCCAGATCGCCCGCCTGGAATTTGCCTTCCAGCTGGTTATCCAGCGAATACACCATGGATTTGTTGAAGCGATCATAGGCGGTCATGTTCAACCGCGTGCCGAAGCCTGCGTTGTTCAAATTGCCCGGCCAGGTTTCGTGGCGGGTGATACGCGACTGCATGTAGCGCGAGTTCTGGCGGAACTGCCAGTCATCGTTGAACGAGTGGCTGAACTCGTACCCGGTGCTCCAGGTTTCGCGCTCGAAAGTATTCCAGTCGGGGTCACCGAGCATGGTGTCCTTGGACAGCTTGCCGTTGGGGTTGCTCAGCAACGTGCCGGCGGCCGGCAGACCGAGCTCCATATTGGTATGGTCTTTCTGGTAGTTGGCCAACAGCGTCAGCGTATTGAAGTCGTCGAAATTCAGGGTCAGCGAAGGGGCGATATAAATGCGGTCGTCAGGAACGTGATCGGTCTGGGTATCGGATTTGCGTCCGAGCATCACCACGCGCCCGAGCACATTACCGCTGTCATTGAGCGGGCCGGAGACATCGACGCCGATCTGCCGGCGGTTGTTCGAGCCGTAGCCCAATTGCACTTCGCCCCGTGGCGCGGCCGTCGGGCGCTTGCTGACCAGATTGACCAGACCGCCCGGCGCGTTTTCGCCATACAACAGCGAAGAAGGACCACGGAATACTTCGACGCGTTCAAGTCCGTACGGCTCGGTGCTGGTGTCATAGCGATTGCCCTGCACGCGCAGTCCATCCCGGAGCAGGCCATAGCCGTAATCGGTGGCGTTGAAACCGCGGATGTAAAACAGATCGCCGGCCAGACTGTCGCCGGCAGCGAACGGCGGGGCGAAGATTCCCGGCACGTAGCCGAGTACGTCGGTAAGTGTCTGGGATTTCTGATCCTTGATGCGCTGCCCGGTCACTACTGACACCGAACGCGGCGTTTCCGACAGCGGTGTGCTGGTTTTCGTACCGATCCGGCTGTTTTGCGCTTTGTAGCCAACGTCGGCGGCGTAATCCAGATCCATTGGATTGGCCAACTGTGCATTGATGTTGGTCGGCGCCAGTTCCAGGGTATCTCCCTCAGGCAAGGGCTGCAGGATGTAGCTGCCGGGTGCTTGCGGCACCGCCTGTAAACCAGAACCTTGCAGCAACTGGGCGAAGCCTTGTTCGACGCTGAAGTCACCGCTTAACCCGGCGCTGCGCAGGCGGCTGGTCTGTTGCGGCGAGAACGACAGAATCACATTCGCGGTAGAGGCGAACTGGCTCAACGCATTGTCCAACGGGCCGGCAGCGATGGCATAGCGCTGGGATGCGGTCGCCGCGAAGGCGCTGTGGCCGGTGACCAGACAGGACACAGCGCTGGCCATCAATAAGCTGTAGGCAATGCAGTGGGGAGAAAAACGCTGACGGAACGTGGGAAGACGCATGTGTGGATTAGCCCTGAAGGTGGCGAAGAGCCGCGTTTATCGCGATTACCTGTAGGGCCGGGTCAGGGCAAAAAAAGATAACCCTGTCGGCAATTATTTTTCCCTGGCCTTGTTTCAATCAAGCGCTGTAGCTGATCAAGACCCAGTAACGGCTGAAATAGCGCACGTTGATTGGCAACGAAGCCTGAAGGTTGGCCAGCACCGCGTCGGTCGAATCGAGCCGGAAGGTCCCGGAGACGCGCAGATCCCTTGCCCGACGATCGCAATGCAATACACCGCTGCGATAGCGTCCCAACTCTTCGAGGACATCGCCCAAGCGGGCATCGAGGACGATCAACTGGCCGTTGATCCAGGCCACTTCTGCTGACTGGAAGGGATGAACAAGGCCGACATGCCGACTATCGAAATCCGCACCTTCGCCTGCCTTCAGCATGAGCGGAGCAATGGAGGACTGCGCAGGTTGAACGCTGACTCGATCTTCCAGCACCCCGACCCGTGTTGAGTTGGGCATTTGATGCACCGAGAAGCGGGTGCCCAACGCTTGGATCCGCCCGTCACGGGTCTGCACATAGAAGGGTCGCTGATCCCCGAGCTTGCCGGTTTGAACGAGAATTTCACCGCCGCGCAGTCGAATCAGGCGTTGCGCTGCGTCGAAAGAAACATCGATCGCAGAGTCGGTGTTGAGCTGGATCTGGCTGCCATCGGCCAGGCTGATGGTGCGACGCTGGCCCACCCCGGTTTTATAGTCGGCCCAGACGTTTCCGAGGGACGTGTGTCGTTCAACATTCCAGCCCACGAAGCCTGTACCCGCTACGAGCAGCAACAGCTTGAGTACCTGTCGCCTGTGTTGGCCGCTATTGAGCGCACGTCGCTTCAGATCCTGCGGCAGCGTTCCCAAGTGGCGCTGCAATTGTTCCATCTGGTTCCACGCCGCCAGATGCGCCGGATCGCTATCTATCCACAGCTGCCAGGCTTTTTGTTCGGCAAGGCTCGGAGGCTGGGATTGAAACTGCACATACCAGCTGGCAGCGGTTTCGAATACCTGGCGGTTGGCAGCGACGGCCATCAGTGCTGCGCCATGATCAGGGCGCATTCCGTGAGGGCGCGGATCATGTGTTTCTTGATTGTGGTCAGCGATACCTTCATCTGCAGAGCGATCTGTTGATAAGTCAGGCCGTCCACCTGCGAGAGGATGAATATCTGCCGTGTGCGCGTGCCCAGCCCGGCCAGGGCTTTATCCACAGCGAGCAGGGTTTCGATGATCAGCGCCTTGTCCTCTTCGCTGATAACCGCCGCTTCTGGCCGGGTCGCCAGTGTCTGCAAATACGCGGCTTCAATGGCGCACCTTCTATAGCGGTCGATGACCAGACCGCGTGCGATGGTCGCCAGGTAATCCCTCGGCTCTCGAATATGCGCCGCATTGCGCGCCGCCAGAATGCGCAAAAAGGTGTCATGCGCCACATCGGCTGCATCGCAGGTGTTGTGCAGTTTGCCCTTGAGCCAGCCATACAGCCACGAATGGTGTTGCTCGTAGATTTGCTCGATCGCAGCGGTATGGGCGGGTAGGGGCATGGGAGAAACTGGCAAGTTAATGATAATGGCTATTATTAGCCTCTGTTACGTTCTCTCACAATAGCCTTTTGATGTCCTGTCGCAGGCTTTCCAAGCGTCACCGATCCTTCGGTGACGTTTTTTTTGCGCATGGAAACATCCATCCAGCGGTTTCTTGCGGGTTAAGCCCTGTGAATAACTGGCGCTAAGGTCGGTTGATAACAGGGCCTGAAAATTGGATATAACCTGCCCTGTGGATAAGCATACCTTTAATCCACAGGCTTACACCGGTTATCCAAGGGCCTCCTCGGCACCTGAGCACAGGGTTTTGAATCCCTGTACACATTGATAAATAAGGCCTGTAGCGATCTATCCACAGAAAGGTTGCCCAGTAAGAATAAACATAAAAACAAAGGTTTTATAAATTTCTCTCTTTTTTATTCTTTTAACCTCGAGTTCTCCACAGCTGGTTAAATTTTGTGCAGAGGGTTCTTTAGAAAGGGCGAAGTCCCTATACTTGCCGACCAGGTCCAGAAACCTGAGCTCAAATTTTTCCTGAATGACCTACTTAAGCAGGCACGAGGTGCGTGGTGGATTTCCCTTCCCGTTTTGAAGTGATCGTCATCGGCGGCGGTCATGCCGGTACCGAGGCAGCACTGGCGTCAGCACGCATGGGGGCAAAAACCCTATTGCTGACGCATAACGTGGAAACCCTCGGTGCCATGAGTTGCAACCCGGCCATCGGTGGCATCGGCAAGAGCCATCTGGTCAAGGAAATCGATGCCCTCGGCGGCGCGATGGCTACGGCCACAGATTTGGGCGGCATCCAGTTCCGTGTGTTGAACAGTCGTAAAGGCCCGGCGGTACGGGCGACCCGTGCGCAAGCCGACCGGATTCTGTACAAGGCAGCTGTCCGTGAAATCCTGGAAAACCAGCCGAACCTGTGGATATTCCAACAAGCTGCTGATGACTTGATCGTCGAGCAGGAACAAGTCCGCGGTGTTGTCACGCAAATGGGTCTGCGTTTCTTCGCCGATTCCGTGGTGTTGACCACCGGTACGTTCCTCGGCGGACTTATCCACATTGGTTTGCAGAATTTTTCCGGCGGTCGCGCCGGTGATCCGCCGTCAATCGCGCTGGCTCATCGTTTGCGTGAACTGCCACTGCGTGTCGGTCGCCTGAAAACCGGCACACCGCCGCGTATCGATGGCAAGTCTGTGGATTTCTCGGTTATGACCGAGCAACCAGGCGATACGCCGATTCCAGTGATGTCGTTCATGGGCAACAAGGAACAGCATCCACGGCAAGTCAGTTGCTGGATCACTCACACCAATGCCCGCACCCACGAAATCATCGCGGCGAACCTTGATCGTTCGCCGATGTATTCCGCTGCCGGTGAAATCGAAGGCGTCGGCCCGCGCTATTGCCCGTCGATCGAAGACAAGATCCACCGCTTTGCCGACAAGGAAAGCCATCAGGTGTTCATCGAACCGGAAGGTCTGACCACCCATGAGCTGTATCCGAACGGGATATCCACAAGCCTGCCGTTCGACGTGCAATTGCAGATCGTGCAATCGATCCGCGGCATGGAGAACGCGCACATCGTGCGTCCGGGTTATGCGATCGAGTACGACTACTTCGATCCGCGCGATCTGAAGTACAGCCTGGAAACCAAAGTCATCGGCGGTCTGTTCTTCGCCGGGCAGATCAACGGCACCACCGGTTACGAAGAAGCCGGCGCTCAAGGTCTGCTCGCCGGGGCCAACGCTGCGCTGCGCGCCAAGGGCAAAGAAGCCTGGTGCCCACGCCGCGATGAAGCGTACATCGGGGTATTGGTCGACGACCTGATCACCCTTGGTACCCAAGAGCCGTACCGCATGTTCACTTCTCGTGCCGAGTACCGCCTGATTCTGCGCGAGGACAATGCCGATCTGCGTCTGACCGAAAAAGGTCGCGAGCTCGGTCTGGTCGATGACGCGCGTTGGGCGGCCTTCTGCAAGAAGCGCGAAAGTATCGAGCTGGAAGAACAGCGCCTGAAAAGCACTTGGGTTCGTCCGAATACCCCTCAGGGCGATGCGATTGCCGAGAAATTCGGCACGCCACTGACTCACGAATACAATTTGCTTAACCTGTTGAGCCGTCCGGAAATCGACTACGCCGGTCTGGTCGAAGTGACCGGGCAGGGCGCGGAAGATCCACAGGTCGCCGAGCAGGTGGAAATCAAGACCAAGTACGCCGGTTACATCGACCGTCAACAGGACGAAATCGCCCGTCTGCGCGCCAGTGAAGACACGAAATTGCCTGTGGATATCGATTACACCAACATCTCCGGCCTGTCCAAGGAGATCCAGAGCAAGCTCGGCGCCACACGTCCCGAGACGCTGGGCCAGGCGTCGCGGATTCCGGGCGTAACCCCGGCGGCGATCTCGCTGTTGATGATTCATTTGAAAAAACGCGGCGCGGGCCGTCAGTTGGAGCAAAGCGCTTGAGTGCCAAGGTCACTTCGCAACACGCCGAAGAGTTATCCACAGGAGCCCGCGAGCTCGGGGTCGATCTCACCCCAATCCAGCACGAACGGCTGCTGGGCTATCTGGCCCTGTTGATCAAATGGAACCAGGCCTACAACCTGACCGCCGTACGAGATCCGGACGAAATGGTTTCGCGCCACCTGCTCGACAGTCTCAGCGTGATGTCGTTTATCGAAAACGGGCGCTGGCTCGACGTCGGCAGCGGTGGCGGCATGCCTGGCATTCCGCTGGCCATCCTGTATCCGGACTCGCAGGTGACCTGTCTGGACAGCAACGGCAAGAAAACCCGCTTCCTGACTCAGGTCAAACTCGAACTGAAGCTGGATAACCTGCAAGTTATCCACAGTCGCGTCGAAGCTTTCCAGCCTGCACAGCCTTTCAACGGAATCATTTCCCGGGCATTCAGCAGCATGGAAAACTTCACCAACTGGACTCGCCACCTCGGCGATGCCGATACACGCTGGCTGGCAATGAAGGGCGTTCATCCCGCCGATGAGCTGGTAGCATTGCCGGCAGATTTCAAACTCGATAGCGAACACGCCCTGGCCGTCCCCGGTTGCCAAGGCCAACGCCATCTGCTGATACTGCGCCGCACGGCATGATTGGGAACACAAGCAAGAATGGCTAAGGTATTCGCGATAGCGAACCAGAAGGGTGGTGTGGGCAAGACCACCACCTGCATCAACCTCGCAGCATCCCTGGTCGCGACCAAGCGCCGGGTGCTGTTGATCGATCTCGATCCACAGGGCAACGCCACCATGGGTAGCGGTGTGGATAAACATGGCCTGGAAAACTCGGTTTACGATCTGCTGATCGGTGAATGCGATCTGGGCCAGGCCATGCACTTTTCCGAGCACGGCGGTTATCAGCTGCTGCCGGCCAACCGCGACCTGACTGCGGCTGAAGTGGTATTGCTGGAAATGCAGATGAAGGAAAGCCGTCTGCGCAGTGCGCTGGCGCCCATCCGCGATAACTACGATTACATCCTGATCGACTGCCCGCCGTCGCTGTCGATGCTCACGCTCAACGCTCTGGTCGCCGCTGACGGGGTGATTATCCCCATGCAGTGCGAATACTTTGCCCTCGAAGGCTTGAGCGACCTTGTGGATAACATCAAGCGCATCGCTGAGCTGCTCAATCCGAACCTGAAAGTCGAAGGCCTGCTGCGGACCATGTATGACCCGCGCCTGAGCCTGATGAACGATGTCTCGGCGCAGCTCAAGGAACACTTCGGCGATCAGCTGTACGACACGGTGATCCCGCGCAACATTCGCCTGGCCGAAGCACCAAGCTACGGCATGCCGGCGCTGGCTTACGACAAGCAATCGCGTGGCGCCCTGGCCTATCTGGCTCTGGCGGGCGAGATGGTTCGCCGTCAGCGCAAAAATTCACGCATTGCTGCTGCTCAGCCAACTTAAGGAATCCCCATGGCCGTCAAGAAACGAGGTCTCGGACGTGGACTGGATGCACTGCTGAGTGGTCCGACGGTCAGCGCGCTGGAAGAACAGGCCGCGCAGGCTGACACCCGTGAACTGCAACATCTGCCGCTGGACCTGCTGCAGCGTGGCAAATATCAGCCGCGCCGCGACATGGATCCGCAGGCACTGGAAGAGCTGGCGCAATCGATCAAGGCTCAGGGCGTGATGCAGCCGATCGTGGTGCGCCCGATTGGCGGCGGTCGTTTTGAGATCATCGCCGGTGAACGCCGCTGGCGCGCCAGTCAGCAGGCCGGGCAGGAGACGATCCCGGCGATGGTCCGCGATGTGCCGGATGAAACCGCCATCGCGATTGCGCTGATTGAGAACATCCAGCGCGAAGACCTCAATCCGATCGAAGAAGCGGTGGCTTTGCAGCGTTTGCAGCAGGAATTTCAGCTGACCCAGCAGCAGGTCGCCGAGGCTGTGGGTAAGTCGCGGGTGACTGTGGCTAACCTGTTGCGACTTATTGCACTGCCCGAAGTCATCAAAACCATGCTCTCGCACGGTGACCTGGAAATGGGTCATGCGCGCGCCTTGCTCGGTCTGCCGGACAATCAGCAGGTTGAAGGGGCGCGACATGTTGTCGCACGAGGGCTGACCGTGCGCCAAACCGAGGCACTGGTTCGGCAGTGGTTGAGTGGCAAGCCGGAGCCTGTGGAAGCAATAAAACCCGATCCGGACATCGCTCGCCTCGAGCAGCGCCTGGCCGAGCGGCTGGGCTCTGCGGTGCAGATTCGCCACGGCAAGAAGGGCAAAGGCCAACTGGTGATTGGTTATAACTCTCTCGATGAGCTTCAAGGTGTGCTCGCACACATCCGCTGAAACATTTCCTCATGTAGCGCGCAGTCGGAAATCACTACCTGACAGTTGAATAGGGGCAGAACCGCCCCTATACTCTGCGCGCATTTTGTCGGCACAAATTATGCCAAGTTATTGAATTTCGGCAGCCGACCATTGGAGAGCAATTGTGATGGAAACCCGCACGCCAAACCGCTTGCCTTTCCATCGCCTGGCGGTTTTTCCGGTGTTGATGGCTCAATTTGTCATTTTGCTCATTGCCGCTTTGGCGCTCTGGCAATGGCATGGAGTCGTTGCCGGATACTCGGGACTTTGCGGAGGCCTGATAGCCTTGCTGCCCAATGTTTATTTTGCTCACAAGGCATTTCGGTTTTCCGGCGCCCGAGCAGCCCAGTCCATCGTCCGGTCTTTCTATGCCGGCGAGGCAGGCAAACTGATTTTGACGGCAGTGCTGTTTGCACTGGTGTTTGCAGGTGTGAAGCCACTGGCGCCGATCGCAGTATTCGGCGTGTTCGTGCTGACGCAGTCGGTCAGCTGGTTCGCTCCCCTGCTGATGAGAACAAGACTTTCGAGACCTTAGGGCGTTTGAGGCAACCATGGCAGAAACAACCGCTTCGGGCTATATCCAGCACCACTTGCAGAACCTGACTTTCGGTCAGCTACCCAACGGCGGCTGGGGCTTTGCCCACACCGCAGCAGAGGCCAAGGAAATGGGCTTCTGGGCTTTCCACGTCGATACCCTCGGCTGGTCGGTCGCGCTGGGTCTGATCTTCGTTCTTCTTTTCCGCATGGCGGCAAAGAAAGCGACGTCGGGTCAGCCGGGTGCCTTGCAGAACTTCGTTGAAGTATTGGTCGAATTCGTCGATGGCAGCGTGAAAGACAGCTTCCATGGCCGTAGCCCGGTGATTGCACCGCTGGCACTGACCATCTTCGTCTGGGTGTTCCTGATGAACGCCGTCGACCTGGTACCGGTCGACTGGATTCCTCAGTTGGCCATCCTGATCTCCGGCGACCACCACATCCCGTTCCGCGCCGTGTCGACTACCGACCCGAACGCGACCCTGGGCATGGCGTTCTCGGTGTTCGCACTGATCATTTTCTACAGCATCAAGGTCAAGGGCATCGGCGGCTTCATCGGCGAACTGACCCTGCACCCGTTCGGCAGCAAGAACATCTTTGTTCAGGCGCTGCTGATTCCGGTGAACTTCCTGCTGGAATTCGTCACCCTGATCGCCAAGCCGATCTCTCTGGCTCTGCGTCTGTTCGGCAACATGTATGCCGGCGAGCTGGTGTTCATTCTGATCGCTGTGATGTTCGGCAGCGGCCTGCTCTGGCTCAGCGGCCTGGGCGTTGTTCTGCAGTGGGCGTGGGCGGTGTTCCACATCCTGATCATCACCCTGCAGGCGTTCATCTTCATGATGCTGACCATTGTCTACCTGTCGATGGCGCACGAAGAAAACCATTAAGACCAGTCTCGACTAGTCTGATGTTCCTCCCGGTCAAACGGGAGGGAGCTCCTTGCGGGGCAACTGAAACGATTTGTTTTACCGCTTTAATCTAAAAAACCTAAACCATACGACGTAAAAGTCGGGAGGAAAGATGGAAACTGTAGTTGGTCTAACCGCTATCGCTGTTGCACTGTTGATCGGCCTGGGCGCACTGGGTACCGCAATTGGTTTCGGCCTGTTGGGCGGCAAGTTCCTGGAAGGCGCAGCGCGTCAGCCAGAAATGGTTCCAATGCTGCAAGTCAAAATGTTCATCGTTGCCGGTCTGCTCGACGCCGTAACCATGATCGGTGTTGGTATCGCTCTGTTCTTCACCTTTGCGAACCCGTTCGTTGGTCAGATCGCTGGCTGATTACTCGGATCTTCCGGGTAATTTGGTGTGATGGACAACGTAACTGCGAGGTGTTGGCGTGAACATTAATGCGACCCTGATTGGCCAGTCCGTTGCGTTCCTGATTTTTGTACTGTTCTGCATGAAGTATGTATGGCCTCCGGTCATCGCTGCTCTGCACGAACGTCAAAAGAAGATCGCTGATGGTCTGGACGCTGCCAGCCGTGCAGCTCGCGACCTGGAGTTGGCCCAAGAGAAAGCGGGTCAGCAACTGCGCGAAGCGAAAGCTCAGGCAGCTGAAATCATCGAGCAAGCCAAGAAACGCGGTAACCAGATCGTCGAAGAGGCTGTTGAAAAAGCCCGTATCGACGCTGACCGTGTGAAGGTTCAGGCTCAAGCCGAGATCGAACAGGAACTGAACAGCGTCAAAGACAAGCTGCGTGCCCAAGTGGGCTTGCTGGCTGTTGGCGGCGCCGAGAAGATCCTGGGTGCCACAATCGATCAAAACGCGCACGCAGAGCTGGTTAACCAACTGGCTGCTGAAATCTAAGCGAGGGCGATCATGGCAGAACTGACCACGTTGGCCCGACCTTACGCTAAGGCGGCCTTCGAGCACGCTCAGGCCCACCAGCAACTGGCCAATTGGTCAGCCATGCTCGGCCTGGCAGCAGCGGTGTCGCAAGACGACACCCTGCAGCGCGTGCTCAAGGCCCCGCGACTGACGAGCGCAGAAAAGGCCGCCACGTTCATTGACGTGTGCGGCGACAAGTTTGATGAAAAGGCACGCAATTTCATCAACGTCGTTGCCGAGAACGACCGTCTCCTGCTTCTGCCGGAGATCGCCGCTCTGTTCGACCTGTACAAGGCCGAACAAGAGAAATCGGTAGACGTTGAAGTAACCAGTGCATTTGCATTGAACCAAGAACAGCAAGACAAACTCGCCAAGGTTCTCAGTGCACGACTCAACCGGGAAGTGCGCCTGCAAGTTGCGGAGGACGCTGCCTTGATTGGTGGTGTCGTGATCCGCGCCGGCGACCTGGTTATCGATGGCTCGATTCGCGGCAAAATCGCGAAACTTGCCGAAGCATTGAAATCTTGAGTTTGAAGGGGCAGCAGAGCAATGCAGCAACTCAATCCTTCCGAAATAAGTGAAATTATCAAGGGCCGCATCGACAAGCTCGATGTGACCTCCCAAGCCCGTAACGAAGGCACTGTCGTCAGCGTATCTGACGGCATCGTGCGGATTCACGGTCTGGCCGACGTCATGTACGGCGAGATGATCGAGTTTCCGGGCGGCGTCTACGGTATGGCCCTCAACCTGGAGCAGGACTCCGTAGGTGCCGTGGTATTGGGCTCCTACCAGTCGCTGGCTGAAGGCATGAGCGCCAAGTGCACCGGCCGCATCCTCGAAGTTCCTGTTGGTAAGGAATTGCTGGGCCGCGTAGTCGATGCTCTGGGTAACCCTGTTGACGGCAAAGGTCCACTGGGCAACACCGAGACCGACGCGGTCGAGAAAGTTGCTCCAGGCGTGATCTGGCGTAAGTCGGTAGACCAGCCTGTACAGACTGGCTACAAGGCAGTCGATGCCATGATCCCTGTCGGCCGTGGCCAGCGTGAGCTGATCATCGGTGACCGTCAGATCGGTAAGACCGCTCTGGCGATCGACGCGATCATCAACCAGAAAGACAGCGGCATTTTCTGCGTCTACGTAGCCATCGGTCAGAAGCAATCGACCATCGCCAACGTGGTTCGCAAGCTGGAAGAAAACGGCGCCCTGGCCAACACGATCATCGTGGCTGCCAGTGCTTCGGAATCTCCTGCGCTGCAATTCCTGGCACCGTACTCCGGTTGCACCATGGGTGAATTCTTCCGCGACCGCGGTGAAGACGCGCTGATCGTTTATGACGATCTGTCCAAGCAGGCAGTGGCTTACCGCCAGATTTCCCTGCTGCTGCGCCGTCCACCAGGCCGTGAAGCTTACCCAGGCGACGTGTTCTATCTCCACTCCCGTCTGCTGGAGCGCGCATCCCGCGTTTCGGAAGAATACGTAGAGAAGTTCACCAACGGCGCAGTGACCGGCAAAACCGGTTCCCTGACCGCACTGCCGATCATCGAAACCCAGGCTGGCGACGTTTCCGCGTTCGTTCCGACCAACGTGATTTCCATCACCGACGGTCAGATCTTCCTGGAATCGGCCATGTTCAACTCGGGCATCCGCCCTGCAGTGAACGCCGGTGTTTCGGTATCCCGTGTGGGTGGTGCCGCTCAGACCAAGATCATCAAGAAGCTCTCTGGTGGTATCCGTACCGCTCTGGCTCAGTACCGTGAACTGGCGGCATTCGCCCAGTTCGCTTCTGACCTGGACGAAGCGACCCGCAAGCAACTTGAGCATGGTCAGCGCGTTACCGAGCTGATGAAGCAGAAGCAATACGCACCAATGTCGATCGCTGACATGGCGCTGTCGCTGTATGCCGCTGAGCGTGGGTTCCTGACTGACATTGAAATCGCCAAGGTCGGCAGCTTCGAACAAGCGCTGATCGCTTTCTTCAACCGCGATCACGCCGATTTGATGGCCAAGATCAACGTTAAAGGTGACTTCAATGACGAAATCGACGCTGGCATGAAAGCCGGTATCGAGAAGTTCAAGGCCACCCAAACCTGGTAAGCCGCAGCGGGAGCCGCGAGGCTCCCGCTTGCTAACCTGATAGGTGTTACATGGCAGGCGCAAAAGAGATTCGCAGTAAGATTGCGAGCATCAAAAGCACGCAAAAGATTACCAGCGCCATGGAAAAAGTGGCGGTCAGCAAAATGCGCAAGGCACAAATGCGCATGGCTGCTAGCCGTCCTTATGCGGAGCGTATCCGCCAGGTAATTGGGCATCTGGCCAACGCCAACCCGGAATACCGCCACCCGTTCATGATCGACCGCGAAATCAAGCGCGTCGGTTATGTCGTCGTGAGCAGTGACCGTGGTCTGTGCGGCGGCTTGAACACCAACCTGTTCAAGGCCCTGGTCAAGGACATGGCGGTAAACCGCGAAAACGGCGTCGAGATTGATCTGTGTGTAGTCGGTAGCAAGGGTGCGGCCTTTTTCCGCAACTTCGGCGGTAACGTCGTTGCAGCTATCAGCCACCTGGGTGAAGAGCCGTCGATCAATGATCTGATCGGCAGCGTCAAGGTGATGCTGGATGCCTACCTGGACGGCCGTATCGACCGCCTGTCCGTGGTGTCCAACAAGTTCATCAACACCATGACGCAACAGCCTACCGTGGAGCAGTTGATTCCACTGGTGGCCACCCCGGATCAGGATCTCAAGCACCACTGGGACTATCTCTACGAACCGGACGCCAAAGAGCTGCTTGACGGCTTGATGGTCCGTTACGTCGAGTCGCAGGTCTACCAGGCGGTGGTCGAGAACAACGCGGCTGAACAGGCTGCGCGGATGATCGCGATGAAGAACGCTACCGACAACGCCGGTGATTTGATCAGCGATTTGCAGCTGATCTACAACAAGGCGCGTCAGGCTGCGATCACCCAAGAGATCTCGGAAATCGTCGGCGGCGCTGCCGCGGTTTAACGGTTCAAATATTCAGAGGATCCAGCTATGAGTAGCGGACGTATCGTTCAAATCATCGGCGCCGTTATCGACGTGGAATTTCCACGCGACAGCGTACCGAGCATCTACAACGCGCTGAAAGTAGTGAGCGCGGCTGAAACCACCCTGGAAGTTCAGCAACAGCTGGGCGACGGCGTGGTTCGCACCATTGCGATGGGTTCCACCGAGGGCTTGAAGCGCGGTCTGGAAGTTACCGACTCTGGCGCAGCCATCTCCGTACCGGTCGGTAAAGCGACCCTGGGCCGGATCATGGACGTCCTCGGTAACCCGATCGACGAAGCTGGCCCGATCGACACCGAAGAGCGTTGGGGAATTCACCGTCCAGCGCCTTCGTTCGCTGAGCAAGCAGGCGGCAACGACCTGCTGGAAACCGGCATCAAGGTTATCGACCTGGTCTGCCCGTTTGCCAAAGGCGGTAAAGTCGGTCTGTTCGGTGGTGCCGGTGTAGGCAAAACCGTAAACATGATGGAACTGATCCGTAACATCGCCATCGAGCACAGCGGTTATTCCGTGTTCGCCGGTGTGGGTGAGCGTACTCGTGAGGGTAACGACTTCTACCACGAGATGAAGGACTCCAACGTTCTGGACAAAGTGGCACTGGTTTACGGTCAGATGAACGAGCCGCCGGGAAACCGTCTGCGCGTAGCACTGACCGGCCTGACCATGGCCGAGAAGTTCCGTGACGAAGGTAACGACGTTCTGCTGTTCGTCGACAACATCTATCGTTACACCCTGGCCGGTACTGAAGTATCCGCACTGCTGGGCCGTATGCCTTCGGCAGTAGGTTACCAGCCGACCCTGGCTGAAGAGATGGGCGTTCTGCAGGAACGTATCACTTCGACCAAGGAAGGTTCGATCACCTCGATCCAGGCGGTATACGTACCGGCGGACGACTTGACCGACCCGTCGCCAGCGACCACCTTCGCCCACTTGGACGCCACCGTCGTTCTGTCCCGTGACATCGCTTCCCTGGGTATCTACCCGGCGGTAGATCCACTGGATTCGACTTCGCGCCAGCTGGACCCGAACGTGATCGGCCAGGACCACTACGACACCGCTCGCGGCGTCCAGTATGTTCTGCAGCGTTACAAAGAGCTGAAAGACATCATCGCGATCCTGGGTATGGACGAGCTGTCGGAAGCCGACAAACAGTTGGTTAACCGTGCTCGTAAGATCCAGCGCTTCTTGTCTCAGCCGTTCTTCGTGGCTGAAGTCTTCACCGGTGCTTCGGGTAAATACGTTTCCCTGAAAGACACCATTGCTGGCTTCAAAGGCATCCTCAACGGTGACTACGACCACCTGCCAGAACAAGCGTTCTACATGGTTGGCGGCATCGAAGAAGCGATCGAGAAAGCCAAGAAACTGTAATCCCGGCGCCCGGCAACGGGCGCTAATTTAGGTTGAGGCAATCAGATGGCTATGACAGTCCATTGCGATATCGTCAGCGCGGAAGGGGAAATCTTTTCCGGCCTGGTCGAGATGGTGATTGCGCACGGTGCACTGGGTGATCTTGGTATCGCTCTGGGTCACGCGCCGCTGATCACTAATCTCAAGCCGGGTCCGATCCGCCTGATCAAGCAAGGCGGGGAAGCCGAGGTGTTCTACATCTCCGGTGGTTTCCTCGAGGTTCAGCCGAACATGGTCAAGGTACTTGCCGATACCGTGCAACGTGCCGCCGACCTGGATGAAGCTCAGGCTCAGGCAGCTCTCAAGGCTGCCGAGAATGCCCTGAACGAAAAAGGCGCGGACTTCGATTACGGCGCCGCTGCCACTCGTCTGGCCGAGGCTGCAGCCCAGCTGCGCACCGTCCAGCAGATCCGCAAGAAGTTTGGCGGTTAATCCGTCAGCCGCTTGTTGTGCGATTGATAAAAAAGGGTAGCCTCGGCTACCCTTTTTTCTTTTCCGAATTCCCCAAAAACCGGTCGCAGTCGCTGACCACCCAGGATTGGTAGCCAGTCATGTCTCTCGAAATCGTTATCCTCGCGGCCGGTCAAGGCACTCGCATGCGCTCGGCGCTGCCCAAGGTGCTGCACCCGATTGCCGGCAACTCCATGCTCGGTCACGTTATCCACAGCGCTCGGCAACTGGATCCCCAGCGCATTCATGTGGTGATCGGTCACGGTGCCGATGTGGTGCGCGAGCGCCTGGCGGCCGATGACTTGAATTTCGTGCTTCAGGACAAGCAACTGGGCACAGGCCACGCCACTGCTCAGGCCGTGCCGTTCATCGATGCCGACACCGTGCTGATCCTTTACGGTGACGTGCCACTGATCGAAGTCGAAACCCTGCAGCGTCTGCTCAAGCACGTCGTGCCGGGACAAATGGGCCTGCTCACCGTAGAGCTGGATGACCCGACCGGTTATGGCCGCATCGTGCGCGATGCCGACGGCAAGGTTGCGGCGATCGTCGAGCACAAAGACGCCAGCGAGGCGCAACGTGCGATCACTGAAGGCAACACCGGAATCCTCGCCGTGCCTGCCAATCGCCTAGCTGACTGGATGAGTCGCCTGTCGAACAACAATGCGCAGGGCGAGTATTACTTGACCGACGTGATCGAAATGGCGGTGAGTGATGGCCTGGTGGTTGCCACCGAACAACCGCATGATCCAATGGAAGTGCAGGGCGCCAATGATCGCAAGCAATTGGCCGAACTCGAGCGTCATTATCAGTTGCGCGCTGGCCGTCGCCTGATGGCTCAAGGCGTGACCTTGCGTGACCCGGCGCGTTTCGACGTGCGTGGTGAAGTCACCGTCGGCCGCGATGTGCTGATCGATATCAACGTGATCCTTGAGGGCAACGTGGTCATCGAAGACGACGTTGTGATCGGTCCGAACTGCGTGATCAAGGACAGCACCTTGCGCAAGGGGGTGGTGATCAAGGCCAACAGTCATATCGAAGGCGCGATTCTCGGCGAGGGCAGCGACGCCGGTCCATTCGCACGTCTGCGCCCCGGCACGGTGCTCGAAGCTCGCGCCCATGTGGGTAATTTCGTTGAGCTGAAAAATGCGCACATGGGCGAAGGCGCTAAGGCTGGCCACCTGACTTATCTGGGCGACGCTGAGATCGGCGCGCGCACCAACATTGGCGCCGGCACCATCACCTGCAACTACGATGGCGCCAATAAATGGAAGACAGTAATGGGCGCTGATGTGTTCATCGGTTCGAACAACTCGCTGGTTGCGCCGGTGGATATCTCCAGCGGTGCAACCACTGCGGCCGGCTCGACCATCACGCAAAATGTGGATAACGCCCAACTGGCGGTGGGCCGTGCGCGTCAAAAGAATATCGACGGCTGGAAGCGTCCGGAAAAAATCAAAAAATCCTGAGTTATCCACAGTCTCTGTGGGAGCGAGGTTCTATCTTTCTGAATTTTTCTCCTCGCGTCTTGACGGCAACCTTTCGATAGAGTTTCATTGCTTCACGTTATCTTTCGAATCGAAACTTAAGCCGCCATGTCCAAGCGCAACACGCCCCAGCGTCGCCACAACATTCTCGCCCTGCTCAACGAGCAGGGCGAAGTCAGTGTGGATGAACTGGCCAAGCGCTTCGAAACTTCCGAAGTTACGATTCGCAAGGATCTCGCCGCGCTGGAAACCCACGGCCTGTTGCTGCGTCGTTATGGCGGAGCGATCAGCATGCCGCAGGAACTTGTCGCGGAAACTGCGCAGACTATCTCCAGATACAAGCAGGCGATTGCCCGCGCAGCGGTCCAACGCATTCGCGAACACGCACGCATCATCATCGATAGCGGCAGTACCACCGCCGCAATGATTCCCGAACTGGGCCAGCAACCGGGGCTGGTGGTGATGACCAACTCCCTGCACGTCGCCAACGCCCTGAGTGAACTCGAACACGAGCCAGTGCTGCTGATGACCGGCGGCACCTGGGATCCGCATTCGGAATCCTTCCAGGGTCAGGTCGCCGAGCAGGTACTACGCTCTTACGACTTTGATCAACTGTTCATCGGCGCCGACGGCATCGATCTGATTCGCGGCACCACGACCTTCAATGAATTGCTCGGTCTCAGCCGGGTGATGGCTGACGTTGCACGCGAAGTCATCGTGATGGTCGAGGCGGACAAGATCGGCCGCAAGATTCCCAATCTGGAGCTGCCGTGGAGCAGCATCCATACCCTCATCACCGATGATCGCCTGCCTCAAGAGGCGCGCGATCAGCTTCAGGCCCGCGGGATCACCTTGATCTGTGCGGCTGTCAGTCAGGAGAAATAACCATGTGTGGCATTGTCGGCGCTGTAGCTGAACGTAATATCACCGCCATCCTCCTCGAAGGCCTGAAGCGCCTCGAATACCGCGGCTATGACAGCGCCGGTGTGGCGGTTTATACCAACGATGAAACCCTGGAACGCATGCGCCGTCCGGGCAAGGTCAGTGAACTGGAAACGGCGCTGGCCGAACACCCGCTGGCCGGCCGGCTCGGTATTGCCCACACCCGTTGGGCCACCCATGGCGCGCCGTGCGAACGTAACGCCCACCCGCATTTTTCCGGGGACATTGCGGTGGTGCACAACGGCATCATCGAGAACCACGAAGCCCTGCGCGAACAACTCAAAGCACTGGGTTATGCGTTCAGCTCAGACACCGACACTGAAGTCATCGCCCACCTGCTGACGCACAAGCTCAAGGAACAACCTGACCTGGCGGCCGCACTCAAGGCTACGGTCAAGGAACTGCATGGCGCTTACGGTCTGGCGGTGATCAATGCGCAGCAGCCGGATCGTCTGGTCGCCGCGCGCAGTGGCAGCCCACTGGTGATCGGTCTGGGCCTGGGCGAAAACTTCCTCGCTTCCGACCAGTTGGCCCTGCGGCAGGTCACTGACCGTTTCATGTACCTGGAGGAAGGCGATATCGCTGAAATCCGTCGCGACAGCGTGCAGATCTGGGACGTGAACGGCAACGCTGTCGAGCGCCAGACCGTGCAGTACACCGATGGTGCCGAAGCCGCCGACAAGGGCGAGTTCCGCCATTACATGCTCAAGGAAATCCACGAGCAGCCGGCCGTGGTCCAGCGCACCCTCGAAGGCCGCCTGGGCAACAATCAAGTGCTGGTTGAGGCCTTCGGTCCTCAAGCCGCCGAACTGTTCGCCAAAGTGCGCAACGTGCAGATCGTCGCCTGCGGCACCAGCTATCACGCCGGGATGGTCGCGCGTTATTGGCTCGAAGAGCTGGCGGGTATTCCGTGCCAGGTCGAAGTTGCCAGCGAATTTCGCTATCGCAAAGTGGTCGTGCAGCCAGACACGCTGTTCGTCACCATCTCGCAATCCGGCGAAACCGCTGACACCCTCGCGGCCTTGCGCAATGCCAAAGAGCTGGGTTTCCTCGCCAGCCTGGCGATCTGCAACGTTGGCATCAGCTCGCTGGTACGCGAATCCGATCTCACCTTGCTGACCCAGGCCGGTCGCGAAATCGGCGTGGCCTCGACCAAAGCCTTCACCACGCAATTGGTCGGTCTGTTGCTGCTGACGTTGTCGCTGGGTCAGGTCCGCGGGACTTTGGCTGATGGCGTCGAGGCGACGCTGGTCGAAGAGCTGCGTCGTCTGCCAACTCGCCTGGGCGAAGCGCTGGCGATGGACAGCACCGTGGAAAAAATCGCCGAGCTGTTCGCCGAGAAAAACCACACCCTGTTCCTCGGCCGAGGTGCGCAATTCCCGGTGGCGATGGAGGGTGCCTTGAAGCTCAAGGAAATCTCCTACATCCACGCCGAAGCCTACCCGGCCGGAGAATTGAAACACGGCCCGCTGGCGCTGGTGGATAACGACATGCCGGTGGTCACCGTGGCGCCAAACAACGAACTGCTGGAAAAGCTCAAATCCAACCTGCAGGAAGTCCGCGCCCGCGGCGGCGAGCTGATCGTGTTCGCCGACGTAAAAGCTGGCATGACCGACGGCGAAGGCACTCACGTGGTGCAAATGCCGCACATCCACGACATCCTCTCGCCGATCCTTTACACGATCCCGCTGCAACTGCTGTCGTACTACGTGGCTGTGCTCAAGGGCACTGACGTCGACCAGCCGCGTAACCTGGCGAAGTCGGTGACTGTGGAATAAGTTATCCACCGTTGATCTACGCTCTCACAATCGCAGCCTCGGCTGCGATTGTCGTATCCGCCGCCGAGGAATCCCATGGACCGCTTTCAGGAAATGCAGATCTTCGTTGTCGTCGCCCAGGAGCAAGGCTTTTCGGCGGCGTCGCGGCGTCTGGGGTTGTCGGCGGCGAGTGTCACCCGCGCAGTAGCGGCGCTTGAGCAGCACATCGGTACGCAGTTGCTGGTGCGCACCACGCGCACGGTGCATCTGACCGAAGCCGGGCAGCGTTACTGCGATGACTGCCGACGGATTCTCGCCGAAGTCCAGGAGGCCGAGGATTCGGCGGCAGGCAGTCATGCGTTGCCGCGGGGGCAGTTGACGATCACTGCGCCGGTGCTGTTCGGCGATCTGTTCGTAACCCCGGTGATGGCCGATTACCTGTGTCGTTATCCGGATGTGTCGATCAATGCGCTGTTGCTCGACCGGGTCGTCAATATGGTCGAGGAGGGCATCGATGTCGCGGTGCGCATCGGCGAACTGCCGGACAGCAATCAGCATGCGATCCGCGTCGGCGAAGTGCGGCGAGTGATCTGCGCCTCGCCGGATTTCCTCGCCAGGCATGGCCGACCGGATCATCCGCAGGCGTTGGCCGGGCTGCCGGTGGTGGCGACGTCGGCGATCGGTCAGCAACGCAATTGGCCGTTTCTCGACGCGGGTGAAGCACTCAGCGTGCGCACCGAACCGCGACTCACGGTCACGGCCAATCAGTCCGCGATAACCGCTGCACGCAAAGGCCTGGGACTGACGCGAGTGCTGTCGTATCAAGTGGCGGACAAGGTTGCGGCAGGCGAACTGGAAATCGTCCTCGCCGAATTTGAATTGCCGCCGTTGCCGATTCATGTGGTGTATCAGGGGGGGCGCAAGGCGCCGGCGCGGATCCGCAGCTTTGTCGACTTCGCCGTGAAGGCGTTGCGCGAGCATCCGGCCTTGAACACGGCGGCGTTATTGCAGCCACTGAAATAATCGATTGCATCGGCTGGTGATTCTTTAGTTTTGCCGATCCGTAGATGATGACTCCATCGGCGCGCTCATTCCGTAGCGTCGTCACTTTCCAGCGGAGTCGACCATGCAACCGATCAAACTCTACAACTTCCCCCGTTCCGGCCACGCCCATCGCGTCGAGTTGATGCTGTCCCTGCTGCAGCTACCGACCGAGCTGATCTTCGTCGACCTGGCCAAGGGTGAGCACAAGCAGCCGCAGTATCTGGCGATCAACAGTTTCGGCCAGGTGCCGGCGATTGATGACAACGGTGTGGTGCTGGCCGATTCCAATGCGATTCTGGTGTATCTGGCGCAGAAGTATGGCAACGGTCGCTGGCTGCCCACCGATCCGGTGGGCGCAGCACATGTGCAGCGCTGGCTGTCGGCAGCGGCGGGGCCGATTGCCTTTGGCCCGGCGGCGGCACGCTTGATCACGGTGTTCGGTGCGCAACTGAATGCCGAAGAAGTCATCGGCCGCGCGCACAACCTGCTCAAGGTCATGGAGCTGGAGTTGGGCAAGACCGCCTATCTGGCAGGCGATGAGCCAACCATCGCTGATGTGTCTGCCTACAGCTACATCGCGCATGCGCCGGAGGGCAATGTCTCGCTGGAGGAATACGCCAATGTCCGGGCCTGGCTGGCACGCATCGAGGGCCTGCCCGGTTTTGTGGCGATGCCGCCTACCGCGGCCGGGCTACTGAAAACTGCCTGACGCGCGCATTCGCGAATATTCAGGGGGCGTCGGCAACGCTTCAACCGGTGCACTGATGCCCTCAAGCGTAACGGCCGGTTGCGCGGCCTCTCCTCGCAGGACATGCAGCGCGCTGCGCTCTACCAACTGTTGGCTGGCTTGGCGCCAGTCAATCCAGCGCCAGTCGCGTACATCCTTGCCGGCGGGGAACTGACCACTGGCCTCGAAGGCCGTGATCAGTTCGGTCAGGCTCTGCGGCTCCTGCAGATCGAAATAGGCCATGTACTTGCCACCGATTTCACGAAACACCGGAATGTCACTGCCCATTGCCGGCAAACCGCGCTGCATGGCTTCCACCAGCGGCAGGCCAAAGCCTTCGACGAATGATGGGAAAACCAGCGAACTGGCGTGGGCGTAAGCATGCTCCAGACTGGTGTCGCTGAGGTTGTTGAACATGAACAGGCGCCGGTTCAATTCCGGATGGTGGCGTATCCGTGAGAGCAGCTCGTCGCACTTCCAGCCGATATGTCCAGCGATACACAACCTGGCGCTGGAACCACCTGCCCAGGCACGCTCGAAAGCATCCAGCAGATAAGCATGGTTCTTGCGCGGCTCGATCGTGCTGACCATCAGGAAAACCGGGCCGGGTGCCTCGAACATCTGTCGCAACGCCGGTTCCACGGCCGCGGTCGAGCTGTGCAAGTCCAGCTCGGAACCCAAGTGGAAGTAGTCGAACCAGCGTTTTCCCGCTTGCAGGGGCCCAAGCCGTCGCTGCAGTTCATTGCGCACCTCGTCGCGCACCGTGGCGGAAATGGCCATGTAGCCGTCGGCAGTGCGGCAAATCCAGTCAAACCATTCCCCGAACACCTGCGCCGGGCGGGTTTCGTAAAAGTGTGGATGCGTCATGGGAATCAGGTCATAGATCACCGCAATGATCCCGACGCCATCACGCTTGAGTCGCTCGACATGAGGAAAGAAATCCGAATGCCACGAGGAGTCGAGCAGTATCAATTGATCATCGGCCTGATGCTGCAAGGGCGAGCAGCGCTTGAGCAGCTGCAAGTGCCTCAGGCGTTTGAACAGCCTCAACGGGATCCCGAATGCGGTGAACGAGGTCAGGCGGTAGGCAACATATACAGCGCGGCGAGCCAGCTTCGACTCACATTGGGCCTCGCGCCGCTGGTGCCATTGCCAAAAACGATGGGCAAGGCGTTCCAGGCGGTCAGCGAATGTCGCGAAGGCGTTGAAAACCGGCGTGTTCAGAGGGGCCAGGCGCAAGACCCGGTAGAGTTGGCCGTTGACGAAAACCACCGGCATGCATTCGATATCAGCAGCACCGGACGGCAATTTATTGATGACATTGCGCACCACCCGCTGAATCCCCGAGTTGAGTTTCGGGTGGTTGAAGACGTGGGTGCACTCCACCAACAGTCGAGTCATAGCGCGCGCTCCGTGTTCGCCGATCCGGCGGGCAACAGGGGTGTCCGCAGAGGGTATTGCGCGAAACTGGCGAGACCTGTGGCGACCAGGCAATTTTTCAAAACCGCGACCCCTTGGGCTTATGTTTCGCTATTTCCTACAGCTGGTGTAGGAGGGTCTGTCAGACCGAGACGAAAGCTCGGTAGGACAACAGGCGAAACAGTTGTTGTATTTGTTCTGCGATCAATCTGTGCCAATTACACGACAATTTCAACAGGGCAAACCGTGACCGGTCAGTTCTGGACAGCGTAGACCGAATTATTCACGCCCGATGGTTCCCGAACCCTCAATGGATGTGTTTAGAATGCCCCTCGTCGCGATATTCCGAAGTTGTACACGGGGGTTGCGACGCAGAGTGAAACTGACCACTAAAACAAGAACTAAGACGTGTCTGATGAAGGACGCCGTGTCGGGATTCCCGGCCCGATCCATCTCTGGCCGTCACAGCATGAAGTTGCCGGAATGGCAGCTTTATCGTGGGATGCCATGAATTTCATTCTTTACTCGGACGTCAGCGACAGCTCCATCAGCCAGAGTCTCGGCCGTCCCGAATACAGTTATTACTTCGTGCTCAAGGCCTATCGTCCGTTGCTGGAAAGTCTTGGTCGTGTGCATGTCGTATCCGCCCCGGCAGAAGTCGATCCCCTTTACCGCCGATTGCTCGCCGCAGGCGAAGACAGCGTATTCCTGTCGTTTGCCCCACCGCAGAAAACCCCGGCCGATCTGCAATGCCCGACGGTCTGCGTCGTGGCGTGGGAGTTCGACTCGATTCCCGATGAACAGTGGGACAACGACCCGCGCCAGGACTGGACGCAAATGCTCGCGCGCCAGGGCCGGGTCATCACCTTGTCGAGCCACACTGCCCGGGCGATCCGGCGGGCCATGGGTGAGGATTTTCCGGTGCTGGTGCTACCGACAGCGCTATGGGAAAGGTTTTCGGATATCCGCCAGGCGCATGTCCCGACACCGATCAATGCGGGGGCAACCCTGGCGATCAGAGGCTGTATTTTCGATAGCCGCGAACTTGGCTTGTCCGCCGATGCGCTGATTCCCGTCCCTTTGACACCTGAAGAAGAAGCTGCACTGGCGGCTGAAATAGAAGCCGCGCGTCCACCGCCGCTGACCCTGAAGCGCCGATTCGTCATCGCCCGGCACTATCTACGGCTATGGGCACTGGATCTCGGGCGTGACCTGGCAGAGCCGGTCCCACGGGTGAAATACCTGCAGAACTGGTATTGGGAAGGGGTTCGTGATCGCGTTCCCGACAACCTTCACGCCTGGCTCGAGCAACGTCTGCCCGCCATTTGCGGCGCGCACCCGATTCCGCTCAGCGAACCACCGCCGCTGGACCTGCCGGCCACCGACGGCATCGTTGAAACCCGTGTCGACGGTGTGGTGTACGTCTCGGTCTTCAATCCCAAGGATGGCCGCAAGAACTGGCATCAACTGATTACCGCGTTTTGCTGGGCATTTCGCGAGCAGCCGGACGCTACCCTGGTGGTCAAGATCACCCAGAACGATCTGGCCGTGTATTACAGCGAATTGATGACGTTGCTCGCGCAGCTCAGCCCGTTCGCTTGCCGCGTTGTGGTGATGCACGGCTACCTTGACGACGCGCAGTATGCCGAGCTCTACAAGGCGGCGACGTTCTACGTCAATGCCTCGCGCTGCGAAGGCCTGTGCCTGCCCTTGATGGAGTTCATGTCCAGCGGCAAACCGGTGATCGCGCCGGCCCACACCGCCATGGAAGATTACATCGACGACTCGGTGGCATTCGTGGTCAGGTCCAGCGAAGAGTTGACGATCTGGCCCCAGGACACGCGGATTATTTACCGCACCCTGCGCTACCGACCGGACTGGGGTTCGCTGAAAAGCGCCTACGAAAACAGTTACCGCATGGCCACTGCGCACCCGCAGGACTATCAGCGGATGTCGGCCGCCGCCATCGAGCGGATGCACAATTACTGCGCGTTCGCGCCATTGCAGACACGCCTGGCGGATTTTTTCGCGCTGGCTCCCACGGCCGCTGATATCGAGCCTGTTCTGGATAACGCCTCATGCTGATCATCATTCATTCTGAAACCAATCAGCACACCATTACGCAAAACCTGGGGCGTTCCGAATACAGCTATTACTTCGTCCTCAAGGAATATCGACCGGTTCTCGAACGAATCGGGCGGGTTGTCGAAGTGGCTGATCCGCAGACGCAAGTCGATGCGCTCTATGGCGAATGCCTGGCTCGGGGCGAGCCCTGTGTGTTCCTGTCGTTTTCCCCGCCGCACCGTACGCCCGTTGATCTGGCGTGTCCGACCGTGCCGGTGTTTGCCTGGGAGTTCAGCACGATCCCCAACGAGCCGTTCGCCGGTGAGCCACGCAACGACTGGCGCAGCGTTTTGCACGCCTGCGGCGCGGCTGTCACCCATTCCAGTTATACCGTCGCTGCGGTCCGCGAAGCCATGTCCGCGGACTACCCGATCAGCGCTATCCCGGCGCCGGTGTGGGACCGCTTCGCCGCACGCGGCAGGCAAGCACAGGATCATTGCGCTGCCGAGCCGCTGCGGCTGACGATCAAAGGGGTGGTGGCCGACAGCCGTCAGCTCGACTTGAATGCCTTCGCCCCAGAGCATTTGCGCAGCGGCGAGGGGATTGATTTTGCCGCACCGGTGACCGAGCAGACCCTGTCCCTTGAGGGCGTGGTGTATACGTCAGTGTTCAATCCCGGCGATGGCCGCAAGAACTGGGAGGACATGCTCAGCGCGTTCTGTGTGAGCTTTCGCGAAGTCGAAGACGCCACCTTGGTGCTGAAACTGACGCACTTCGATGCTGAAGAGGCGCTGGCTGACATCCTCCACCATTTGTACAAAAACCAGTCCTATCGATGCCGTATCGTGTTGATTCACGGTTATCTCGCCGATCCGGACTACGAGCGACTCGTGCAGGCGACTCGCTATGTCGTGAACACGTCCTACGGGGAAGGCCAGTGCCTGCCTCTGATGGAATTCATGTCTTGCGGCAAGCCCGCAGTAGCGCCTCGAACCACGGCAATGATCGATTACCTGAACGCTGAGAACGCGTTTCTGATCGAGTCCACCGACGAATTGACCGCCTGGCCGCACGATCCGCGCAAGGCATTTCGCACGCTGCGTTACGTGACCAACTGGGCATCATTATGTGAGGCCTACCGGGCCAGTTACGACGTTGCAAAAAACCAGCCGCAGCGTTATGCCGCGATGTCCGCACAAGCTGTAGACAGCCTGCAGGCTTTTTGCAGTCAGGCTGTGGCCGAGCAGCGCCTGCGGGCATTTCTTGCACAGTTGTTCGAACACCGTGCCGCTGCGGGGGAAACCTGCCAAGCATGAACGGCAAGCGCATCATGGATATAGAAGTGCTGCGCGCCGTCGCCGTGCTGGGGGTATTGTTCCATCACCTGCAGGGCAGTCTGTTCGCGGACCCGGTGCCTTTGCTGGACAGCATTCACGGCAGTCTGCAAACGTGGTGGGGCGTCGATCTGTTTTTCGCCATCTCCGGCTTTGTCATCGCTCGCAGCCTGGTTCCGGCGTTGCAAGGTTGTACCAGTCGCCAGGAGTGCTGGCAGCAGACGCGCAACTTCTGGCTGCGCCGCGCCTTTCGCCTGTTGCCGTCGGCCTGGCTATGGCTCGCGCTGATGCTGCTGGCCTGTGTGTTCCTCAATCGCTCCGGCGCTTTCGGTACCTGGCATGCCAACTTGCAAGCGACCCTGGCCGGCGTGTTGCAATACGCCAATTTCCGTTTTGCCGACAGCTTCTTCCGATACGAATACGGCAGCAGTTTTGTCTACTGGAGCCTGGCGCTGGAGGAACAGTTTTATCTGCTGTTTCCGCTGCTGATTCTGCTGTTTCGCCAGCGTCTGGTCTGGGCACTGCTGGCGCTGGTCGCGGTGCAGATTCTGACCGTGCGCACCCCGTTGCTGATGGTGGTGCGCACCGACGCGCTGGCCCTTGGCGTGCTGTTGGCGATGTGGAGCGCACGGCCCGGCTATCAGCGCTGGCAGCCAACCTGGCTGGCGCGGCCGTGGGCCGGGATTTCAGTCTTCATCGCCATCGCATTGCTGCTCAGCTTCATGGCCACCGATCGGTTCACCTTCGCGCCTTATCGCATCGGTTCAATCGCGCTGCTCAGTGCCGTGCTGGTGTGGATCGCTTCATACAACCGCGATTACCTGGTGCCTGCCGGTGCGGTGCAACGGTTGCTCGCGTGGGTCGGCAGCCGCTCCTATGGCATTTATCTGATCCATATCCCGGCGTATCAACTGGTGCGTGAACTGATTTTCCGTTTGCAGAGCGCCGGTCTGCCGAGTCCGGCCGGGCATCCGGTGTTCACGCTGTTGCTGGGATTCGGCCTGATCGTGCTGTTCAGTGAACTGAATTACCGCTTGATCGAAATGCCGATGCGCAACCGAGGCGCCGCGCTGGTCAAGCGCCTCGGCACGCCCCGATCCGCCCTTCCATCCCCTGGAGCCACCTCATGCTGAGCCTTTTGAAGAAACTCACGAACGCCACGCCGGCGCAGCCTGTTGTGGCGGTTGCCGAGAAGACCGACCCGTACATGCTCGGCCTGCACGATGCGATGCTCAGCGGCTGGTTCAATCAGCAAACCGGCGAACTGTTCACAGGGTTCCCGGTGACCCCCGACGACACGCTGCTCGATGTGGGCTGCGGCGATGGCGGTAACGTGCATTTCTGCGGCATGCGCGGGGCGAAGATCATCATTGCCGATATCGATGCGGCCAAGGTCGAAGCCACCCGTCAGCGCTTGAGCGATACCCCGGCGCGCGAAGTCGAGTGCCACGTCACCGATTGCAATCCGCTGCCGATTGCCGACGCCACGGCGACACGTGTGGTCTCGACGGAAGTGATCGAACATGTCGACGACCCTGCGCAGTTTCTCGCTGAGCTGGTGCGGGTTGGAAAACCTGGCGCGTTGTACCTGCTCAGCGTGCCGCACCCAAGCTCCGAAGACCTGCAAAAGGACATCGCCGCGCCCGAGTACTTCCAGAAACCCAATCACATACGCATCATCAGTGAAGAGCAGTTCAAGGCAATGGTCGGCGACGCCGGGCTGGAAATCATCAGCCATAGCCAATACGGCTTTTACTGGACGATGTGGATGATGCTGTTCTGGGAAGCCAAGGTCGAATTCAGCAACCCTGATCACCCACTGCTCAATCACTGGGCCGACACGTGGCAAGCGGTACTCGACTCCCCGCGCGGGGCGCAGATCAAACAGGCGCTGGATGCGGTGGTGGCGAAGAGTCAGGTGATCATTGCGCGCAAGCCTGCGGCATCCCTGTAGGAGCTGCGGCACGCTGCGGTCTTTTGATCCTGATTGTTAACGCACGATCAAAAGATCGCAGCCTCGTTTCATTCGTCGGCTCCTACGGGGTTTTTGTGTAACCTTGCGGCTTGTGGTCTCAGGGATTTTCAGGGTATGCGGTTTATTGTGGGTCTGTTGCTTGGCGTCTTGCTTGCGGGTTGCGAGCAACACGTCGCACCTGCCCTGGACCAGCAACTCTACGTCTGGCAGCGCCAATGGACGTCCGCGCACGCGCCGGCATTGAGCGACAGTCGCAGTGACTTCTCGACGTTGCGGGTGCTGGCATTGCAGGGTTTTCCCGGTACCCGTTGGAGCAGGGCGCAGGTCGATCCAGCGTTACTGAAAGCGGATGGCCGACCTTTGATCGCGGTGGTTCGCCTCGACGGTCAACTTCGATCGCTGGATCAGGAGCAGGTCACCGCGCAGATTCTGCAAGTCATCGCCGACTGGCAGGCGCGGGGCCTCACGCTGAGCGGCGTCGAGATCGACCACGATGCCGGCAATGCACGGCTGCCCGCATACGCTGCCTTCCTCAAGCATCTACGCTCCGTCTTGCCGCCATCTCTGCCTCTGAGCATCACCGCGCTGCCGGCCTGGCTCGACAGCCCTCGGCTGCCGGCACTGTTGCAGAGCGTCGACAGCAGCGTGCTGCAGGTTCACGCGGTGAGCGATCCGCGACGAGGTCTGTTTGATCCACAACAGGCCTTGAAGTGGGCCAAGGCCTGGGCACGTGCCAGCGACAAACCGTTCTATCTGGCGCTGCCGGCTTATGGCGTTGCGCTGTTGGCAACTGACGGTGGTGCGCCGGTGGTGGAAAGCGAAGTGCAACTCGAGCGCGGCGGACAGCGCCGGGAGCTGCTCGCCGATCCGCTGCAACTCAGCCAATTGGCCAAGACCTTGCGCGACGACCCGCCCGAGCATCTCGCCGGGCTGATCTGGTTTCGTCTGCCGCTGGCCAACGACCGTCGCGCCTGGAGCCTGACGACTCTACGCGCAGTGGCTCGAGGTGATTTGCTCAGCAGTCATTTCGGCCTGTCGCTCAAAGAGCAGGCCGGACTCTATGACATTCAGCTCGAAAACCGCGGCAATCTCGACAGCCCATGGCCCGCGCAAATCACGCTGAAGGTGCAGGACTGTGCTGGCGCCGATGCGCTCGCCGGTTACTCGTTGCAACAAAGTGCCAATCTGCTTACCTTCACCCGCCTGCGTGACGGCCGCTTGCCGGCGGGCGGGCAGCGCGCTATCGGTTGGGCGCGTTGTGCATATATTGATCAAGGAGGTTCGCATGTTGACCCGTAACTGGCCCCGCCATCTGCTGTGCCTGAGCCTCAGCCTGCCGCTGGGCTCGGCGTTGGCCTGCGGCCCGGACTTCCCGATGCGCCTGCTCGACAATCGCGCGCAGACGTTGGCCGATTTGCCCGAAGGCAGCTTCAGCTTCGAAATCAGTCGCCTCGGCAAAACCATTGCCGGGCTGAAAAATGTCACCGCCGCGACCCATAACCCCAACGATTACGCCGAAGACAACGCGTCGGAGCTGGCACGGGAACAGGCTGAACAGGTCGGCCTGAGCGCCGAGCAGCAAGCCTTGGTCAAGCGCTTGCGCGGGCTCAACGACGCGCGTCAGGCTGACGAGCAGGGCGCCGGTCTGCCGGCGGAAATCCGTTTGTACGTCGCCGGCGCAGTGGCCTTTGCCAGCGGCGATCAGCAATCGGCCACGGATTATTTCAACAAGGTGCTGGCGCTGCCGGCAGAGCAGCGTCCGTTGCGCAGTACCTGGGCGGCGTATTCCCTGGGGCGCATCGCTTTCGCCATGAGCACCGAGGCGCATGACCGTATCGAAGCGCTGGAACAGGCGCGCGCTGCCTTTCGTCAGGCCCGGCAGCTGAGCATCGATGGCTTCAGCGATCCGCTGGAACTGGGCGTTGCCAGCCTCGGTGAAGAAGCGCGGGTGTTGCGCAGCGCGGGTGACTGGAGCGGCGCCATCGAACTGTACGAAGCGCAGAACCTGCACGGCTCGGCGGTCGGTTACACCTCGCTCAAGCAACTGATGAACGAACTGGCTGAATTGCCCCAAGCCCAACTGGCGAAGCTGCTGCAGCAGCCAGCGGTGCAGCAACTGGTCACGGCGTCGCTGGTCAGTCGTCAGGGCTGGTCATTCGGTGAACAGCCGCCGAACGAAAAGAAACTGGTAACACTGCTGCAGACCAGCACACGTGGCAGCCTCGACAATGCCGATCGATTGGCGGCAATGAGTTATCAACAGGGCGATTACGCGTCTGCCAAGGCCTTCCTGGAAAATGCCGGGGACGGCGGGCTCGCTTGGTGGTTGCGGGCAAAACTGGCGGTGCGTGATGGCGACACGACTGCCGCCGCGGCAGCCTACGCCAAAGCTGCCCAGGCTTTCCCGCAGAACGAAGACTGGGGTTATCGCCGCACACCGGACTGGGCGTTTGAAACCGTGCAGCCAAAATGCCGGGTCGAGGGCGAAAGCGCGATCCTGGCGTTGCAACGCGGCGAATACCTGCAAGCCTTTGTCCAGTTGTACCGCAGCAACAGCATTTACTGGTTCGATGCCGCCACCGTTGCCGAGCGGGTGCTGACGATCGATGAGCTTAAACAGTATGTTGATGAGAACGTGCCGGCGCCGCCGCCATTGACGCAGCAGGAACGCGATAACTACGTGCCGCTGTCGGTGGCCGCCAATCTGCGCAATCTGCTCGGTCGACGGTTGCTGCGTGATGGACGTTACGAGGAAGCGGTCAGTTACTTTGCCAGTGACGATCTACAGCACAAGGCCCGGCTCTATGGCGAGCAACGGCTCAAGGCCGAGGCGGCATGGTGGCCGAGCAAACGCGCCAGTGCGTTGTACAACGCCGCATGGACAGCCCGGGAGTGGGGCATGGACATCCTCGGTTATGAGATGGCGCCTGATTACGCCACATTCGGCGGCAGCTACACGCTGGAGAGCACGAAGCTGGATGTCGGCGCGCTGATTTCCGCAGCGGAAGTCCAACGCCAGCAGGCCACCGCCGCGCAACCGGATCAGCGTTATCACTATCGTTTTGTCGCCACGGCATTGGCCAGTCGCGCCGCCGATCACCTGCCGCACACCAGCCAGGCATTTGCCGCGGTGCTGTGCAACGCTGCCGGCTGGAACAGCAGCCTTGCAGACCAGAGTGCGCTGTATCAGCGCTACGTCAAAGAAGGTCCTTACGTGGCGTGGGCGCAAGACTTCGGCAATCAATGCCCGTACCCGGACTTCGAAAATGCCGACAAGCGCTACGTCACCCAAGTGACCGACGCGGTGCGTGCGACGCTGCGACCTTACAAGTGGCCGGTGCAGATTGGCGCGATGGTGCTGGTCGCTTTTGCCGCGCTTGTGTTGATCACCCGTCGTCAACGCAAGGGGCGCCAGGTTTAAGCCTGCTGAAGGAAGCTCAGGCGTACGGCGAAGCCGATCAACAGGCTGCCGAACAGCCATTGCTGAACGCGCTGGGCTGTTGGACTGTGTTGCAGCCAACGGCCCAGTGCCGCGCCGGTCAGGGCGACAACACTGTCAAACAGCAGGCCGACGCTGACCAGCACCAGGCCAAGTACGGCGAACTGGCTCAACACCGGCGCGCCGTGACTGACGATGAATTGCGGCAGCAGCACCGAGCAGAACAGCAAGGCCTTGGGGTTGAGCAGGTTGGTCAGCAGGCCGCGCTGGATCGCTTCGCGCCAGTGGCCGTGTGCAGGTGCTCGCTCTTGGGATTGCAGGCTCGGCACCAGCGAGCTGCGAAAACATTGAATGCCGATCCACAGCAGGTACGCCGCACCCGCGATGCGCACCACATCAAACGTCCACGGTGCCGTTTTGAACAGCGCTGCCAGCCCCAGCGCCGCCAACGCCACATGACAGGCCCGTGCGATGGCCAGGCCCACGGCTGTGGCCAAGGCAGCGCCGCGACCCTGCCGCGCACCGGTTTGCAAGAGCAGGATCATGTCCGGCCCCGGCAATAGAAGCACCACAGCCAGGGTCAGGATAAACAGCCAGAGACTTGCCACGTCGCGCCCTCTCATTGTCGATTTGGTCGCGCCAGTCTAGAGCGAGAGGGCGGGGCAGGTGCTTGCGTAGTCAGCTTCAAAATCCCCTGTGTTTGGCATAACCTGCTGGTTTTCCAGCGCGTAACTATCGGAATCTGCCAAAGATGAAACTTGACGCCTATGACCGCAAGATTCTCGCAGCGCTGCAGCGCAACGGCCGCCTGAGCAACGTCGAGCTGGCGGAGGAAATCGGCCTGTCAGCCTCGCCCTGCCTGCGGCGGGTGCGCATGCTTGAAGAAGCAGGAGTGATCCGCGGCTACCAGGCCAATCTCGATCGAGATGAAGTCGGGCTGGGGCTGACGGTGTTTGTCGGGGTCAAGGTCGAGCGGCATAACGAAGAACGCGCCGAGGCTTTTTATGCCGCTGTCACTGCGTTGCCTGAGGTGGTCTCAGCGTTTCTGGTGTCCGGGGAGTCGGATTTCCTGTTGCAAGTGGTGGTGCCAGACTTGCGCGCTTACGACCGCTTTGTCAGCGCGCATCTGCTGAAGCTGCCGGGGGTGAGCGATATTCGCAGCAACTTTGCCATTCACACAGTGAAAGCGCCGGGGGCGTTGCCGTTGGGACATCTGCCGCTGTAGACCGGGTGACGCCATTCGCGAGCAGGCTCGCTCCCACAGGGGTAACGCATTCCAATGTGGGAGCGAGCCTGCTCGCGAAGGAGCGCGCAAGACTTGGAGATTTACATCTGCGTCGCCATCCCTTCGACATTCATCGCTGCCTGACGCAAAGCTTCCGAGCGCGTCGGGTGCGGATGGCAGGTCAGGGCGATGTCCTCGGCCGAGGCGCTGAACTCCATCGCCACACAAAACTCGCCGATCATCTCGCTAACGCTCGGGCCAACGAGGTGCACGCCGAGCACTTCGTCCGTGCGCTCGTCGGCGAGGACTTTGGCAAAGCCTTCTGTTTCGTGATTGATCTTCGCCCGGCTGTTGGCAGTGAAGGGAAACTTGCCGACCTTGTAGGCGCGCCCTTCGGCCTTGAGCTGTTCTTCGGTCAGGCCGACACTGGCCAGTTCCGGCTGGGTGTAGATGACGTTGGGAATCAGCGCGTAATTGACCTCGCCGGCCTTGCCGTGGATCTGTTCGACGCAGGCCATGGCTTCGTCTTCGGCCTTGTGCGCGAGCATCGGCCCGGACGTGACGTCGCCAATCACCCAGATCCCGGCGGCTTCGGTGCGATGTTGCTTGTTGGCGAGCATGCCGCGTTTGTCGGTGCTCAGGCCGACATTCTCCAGACCCAGGCTTTGGGTGTACGGCCGGCGCCCGATGGCCACCAGCACATAGTCGGCTTCGATCAGTTCAGCAGCGCCGCCTGCGGCAGGTTCGACGCTAAGCTGCACGCCTGAAGCGGAGCTGGTGGCGCTGGTGACCTTCGAGCTCAATTTGAAGGCAATGCCTTGTTTGCTCAGCGCGCTTTGCAAGGTTTTGCCGGCCTCGCCATCGACGCCGGGGCAGATACGATCAAGGTATTCGACCACGGTGACCTGCGCGCCGAGTCGCCGCCATACCGAACCCAGCTCCAGGCCGATCACTCCGGCGCCAATCACCACCAGATGCCTGGGCACTTCACTGAGCGACAGCGCGCCGGTGGAATCGAGGATACGCTGGTTGTCGATCTCGACCCCGGGCAGGGGAGTGGGCTCGGAGCCGGTGGCAATGATGATGTCCTTGGCGCTGAGCTCGGTCTTATTGCCCTGAGCGTCGGTCACCGTGACCTTGCCCGGGCCGTCGATATGGCCCCAGCCCTTGATCCAGTCGACCTTGTTCTTGCGGAACAGAAACTCGATGCCCTTGGTCAGGCCGGCGACGCTTTCGTCTTTCTGTTTCATCATCTGCGCCAGGTTCAGCGTCGGTTTGACCTCGATGCCGAGGTTGGCGAATTCCGTACCCGCCGCAGCGGCGTACAGTTCCGAAGCGTGCAGCAAGGCTTTGGACGGCATGCAACCGACGTTCAGACAGGTGCCGCCCAGCGTCGATCGCCCTTCGACGCAAGCGGCTTTAAGGCCGAGCTGACCGGCGCGGATGGCCGCGTTATATCCACCGGGGCCACCGCCCAGAATCACCACGTCATAGTTGCTCATGCGCTTGCTCCAGATTGCTCGATGGGGATAGCCAAGATTAGCTGCGATAAAAATTATGTGCGTAATATGAGCGTTGCCGAACATTTCGGTCAAGGCTTCAGGCAAGCGACAGCTTCGGCGTCTTTGAATAAGTGCAATTGTGTACGAATATTTCACAGCCTTCGTTATATCGTAACGTCAAGACCAATGTAGTCGGGGTGATATGCAAGTCGATCTTGAGTTGGACGCCACGCCAGTGACCGGGCTGCCGCGCTTTCAGCAAGCAGCCGCGCAGGGACGCCAGTTGCGTCGGCTGGCTTATGGCCTCGGTGGATTTGCAGCGGTGGGCTGGGTGTTGGCGTTTTTCGTCGGCCTGTTTGCGCCACGATCACTGTGGTTGCCATTGTTGATCAATCAAAGCGCAGCGTTGCTGGTGCTCGTCGCCGGGTTGCAATCGGCCTGGTGGGTGACGCAATGGCGCGCGCGAGTACTGCATCCGTTGAGTTCGCAACCGGCAGTTGTGGAGGAGGGCGCCACAGCCGATGGCTGGTACGAAAGGCTTCTGGAGCGCCTGAATCAGCGCAGCCGGCATCTGCTCGGACAAATCGGCGCGCCGACGTTGTGGCTCGGCGGCTGGGCGTTGCTGGTCCTGCTCAGTATCGAGCAAGTATGGAATCTGGCGTTACCCACAGCGGCGTTGGGTATTTCGGCGAGCATCGGTGCGGCATTGGCGTTGTTGATGGCGTTCGCCTTGCTGGTGCTGGAGCGGCACCTGGCACAGGAGCCGCCGGCGCAATGGCCGGAAGCGGCGGCGCTCGCGCAACTGGCCCGGGTGGTGATCTTCTCGCTTCTGATCGGTGCACTGTGTCTGCTGTTCGCCAGTGAACACGCGGTCTGGCCAGTTCGCATCGCGGTGCTCAGCGCGATTCTGCCGATGTTGGTTGCCATCGAACTGTTGTTGCGCGCGGTGCTGTCATTCTTCAGCCCGCGCCGCGAACAACTCGAACCGACCCTGCTGGCGCGCAGTTTTATCGCCGATATGCTGCGCTGGCCGCCGCAACCGTGGCTGGCGCTGCAGCATGAAATGCACAACCGTTTCGGCATCGATCTGCGCCAGATCTGGGCGTTCAGTTACATGCGCCGGGCCCTGTTGCCAGTGATGTCAGTGGTCGCACTGGTCGGTTGGATGCTGACCGGCTTACATGAAATCCCTCTGCAAGGTCGCGGCATCTATGAGCGCTTCGGTAAACCGGAGCAGGTGTTCGGCCCAGGTTTGCACGCCGGATTGCCTTGGCCGTTGGGGCGCGTGCTGAGCGTTGAAAACGGCGTCGTCCACGAACTGGCAACCAGCGTCGGCGACAAGCCGTTGGCCGTGCAGTCCGATTCCGCTGAAGGCCCGGCACCGCTGACCGCCAACCGTTTGTGGGACGCCAGCCACGTCAATGACAAATCCCAGGTCATTGCCAGCAGCCGCGACGCGCAACAGGGGTTGCAGATCGTCAACATGGACGTGCGCTTTGTTTACCGCATCGGTCTGAACGACGAGGCGGCGCTTGCTGCGACCTATAACAGCGCCGATGTACCGACGCTGCTCCGCACCACTGCCAGTCGCATTCTGGTTCACGATTTCGCCTCGCGTACCCTCGACGGATTGCTCGGCGACGATAGGGCAGGGCTTGCCGAGGAAATCGGTCGCGCGGTGCAAAGTGATCTGAACCAACTGAACAGCGGTGTGGAGATCCTCGCCACCGTTGTTGAAGCAATCCATCCACCGGCCGGCGCGGCGAATGCCTACCACAGTGTGCAAGCGGCGCAGATCGGCGCCCAGGCGTTGATCGCTCGCGAACGCGGGGCGGCTGCGCAGGCCAGCAACGAAGCGCAGTTGCAGGCGAGCACGGTTCGCGACCAGGCAACGGCAAACGCGCGGGAGATCAACGCCGCCGCGCAAACCGCCAACCTGAAATTCAGTGCCGAACAGAAAGCCTTCGCCAGTGCCGGCCAGGCCTTCGTGCTGGAGCAATACCTCAGCCAGCTCAGTCAGGGCTTGAGTAAGACCAGGTTGCTGGTACTCGATCATCGACTCGGCGGCAGCGCCAATGCGCCAACCATCGATCTGCGCACTTTCACGCTGCCGGCTGATCCGTCGCCCGCACGTATCAACGCTCAACCAGGAGCCACCCATTGAGCCAGTCGCCTGTGCATGACGTTCACGACCACCGCGGCCACGACCATGGCCACGGCGGGCATCACCATCACCATGGTCATCACCATCATGGCGATGCCGAAGACGCCGGGCCATTTCCATGGCGACGCATGGGTTGGGCGGCGTTGCTGGTGGCGTTTGCCATCGCTGCCGCGAGTCTGGTGCAAGTCCGCTCCGGCGAAGCCACGGTCATCACCCGTTTCGGTAATCCCTCGCGGGTCTTGCTTGATCCCGGATTGAGCTGGCGCTGGCCTGCGCCGTTCGAGGCGGCAATTCCGGTGGACTTGCGTCTGCGGACGACCTCCAGCGGTTTGCAGGATGTCGGTACTCGGGACGGTTTGCGCATCATCGTTCAAGCGTATGTGGCGTGGCAGGTGCAGGGTGATCCTGAACACGTGCAGCGCTTCATGCGTGCAGTGCAGAATCAGCCGGACGAAGCGGCCCGGCAGATTCGTACCTTTGTCGGCTCGGCCCTGGAAACCACGGCCAGCAGTTTCGACCTGGCCGATCTGGTCAACACCGATGCCAGCCAAGTGCACATCAGCGATTTTGAAGCGCAGTTGCGTCAGCAGATCGCTCAACAATTGCTCGCCACTTATGGAGTGCGTGTGGTGCAAGTCGGCATTGAGCGGCTGACGTTACCTTCGGTCACGCTCAGTGCAACGGTCGATCGTATGCGCGCCGAGCGTGAAACCATCGCCACCGAACGCACAGCGATCGGCAAACGCGAGGCGGCGCAGATCCGCTCCGCTGCCGAACGCGATGCGCGAATTGTCCAAGCCGATGCCACGGTAAAAGCCGCCGACATCGAAGCGCAGTCACGGGTAGAGGCTGCGCAGATTTATGGTCGCGCCTACGCCAGCTCGCCGCACCTGTACAACCTGCTGCGCTCGCTCGATACCCTCGGCACCATTGTCACACCGGAAACCAAACTGATTCTGCGCACTGATGCCGCGCCGTTCCGCGTGCTGGTCGATGGCCCCCCGAGTCTCGACAGCAAATCCGGATCGCAACCATGAATGAACAAGTTCCACGTGGAACACATGCGTTGAACAGTCCGTGGATTCAGGCGGGGCGTCTGGCGTTTATCGCCCTTTACGCGGTAACCGTGTTGGCCGCCTTGGCGTGGGCGTGCTCGAATGTGCGGCAGATCGATCCGCAGAACCGCGCCGTGGTGCTGCACTTTGGGGCGCTGGATCGCGTGCAGAATGCAGGTCTGTTATGGGCATGGCCGCAACCCTTTGAACAGGTAATTCTGTTGCCAGCGGCGGATCGGGTAATCGAGCGTCGGGTGGAAAATCTGTTGCGCAGTGACGAGGCGCTGAAGGCTGATCGTGTGGCTTCTTTCGCCACGCCATTGAGCGATGCTCTCGCCGGGTCTGGTTATTTATTAACCGGGGATGCCGGCGTGGTGCAACTGGACGTGCGAGTGTTTTACCAGGTCTCCGATCCCTATGCGTTCGTGTTGCAGGGCGAGCATGTGCTGCCGGCGCTCGACCGGGTGGTGACAGGCAGTGCGGTGGCGCTGTCCGCCGCGCGGGATCTCGACACTATTCTGGTCGCTCGTCCGGAGCTGGTGGGCGCCGACAATCAGGCGGCCGAGCGTCGCGAGCGATTGCGCGGTGATCTGGTGCAAGGCATCAACGCGCGTATCGCTGAGCTGAAAGCGAGCGGGCAGGGCATCGGCATCCAGGTGTCGCGGGTGGATGTGCAATCGAGCCTGCCGGAACCGGCGGTCAGTGCCTTCAACGCGGTTCTGACCGCCAGTCAGCAGGCCGATAAAGCGGTAGCCAACGCGCGTACCGAGGCAGAAAAACTCACTCAATCTGCCAACGAACAGGCCGACCGTACGCTGCAAGTGGCCCACGCGCAGGCGGGTGAGCGCATCGCCAAAGCCTCGGCCAATACCGCAACTGTCTCGAGTCTGGCCACGTCTGCCGACCCGCAAATGCTCCTGCGTCTGTATCGCGAACGCGTGCCAAAGATTCTCGGCCAGGCCGGGTCGGTCACCACTGTTAACCCGAAAGACGATTCCCGGTTGATCATTCAAGGAGCCAGTCAATGACGGCGACCACCGCAGCTCCGAGTCTGTTGTCCTCGGCCGAACAACGCCGCGCCGCGCGCCAATTGACCCTGGCGATGCTCGCGCTCGGGCTGTTGGGTCTGGGGCTGGTCTGGCGCTGGATGCTACCGGAGCAGGTAGGTGTCAGTCAGTTATTGCTCGGTTCTGCTTCTTTATTGGTAGCGGTCCCGGTGATGCGTTCGGCGTGGTACAGCCTGCGTTACCCCAGCCTGCATGGCATCACCGATCAGTTGATCGCGCTGGCCATGCTCGGTGCCTGGGCGACCGGCGATCTGCTCACCGCAGCGTTGTTGCCGATCATCATGATCTTCGGCCATGTGCTGGAAGAGCGCAGCGTCATCGGTTCCCAGGAAGCGATTCACGCACTCGGCCAGTTGACCCGCAGCCATGCGCGCACGCTGCAAGCAGACGGCTCGATCATCGAAGTGGACAACGGCACGCTCAGCACTGGCGATATCGTCGAAGTGCGGGCCGGCGATCGGGTACCGGCGGACGGTCGTGTGTTATCCGGGCAGGCGAGCCTCGACACCGCGTCGATTACCGGTGAGTCGGTGCCGGTGGAAGCTGGCCTCGGCATGCCGGTCTTCGGCGGTGCGATCAACCTCGATGGATTGCTGCGCATCGAAGTCACCCGCACTGGCGGCGAATCGACCTTGGGCAAAGTCATCGCTCTGATGCAAAACGCCGAACGCTCGAAACCGCCGATCACCCGTTTGCTCGAACGCTACGCTGGTAGTTACATGGTGCTGGTGTTGCTGCTGGCGGCGGTGACCTGGTTCGTCACCAATGATGCCCAGGCGATGCTCGCGGTGCTGGTGGCGGCGTGTCCCTGTGCGCTGGTGCTGTCTGCCCCGGCCACGGCGATTGCCGGTGTCGCCGTCGCCGCGCGCCATGGGATTCTGATTCGCAGCTCGGCGTTCCTTGAAGAACTCGCCGATCTGACCTCGCTGGTGGTCGACAAGACCGGCACGCTGACTTACGGCACTTTGCGTTTGCAGTCGATCGCCAGCCTGAACGCGGACGCCGGCGAAGTGCCGGAGCTGGCCGCCAGTCTTGGCGCGGCGAGCAGTCATCCGGTGAGCCGGGCGCTCTCTGGATTGGTCGATCAGCAAGCCTATTGGCCTCTAACCAATATCCATGAGCGCCAAGGCTTGGGTGTAGTGGCGATGACAGAGAAGGGCGAAGCTGCGCTCGGTCGGCCTGAATTATTCGCGCAGCTGGGTATCACAACGACCCTTGTTCCTGAACACGACGGCCCGATCGCGGGTCTGGCTTTGCACGGTGAATTCCTCGCATGGCTGTTGCTCGCTGACAGCATCAAACCTGAAGCACGCTTTGCCTTGAGCGAACTGCGCGAGCTGGGGCTGGGTCGACAACTGCTGCTGACCGGTGATCGTCAGAGTGTGGCCCGAACCCTGGCGCAAGAAGTCGGACTCAACGAAGTCCAGGCGCAAGCGCTTCCCGAGGACAAGCTCAATCGAGTGCTCAAGGAAATCGATCACGGCTTCCGCCCGATGGTGGTTGGCGACGGTATCAACGATTCCCTCGCGCTCAAGGCCGGTGTGGTCGGCGTGGCGATGGGCGCTGGTGGCGCCGACATTGCTCTTGCGTCGGCAGACATCGTCTTGATCGGCAGCGATTTGCGTCGCCTCGGTACTTGCATCCGCTTGAGCCGTCAGTGCCGGCGTACCTTGCAGGTCAATGTGGTGATCGGCCTGGGCTGGACGCTGGCAATTGTGGTTTTTGCAGCTTTCGGCTGGCTCGGCGCGGCTGGGGCGATGATTGCGGCCCTGCTGCACAATCTGAGCACCCTGTTGGTGTTGGGCAACGCCGGACGTTTGCTGCGCTTTCAAGAGCCTTTGCTCAAGGCAGATGCTCAGGAGAGATGAAAGAAAATTCATCGAACCGCAGGCTGCAAACACAGTCATCTGTCGTAAGGCGCGTGGTGTCTGGCGTGCAGCCGCGGCGCCGGTAATGATAGACAAGGCTAATCGAATCGATAGCCTGCTATTTTTCCAGGTTGGTCTACCCTCAGATCAGACGTCTGAAACAAGGGGGGATTTTCCATGCTCGCGCAACTTCCACCGGCCTTACAGAACCTGCAGCTCCCACTGCGCCTGCGACTCTGGGATGGCCACGAGTTCAACCTGGGCCCGGCGCCCAGCGTGACCATCGTGGTCAAGGACCCGCAGATGGTCACCCAGTTTACCCACCCGAGCCTGGATGCGCTGGGTGCGGCGTTCGTCGAGGGCAAGCTGGAACTGGAGGGCTCGATCAGCGAAGTCATCCGCGTCTGTGACGAGTTGAGCAGTGCGCTGCTCGACGAAGACGAAGGCAGTCAACCGGTGCGTGCGCATCACGACAAGGACACCGACGCCAAAGCCATTTCCTACCATTACGACCTGTCGAATGCGTTCTACCAGCTCTGGCTGGACAGCGACATGGCCTATTCCTGTGCCTATTTCGAAACCGGCAGCGAAACTCTCGAACAGGCTCAGCAAGCCAAATTCCGCCATTTGTGCCGCAAGCTGCGCCTGCAGCCGGGTGAGTATCTGCTAGATGTCGGCTGTGGTTGGGGCGGTCTGGCGCGGTACGCGGCGCGAGAGTTCGGCGTGAAGGTGTTCGGTATTACCTTGAGCAAGGAACAATTAGCGCTCGCGCAGGAGCGGGTCAAAGCCGAAGGCCTGGAAGATCAGGTCGAACTGCAGTTGCTCGATTATCGCGATCTGCCGCAGGACGGTCGTTTTGACAAAGTCGTAAGCGTTGGCATGTTCGAACACGTCGGCCACGCCAATCTCGCCGAGTACTGCAAAACATTGTTCGGTGCGGTGAAGGAGGGTGGTCTGGTGATGAACCACGGGATCACCGCCAAGCACACCGATGGCCGCCCGGTTGGGCGCGGTGCCGGAGATTTCATCGAGAAATACGTGTTCCCCAACGGCGAGTTGCCGCATCTGGCGATGATCTCCGCCCAGATCAGTGAAGCAGGGCTGGAGATCGTTGATGTCGAGAGTCTGCGTCTGCATTACGCACGTACGCTTGATCACTGGAGCGAGCGGCTGGAGGACAACCTCGAAGCTGCGGCGAAACTGGTACCGGAGCAGGCGCTGCGGATCTGGCGTCTGTACCTGGCCGGCTGCGCTTATGCTTTCGCCCGAGGCTGGATCAATCTGCATCAGATCCTTGCCGTGAAAGCGCACCCGGATGGCAGCCACGAACTGCCCTGGACCCGCGACGACATCTACAACCCCTGAGACCGGGACGTTCAAAGTATCGGCGAAATCAGCCGGGCGATCCGCATGCCGACCTGTTGCAGGCGGTGGATCTCCCGGCTTTCTTCTTTGGCTACTTCATCGGCCTGAGCGAAATCATCATTTAGCATGTGTTCCACAGCGGCGGCGAACGCGCTGTCGACGGTGAGTAGCATCACTTCGAAGTTCAGGCGGAACGAGCGGTTATCCAGATTGGCGCTGCCGATGGCGCTGATCTCGCTGTCGATCAACACCACTTTCTGATGGAGGAAGCCCGGTCGATAGCGGAACACCCGGACGCCGGCCCGCACCGCTTCAAACGCATACAGGCTGGACGCTGCATAGACGATTCTGTGATCCGGCCGCGACGGCAACAGCAGGCGCACATCGACCCCACGCAAAACCGCCAGCCTCAGGGCAGCGAAGACGGCTTCGTCCGGGACGAAATATGGGCTGGTGATCCATACCCGCTGCGTCGCCGCGTGAATGGCTTCGACGAAAAACAGCGAGCAGGTTTCGTAGGCATCGGCCGGGCCGCTGGCGAGCAATTGACAGAGCACGCCGTCCGCCGGGTACTCATCCGGCAGAATCAACGGCGGCAAAGTGCGTGCGGCCCAGAACCAGTCTTCGGCGAACGATTCCTGCATACACGCCACCACCGGCCCGCGTACTTTGACGTGGGTATCGCGCCAGGGCGCCAGCGGCGGTTTCTCGCCCATGTATTCGTCGCCGACGTTATGCCCGCCGACAAAGCCGACCACGCCATCGACCACGACGATTTTGCGGTGGTTACGGAAATTCACCTGAAAGCGGTTGAGCCAGCCACTGCGCGTAGCAAAGGCTTTGACCTCGACACCACCATCGCGCAACGCCTGCGCGTAGTGATGGGGCAGGGCATGACTGCCAATGCGGTCGTAGAGCAAGTGAATGGACACCCCTTCGGCGGCTTTCTTCAACAGCACATCACGCAAGCGCTGGCCGAGGCGATCATCGTGGATGATGAAGAACTGGATGAGCACTGCTTCCTTCGCTTGTTCGATCGCCTGAAAAATCGCCTCGAAGGTCGCCGTGCCGTTCACCAGCAGTTGCACTTCGTTATTCGCCAGGCACGGCATGCGCCCCAGTTTCGGCATCGCACGTAATGAGGCGTAGGCGCTTGAGGCCCGGGCGGCCAAGGCTTCTTCCACCCACGGGCGCCAGTTCAGTTCGGATATCGCCAAGCGCATCTGCTCGTTGGCCTGGCGCCGCGCCTTGATGTAACCATCGAAGGTGCTGCGACCGAACACCAGGTACGGAATAAGCGTGAGGTAGGGAATGAAGATCAGCGACAATGCCCAGGCGATCGAGCCTTGTGCGGTGCGCACGGTAAGCACTGCATGGATCGCAGCGATCGAACCGAGTGTGTGCAACAGGGCGATCAGGTAACCGAAAATATGCGGTCCGAAAAAATCCATGGGGCAGCCTTGCTCCGCGAGATGCAATGCTTAACAGACCATGTTCTGCTGCGAATGTCTCTATTTAATCGGTGCATGAACCGACGCAACCGGCCGGCGTCTAACGGCCACAACTGATCAGGAGTTTCTCGATGAACGTTCGTCTGCTGGGTTTGGCGCTGGGCCTGGGTTTGGCATTACCGGTGGTTGCGCAGGCGCAAATGCTGCAGCCGGGGTTGTGGGAGATGACTTCAAGCAATCTGAAGGTCGATGACCAGGCCATGGACGTGCAATCGATCCTTGGCCAGATTCAGGGCCAGATCACCCCACAGCAGCGGGCGGCGCTGGAAAAGAACGGCATCAATATCGGCGGTAAAGGCATCCGCGCCTGCCTGACGCCACAGCAAGTGGCGACCAACGATATCCCGTTGGCCGATCCGCAATCGGGCTGCAAGCAGCAGATCACCGAGCGTACCGGCAACCAATGGAAATTCCGCTTCAGCTGCCCGAAGGCCCAGGGCACCGGCGTAGCGACATTCCTCAGTGACCGCGAATTTACCACCGTCGCCAATGGCACCTTCAACGCCATCGGCATCAACCAGAAGGGCAGCCTGGAAACCCGTGCGGTGTGGCTGGGTCAGGATTGCGGCACCGTTAAACCCCGCGCTTAAAACCTCTGCGACTCCCACAGCTGGAACCCATTCCAACTGTGGGAGCGAGCCTGCTCGCGAATAGATCGGAAGTTCGCCTCAGGTCATGGCTGACTCAACGCCTTGTACAGCGTATTGAGGTTGTATTCGAACAGCCCGGTAAAGGTGCTCGCCGGGCCACTCGCCGCCAGCGCATCCGAATACAGCGTGCCACCGATGTGCGCGCCGCTTTCATCCGCGATCTGCTTGAGCAGACGCGCGTCCTTGATGTTCTCCATAAACACCGCTTTGACTCTGGTCCGGCGAATCTGCGTGATCAACGCTGCGACTTCAACAGCCGACGGTTCGCGTTCGGTGGACAACCCCTGCGGCGCCAGAAAGTCGATGCCATAGGCCTGGCCGAGGTAGCCGAACGCATCGTGGCTGGTAACGATCTTGCGGTTGCCTGGTGGCAGCGCCCCGAGTTTGTTTTTGGCTTCGGCGAGCAGCGCGTAGATCTGTTTGAGATAGTTCTGGCTGTTGCGCTCGTAGTCGGCCTTGTTGGCCGGGTCGGCAGTGACCAGTGCCTTGGTGATGTTGCCGACATACAACTCAGCATTCGCCAGATTGTGCCAGGCGTGTGGATCCGGCACGGTTTCGCCGTCCTCATCGAGCGAACGTGGAATCACCCCGCGACTGGCAGTGATCACCGTCGCCTTACTGTCGGTGCTGGTCACCAGCCGATCCAGCCAAGGCTCGAAACCGAGCCCGTTCTTGATGATCAGCCGCGCCCTGAGCAGGGCCTTGGCATCGTCCGGGGTCGGCTCGTAGGTGTGCGCATCGGCGTCCGGGCCAACCATGCTGGTGATTTGCACGTGCTCGCCGCCGACCTGCTGAACCATGTCGGCGAGGATGCTGAAGCTGGTGACCACCGGCAGTTTTTCGGCAGCCGACAACGTCATCGACAGCATCAGGCTGAACAGCACGAGTAGAGCGCGCATCGGGAAACACCTCATTGGGATGTGAGCAAGGGCGGACGGTGCAGCAAACCGTGAACCGGCCCGAACACCACTGAAAGCAGATAGCCGACCCCGGCGACCAGCACGATGGCCGGGCCGCTAGGCAGCGAGTAGTAAAACGACAGCAGCAAGCCGAGCCACACCGACAGGCAACCCATGACGGCGGCGACAGCAACCAGTACCGGGAGGCGGCGGCTCCAGAACCTTGAGGCAGCCGCAGGCAGCATCATCAGTCCGACCACCATCAGTGCGCCGATGGCTTGAAAGCCGATCACCAGATTCAGCACGACCAGAGTGAGAAACACGGCATGGGCCAGCGGCCCGAGACGGCTGACCGTGCGCAAGAACAGCGGGTCTAGTGTGTCCAGTAACAACGCTTTGTAGATCGCGGTCATGGCCACGAGGCTGAGGGCCGAGACCCAAAGCATGCCGGTCAGCGTCGGCCCGTCCACGGCCAACGCAGAGCCGAACAGCAAATGCAAAAGGTCGAGGCGTTTGCCGGCCATGCCAAGAATCAGCACGCCGCTGGCCAGTGAGATCGGATAGACAGCGGCGAGGCTGGCGTCTTCGCGTAGGCCCGTGCGCCGAGTGATCCAGGCGGCGAGACCGGACATGCTCAGACCGGCGCCGAGGCCACCCAGCGTAAGGGCAGGGAGGCTCAAACCGGCGAACCAGAATCCCAATGCTGCACCGGGGAGAATGCCGTGGGCCACCGCGTCGCCGATCAGGCTCATTCGCCTGAGAATCAGGAACACGCCCAAGGGCGCCGTGCTGCATGCCAGCACCAGTCCGCCGAGCAAGGCGCGGCGCATGAATACGAATTCGCTGAAGGGCTGCCAAAAATGGCTGACGGTGATGAGCATCAGGCCACCCGCATGGACGGTGTCGGCTGGATCAATTCTCGGCTGGTCCCGTACACGCAGTGGCCGTTTCTGATCAGCAGCGTATGCGGAATATGTTGTCGCACCGCGACCAGGTCATGGCAGACCACAACCAGTGTTCGGCCCTGCGCCTGCCAATGGTGAATGTGTTGCCAGAGCAATTGCTGCCCGAGTTCATCGAGTGCGGCATGCGGTTCATCCAGCAACAGCACTGGGGCGTCTGCGAGGCTCAATCGCGCGAGCAGCGCACGCTGTAATTCACCGCCGGACAGGGCCATCAAAGGACGCTGTTCAAGTCCACTCAAATGCCAGTCTTCCAGTGCGTTTTTCAAGCGCTGCGTGCGCAATTGAGTCGAGAGCCGACGACCCCAGAAACCTGCAGCGATTAGTTCTTCGAGGCTGATCGGGAATTGTCGATCCAGGTGCTGCTGTTGCGGCAGAAAGGAAATGCCGCTTTGCCGTGGAACAGCCATTTCGACTTTGCCAGCCAAGGGCTTTTGCAATCCGGCGATGATTTTCAACAAACTGCTTTTGCCGCAGCCGTTGGCGCCGATGACGGCAGTCAGGCTGGCGCTTTCGAACTCCAGGCTCAGAGGTGTCGTCAACGGTTGTCCGGGCGCGCCCCAGACCAGCGATTGGCAGCGGATCATGGTTGCTCCCGCTGCCAACTGCTCTCGGCAACGGCGTCGTGAGCGTGCAGGCTTTCGGCATGGCTCACGCGGATATGGAATCGGTTGATACCCGGCGTGCGCTGCAGTGCCAGGTTGAGACGGCGGGCTGCGTCTTCGCAGAACATCAGATTTTGCCCGTTGGCGAGAGCGAAGGCCTGCTCGTCCGGGCGTTTTACGGCGGCCTGAACGGCGGTGCCGAGAGCGGCTTCGGCGTCATTGATGATTGCGGTCAGCGGAAGCTCATCGATGAAGTCATCAAGATGCAGGTGAAGTTGCGCATAACTGCGTTGGCTATGCGGTGTCGCTACGATCCCTTTGGTTGAGCCGAGCCATGCCAACACCTCAGCGTGCTGCAGAGACTTATTGGCGAAATCGTCGACGAATTGCTGCTGGATCAATTGCCTTGCCAAGGCTGCGGAGCACGGGCATGTCGAGGAATAAGGCACCTCGACTTTTAGTTCCACGTGGAACATCCGCTGTTTCAGGCTGGCTGAGATGGTAGCCGGATAGGATTTCCAGCCTGCCAAGGGACTGATCAGCGCGGGTCGCTTGAGTAGCAAGTCAGTATGAATGTTCAGATATGCGCAGTCAGACAGACCCTGATGACTGGCCAGAAAACGCTTGAGTATTTCCCGCAACAGCGCCGGGGAAAGGCTTCGCTGTTCGAGCGTATCGAGTGCCAAGTACAACCGCGACATGTGAATACCGCGCGCTTCACCATCATCAAGGCTCACGCCAGCGTCTACTTTGGCACTGAGGCGTTGGCCTTCAAGCAAAACAGGTAGGGCAATCCCACGCATGCCTACCCAATCGAGTGGCAATGCCTGGCGTGCAGATTGGTTGGCGATATCCGGTAGCGTAAGAGCGTTCATGGTTGAGACCGTCGTGTTGATCTCATTTTACGTTACATTATAACACTGCATGCAGCGAAGCTTTTTTCATGAAAAGGTTTTCACTAGCAGCCCGTCATCCGGCTGCAAGTGAACCTTGCGCTGCTGCCTCCCGAGCTTGAGAAGCGGTTGATGGTCGTCCAGCCAACACGCCGGGTATAGCCGACCCAAGCCTCGCCATCCGAGGCAATGCCGGTAAAAAACGTCAGTTGGCCGAACCGGCTGTTGGTTTGCGCCCAGTAGCGATGGCCATTCTTTTCGAATCCCCTGAGATACAGCGAGGTGCCGACCGTATTGACGCTATAGGCGTTGCCTTCGGCGTCCACGCAAGCCAGCAGGTTAGCGCTGCGCGTGCAGTGCGCGAGACCGGGAACGTGCGCTTCGGCTTGGCCGGTGAGCGCCATGCCGGAACTCAAAAGCAGGTATTTCAGCGCATTGTTCATCGCGGTTTCCAGGATAGGTGGCGAGACAAATCGTGAAATCTTCCCGCTCGGGCTAGCAACTCTGTATTGTTACACTATAACATAAAGCGCAAACCAGCCGGAGCTGCCGATAACAACCGTTGCCTTCTTCACTACCAAGAAGCGCAATACGTCATGCGCAAATCACCAAAGCGCATATCGGCGGCTATCAACGAGGATTATCCAATGTCAGAGAAATTGCCCGTCACCGTACTTTCAGGATTTCTCGGCGCCGGTAAAAGTACGCTTTTGAATTACGTACTACGTAACCGCAAAGGTCTGCGCGTTGCGGTAATCGTCAACGATATGAGCGAAATCAATATTGATGGTAGCGAAGTCCAGCGTGATGTCAGCTTGAACCGCGCAGAAGAAAAACTCGTTGAAATGAGCAACGGCTGCATTTGCTGTACGTTACGTGAAGACCTGCTTGAAGAGGTCAGCAAGCTCGCAAGGGAAGGACGTTTCGATTACCTGCTGATCGAATCCACCGGCATCTCCGAACCGCTTCCAGTCGCCGAAACTTTCACCTTCCGCGATGAACACGAACAAAGCCTCGCCGACATCGCCCGTCTCGACACCATGGTCACAGTCGTCGACGGCGTGAACTTCCTGCTCGATTACCAGGCCGCCGAAAGCCTCGCCTCTCGCGGCGAAATCCTCGGTGAAGAAGACGAGCGTTCCATCACGGACCTGTTGATCGAACAGATCGAATTCGCCGACGTCCTGCTGATCAGCAAAATCGACCTGATCAGCCAGCATGAGCGCGAAGAGCTCATAGCGATCCTCAAGCGCCTGAATGCCCAGGCTGAAATCATTCCAATGGTGATGGGCGAGGTGCCGTTGGAGAAAATCCTCAACACTGGCCGTTTTGATTTTGAAAAAGCCGCACAGGCACCCGGATGGCTACAGGAATTACGCGGTGAGCACGTCCCGGAAACTCAAGAGTACGGCATCGCCTCGACGGCGTACCGCGCCCGCAGGCCCTTCCACCCACAGCGCTTTTTCAGCTTCATCGACCGCCCATGGCTGAACGGCAAGCTGCTGCGCTCCAAAGGCTTCTTCTGGCTCGCCAGCAAGCCTACCGATGCTGGCAGTTGGTCGCAGGCCGGTGGTTTGATGCGGCATGGATTTGCCGGTCGCTGGTGGCGTTTCGTGGCGAAGAATCAATGGCCTGAGGATCAGGAAAGCGTACAGGCCATCATGGGAAACTGGACTCCGAGCGTAGGAGATTGTCGCCAGGAACTGGTTTTCATCGGTCAGAACATCGATTTCCTACAGCTCGCAGCCGAGCTGGATGCCTGTCTGCTCACCGATGAAGAAATGGCAGTGGGTGTCGAAGGCTGGCGCTTGCTGCCTGATCCCTTCGGCCCTTGGCACGAAGAGGCCGCCTGATGCTCGCACTCAAAGATCATTACCTCCTTACCCGTCATCAGCATCAGGGCCTGAGCCCGCAAACGCTGACGCGAATCCTTGAGGACGGAACCAATCTCGCGATCTGGCAACGCCAGCTGCCTTTGCACATCGCCGATTTCGCACAATTAGTGCTGTCGCTCAACGAGCCCTTGGCCGAGTCGCTTTGCCTGGAATTACCTGACGAAGACGCCGAACCGGATCTCGACGGACTGGCTTCAGGGCTGCGTGATCTTCAAGGTTACGAAGGTTTCATGAGCGACCTTAAATGGCTGATCAGTGCCTTCGCCTGCCTGCTCGGCGCGCGGCGTATCGGCGTGCGCTTGCGCGTGCTGGACAAGGCCATGTGTCCGCGCTTCCACGTCGATCACGTACCCGTGCGCCTGATCACGACCTATGCCGGGGTCGGTAGCCAGTGGCTTGAAGAGGGGGCGATGGATCGCATGCGACTTGGTCAGGCCAATGCCGAACCGCAAGATGCAGCGACGATTCGCCAGCTCAACAGCGGCGACGTTGCCCTGCTCAAGGGCGAAAAGTGGCACGGCAATGAGGGCTTCGGCCTAATCCATCGTTCACCGCAACCGGCTCCCGGTGAACGCCGTCTGCTGCTGACCCTCGACTGGCTCGGCTGACACTCAGGGCTTGCGCCAGGCGCCCTGGCTCTGGCCTTCGCAGTACGGCTTGAGATACGCCGCATCAGTGGCCACGCCGTAATAGTGGATATCCTGGCGATAGGGCATATTGGCGACTTGCGCGTTGCTGCACACACCGAAAGCCCCGCTCGGGCACTGATCGACGTATTGCACCTCGACCTTCTGCCCGGCCAGCGTCGGTTGGCAGAAGCCGTCACTGAACAATTTCTGCGGAATCGTCCTGTTCTGCTGACAGACTTTGACGTCGAGCCGTTCGCCCTGTGTGTGCACCACGCAGGCCTGGGCCCACGCTTCACTCGACAGCAGCGTCAACAGCAACGACCATCCCCACCAGCGCATCATCAGTCTCCTCAATAACTGTCCGCAGAAAAGTACCCGCCATGTTGCAGAACATTCCGACCCACGTCATCGCCGGCCCGTTGGGCGCGGGCAAGACCAGCCTGATTCGCCAGTTGTTGGCGCAGCGGCCCGCGGACGAACGCTGGGCGGTGCTGATCAACGAGTTTGGCCAGATCGGTCTGGATGCCGCGCTGCTGACTCGCGATGCCGATGGTATCGCACTGGGTGAGGTGGCCGGGGGCTGCCTGTGTTGCGTCAATGGCGCGCCGTTCCAGATCGGCCTTGGCCGCTTGCTGCGCAAGGCCCGACCGGATCGACTGTTTATCGAGCCATCCGGGCTGGGCCATCCCGCACAGTTGCTCAAGCAATTGAACACGGCGCCTTGGCTGGGCGTGCTGGCGGTTCAGCCGTGTGTTCTGGTCCTGGATGCTCAGGCATTGCATGCAGGTAGAGGCTTGCCGGAGCCCCAGCAGCAAGCGTTGGCCAGCGCGGGGTTGTTGCTGTTGAACAAGGCAGACGACCTTGATGAAACGGTTCGGGAGAACATCGCTCGCCAGCTGCCACCGGTCAGGATGATCTGGACGCAGCAAGCCCAGTTGCCTCTGGATGAGCTGCCGGGGATGACAGAAAAAGCAACCGAAGGCGTGGTTAATCTGCCGCTGCCCACGGGCTTGGCGCAGCTGCCGGCCGTCTGGAGCGACCCGAGCGTGCCGATTTGCCTGAGCCAGGCGCAGGAGGATGGCTGGAGCATCGGGTGGCGCTGGCATCCTGGACAGATATTTGACCAAGGACGCATCGTTGATTGGCTGGCCGCTCTCGAGTGGAAGCGGGCCAAACTGGTTATCCACGGCAGCGATGGCTGGGTTTCAGTCAATGCGCTGGAAAATGCAGATCTGATTTGGCAGGCCAGCGAATGGCGAAAAGATTCGCGAATTGAGCTGATCTTTACCGGGCCGCAGAATATCGAACAGCTAGACGCCGATTTGACTCAATGCCGAGTTCGGTGAATCAGCTCAAGGCTTCCACTTTGTATGTTCCTGCCGCCACTGGCTCAGCTCGATGACTTCCGCGCGAGGCTTGTGCACTTCGACCACCGGCGGCGTATCGTCGAACGGTGCCGGGTAGGGTGCCAATTCAATCTGCGCACTGTGCGCGCCGAATTGGGTCACGGTGCCGTTGTGGCGGCTCTCGCCAGTCACGGTGAATTCGAAGTTGTACACCCGCGCCAGTCGGCGGCGACCGTTGGCATCCCTGATCAAACCGATCTTTTTCAGCGCGACGTTACCGTCCAGCAATTCGACGCCGACGTTGCTGCAATGCTGTTTGACCCGCTCCAGCGCGCGCTCGCGCAAGCCGTGGTTGTGCCAGAACCAGGCACCGGCAGCGGCGAACAGCATCAGCACGAAGATGTTTTCCAGGGTCAGCATCTACATCGAACTCCAAAAGATGGCGTCAGCTTAACTGTCTCGCCGGTCTGTCGTACAGGCTGTGTTTCGTCGCATACTGCGCGGCTTGAATTTCAATCGTTTTACGGAATGACCCGAATGAAACGTACGCCTCATCTGCTCGCCATCCAGTCCCACGTGGTGTTTGGCCACGCCGGCAACAGCGCTGCGGTTTTTCCGATGCAGCGCGTCGGGGTCAACGTCTGGCCGCTCAACACCGTGCAGTTCTCTAACCACACCCAGTATGGTCAGTGGGCCGGTGAAGTGCTGGCGCCGCAGCAGATTCCCGAACTGATCGAAGGCATCGCCGCGATTGGCGAGCTGGGCAACTGCGATGCGGTGCTGTCCGGCTATCTCGGCAGCGCCGCGCAGGGCCGGGCGATACTCAGCGGTGTGGCGCGGATCAAAGCAGTCAATCCGAAGATGTTGTATCTGTGTGACCCGGTCATGGGTCATCCAGAGAAGGGTTGCAGCGTGCCCACCGAGGTCAGTGATTTCCTGCTCAATGAAGCGGCCGCCGTGGCGGACATCATGTGCCCGAACCAGTTGGAGCTGGACAGTTTTTCCGGGCGCAAGCCGCAGTCGCTGTTTGATTGCCTTGCCATGGCGCGGGCGCTGCTGGCGCGCGGGCCGAAAGCAGTGCTGGTCAAGCATCTGGATTACCCGGGCAAACCGGCCGATGGTTTCGAGATGCTGCTGGTGACGGCTGAGGGCAGCTGGCATCTGCGCCGTCCATTACTGGCGTTTCCGCGTCAGCCGGTGGGCGTGGGCGATCTGACATCCGGCCTGTTCCTGGCGCGGGTACTGCTGGGCGACAGCCTGCTCGCAGCCTTCGAATTCACCGCAGCGGCGGTGCATGAGGTGTTGCTGGAAACCCAAGCGTGCGCCAGTTATGAGCTGCAACTGGTGCGGGCGCAGGACCGGATTGCCCATCCGCGGGTGAAGTTCGAGGCGACAGCGATCAGTCTCTAAGAGCTAGTCGTCTGTATTCGCGAGCAGGCTCGCTCCCACAGGAAGAATGCATTCCCAATGTGGGAGCGAGCCTGCTCGCGAAAGCGATCAATCGAGCGCTCTCCATTTCAAGCGTCGCCCTTGATCTCCTGATAACGCTTCTCCAGCTCCTGACGAATCTGCCGACGCTGTTGCGCCTGCATGAAGCGGCGCTTGTCTTCGCTGTTCTGCGGTTGCAGCGGCGGTACGGCGGCCGGTTTGCGCTGGTCGTCCACGGCGACCATGGTGAAGAAGCAGCTGTTGGTATGGCGCACCGAGCGTTCGCGGATGTTTTCCGTGACCACTTTGATGCCGACTTCCATCGACGTGTTGCCGGTGTAGTTGACCGAGGCGAGGAAGGTCACCAGTTCGCCGACATGAATCGGCTCGCGGAAAATCACCTGATCAACCGACAGTGTCACCACGTAGCGCCCGGCATAACGGCTGGCGCAGGCGTAGGCCACTTCGTCGAGGTATTTGAGCAGGGTGCCGCCGTGGACATTGCCAGAGAAGTTGGCCATGTCGGGGGTCATCAGTACCGTCATCGACAGCTGGGCGTTTCCGGGTTCCATAACGTTCTCACGGGTCAAGGCTGATGGCTGGAAGCGCCTCTGCGGGCGCTTGGTGGCTTTTCAGAAAGCACCGTTATCGGGACGCCGGGCAACGGGCCGCCGTCACGCCGGTAGCGATCTGTTTCCATATATTGCACCGGCTTCCAGAGCGAAGTCGCGGTGTTAACCTGCAAAAGCCCTGCCCAAGGGCAATTCCCACATCTAAAGCGGATTTTTAACCTGCTCGCGCGGACTTTTCTGACGTCTGCCTGCGACTGTCGTGATCAAGGAGCCCACGCCATGCATGCCATCAGTTTTATTCAGGATCTGGCAGTGATCATGCTGGTCGCAGGTGTGGTCACCGTGCTGTTCCACCGTTTCAAGCAACCGGTGGTGCTCGGCTACATCGTCGCCGGGTTCATCATCGGCCCGCACACACCACCGTTCGGCCTGATCCACGACGAAGAAACCATCAAGACCCTGGCCGAACTCGGGGTGATTTTCCTGATGTTCTGTCTCGGTCTGGAGTTCAGCCTGCGCAAGTTGTTCAAGGTCGGGGCTACGGCGTTTATTGCCGCGTTCCTCGAAATCATTTTGATGATCTGGATCGGCTACGAGATTGGCCGCTGGTTCGACTGGAACACCATGGATTCGCTGTTCCTAGGCGCGATTCTGGCGATTTCCTCAACCACCATCATCGTCAAAGCCCTCAACGATCTGAAGATGAAGAACGAGCGTTTCGCGCAGTTGATCTTCGGGGTATTGATTGTCGAGGACATCCTCGGCATCGGCATCATTGCGCTGCTGTCGAGCATCGCGGTCAGCGGCACGGTGAGCTCGGGCGAAGTGTTCTCCACGGTCGGCAAGCTGTCGCTGTTCATGATCGTCGCGCTGGTCATCGGCATCCTCCTGGTGCCGCGTCTGTTGGCGTATGTAGCGAAATTCGACAGCAACGAGATGCTGCTGATCACTGTGCTTGGCTTGTGTTTCGGCTTCTGCCTGCTGGTGGTCAAGCTCGAATACAGCATGGTCCTCGGCGCCTTCCTGATCGGCGCGATCATGGCCGAGTCGCGACAGCTGCTGAAAATCGAGCGACTGGTCGAGCCGGTTCGTGACTTGTTCAGTGCGATCTTTTTCGTCGCGATCGGGCTGATGCTCGACCCGCTGATTCTCATCGAATACGCCTGGCCGATTGCGGTGATCACCGTCGCCGTGGTGCTGGGCAAGATGTTGTCCTGCGGCCTCGGAGCATTTATCGCTGGCAACGACGGACGAACCTCGCTGCGGGTCGGCATGGGCCTGTCACAGATTGGCGAATTTTCCTTCATCATCGCCGCGCTGGGCATGACCTTGCAGGTGACCAGCAACTTCCTCTATCCGGTTGCGGTGGCCGTGTCGGTGATCACCACGCTGCTGACGCCGTACTTGATTCGCGCGGCGGATCCGCTGTCGATTAAGCTCTCGGCAGCCGTGCCCAAGCGTCTCGGCCGGGTGCTCGGCATGTATGGCGAATGGTTGCGCAGCATTCAGCCGCAAGGCGAGGGCGCGATGCTGGCGTCGATGATCCGGCGGATTCTGTTGCAGGTCGGGGTCAATCTGGCGCTGGTGATTGCGATCTTCTTCGCCGGCGCGTATTTCGCCGAGCGCATGTCGTTGTGGCTGCAGGACTGGATCAGCGATCCGAGCTGGCAGAAGGCGTTGATCTGGGGCGGGGCGCTGTTGGTTTCGCTGCCATTCCTGATCGCGGCATATCGCAAGCTCAAAGCGCTGTCGATGCTACTGGCGGAGATGGGCGTCAAGCCGGAGATGGCCGGGCGTCACACGCAGCGAGTGCGCCGGGTGATCGCCGAAGTGATCCCGATTCTCTCGCTGCTGGTGATTTTCCTGCTGTTGGCGGCGTTGTCGGCCAGTATCCTGCCGACCAACAAGCTGCTGGTGCTGATCGCCGTAGTCGCCGCTGCGGTAGCGGCGCTGCTCTGGCGCTGGTTCATCCGCGTGCACACGCGCATGCAGGTGGCCCTGCTGGAAACCCTCGACAACCACAACGAGTCGTCGGGGCACTGACCACCCGGGGCGTCTGGCGGATCAGCTCTCCAGCCAGACGTCCCGCGCCCAGTGCCATACCGATTCCCAGGTTTCCTCGGCGATCAATTCTTCTTCGGCCTGCCACAGCACCACGGTGCCATCTTCTTCGACACAGTAGTAGTCGTCACCGTCCTGACAGATCGGGATCAAGCTGCGATCAACGCCTACATCCCACGCATTGGCCGCGACGTCCGGCAAATAGGTGTGTGACTGCGGGTCGGTGACCGTCACGGGTTCGAGGCTGCCATAGACCACATCGCTGACGGTCAGCAAAAATTCCTTGAAGACAAACGGAATGTCGATGAAGAGTTGTTCTTCGATTTCCACCAGCAGGTCTTCGTCAGGCAGTTCCAAAGGAACCGGCACGGGTTCGTTGGCTTCGCGCAGTTGTTCGATAATTTCTTCCACGTCCGGGATCCTCTTGCTTGAATGGCGCGGTTTATATGGGCCGGTTTATACAGTAGCTCGCTACAGATGCAACCGTGAAATGAAAAACCCCGGCCGGGGCCGGGGTTCTGTTACCGCAAGTGAAGCGCAGCAGGGATCAGCCGTTCTGGCGGATACCGGCGACCAGCCAAGGCTGGTTGTCGCCCTGCGGACGTTCCATGTTCCAGCTTTCGCTGAACACTTCGCCCTGGTCGAAACGCGAGGTTTTCGACACGCCGGTGAAGGTCAGGGTGGCGATGGTCTTGTCGGCACGATCGTCGACGCCGTCCAGCTGCACCTGCAGATTGTCGATGTAGGTCGACTGGAAGCCGTCGCCCAGATCGGCACGCTCACGCTTGAGGAACTCGAGCATTTGCGGGGTCACGAACTCGGCGATCTTGTTCATTTCGTTGGCGTCCCAGTGCTGCTGCAGCGACTGGAAGTGGCTGCGTGCGGCTTCAAGGAAGCGCTCTTCGTTGAACCAGGCCGGTGCGTTGATCACCGGACGGGCGGCAGCCGGAGCAGCCGAACCACCGAAGATCGAACCCATGGCGGCTGGCTTCTGCTCGAACACTTCACGCTGCATCGGCGCGCCGGCCGGAGCGAATTGCTCCTGCTGCTTGCGACGACGGGCGGCAATGAAGCGGAAGATCACGAACGCGATCAGGGCCATGATCAGGATGTCGAAGATTTGCATGCCCTGGAAGCCGTCGCCCATGAACATCGACGCGAGCAAGCCACCGGCGGCGATGCCCGCCAGAGGGCCGAGCCAGCGCGAAGCACCGCCGGCCTTGGCCGCGGCGCCAGCAGCACCGGCAGCGCCAGCGGTCGCTGCTGCACCGCCCACGCCTGGAGAAGAAGGAGCCATCTGGCTGGTCTGGTGCGTCGGCGCAGCGCCGGCGCTTTTGCCACCACCAAAGCGCTTGGCGTTGGCGTCGAGGCTCATCGTCAGGCCGATGCACAACGCCATGGCGATGCTAAGAAAACGTTTCATAAAGGGTATTCCCGTTTTGTGGAGACACGCGCGCCATGTTGCACAGCTGAAGTGTTACTGGCTAGCGAGAGAGTGTTTCGGGCTTTTGCCTGACAGGTTGCGTTCAGCTTGGCGAGGCAATCAGCCGATGTACTTTTGTCTGTAGGAAAAGGCGATAGGTTCAGAGGGATTGTGGGTCAGAACACCGAACTCTGTGGGAGCGAGCCTGCTCGCGAAAGCTGCACCGCGGTGTATCAGATCAACCGCGTTGATTTCATTCGCGAGCAGGCGCGCTCCCACAAAAAAACAAACCGGGGTCAGATGGCTTCCAGCTTGGCATAGCCGAGCATCAGCCATTTGCTGCCTTCGCTGAAGTTCACCTGGACTCGGGCCTGGGCGCCGGAACCTTCGAAGTTGAGGATCACCCCTTCGCCGAAGATCGAATGACGTACGGCCTGACCCAGCACAAAACCGGTTTCCGGTATCTCGCTGCCGCTGAACAGATTGCTGCCGCTCATCGACTGGTTGCCGCCGAACGGTCGGCTGACGCTATTGGACAGACGCACTTCCTGAATCAGGCCCTTCGGCACCTCGCGTACGAAACGCGACACCTTGTTGTAGGTTTCGCTGCCGTACAGACGCCGGGTTTCCGCGTAGGTCATCACCAGATTCTGCATGGCCCGAGTGATACCGACGTAGGCCAGACGCCGTTCTTCTTCAAGACGCCCGGGCTCTTCCAGGCTCATCTTGTGCGGGAACAGGCCTTCTTCCATGCCCACCAGGAACACGTAAGGGAATTCCAGACCTTTGGCGCTGTGCAGGGTCATCAGCTGAACGCTGTCTTCGTGCTCGTCGGCCTGAGTGTCGCCGGCCTCCAGCGATGCGTGGCCGAGGAATGCCGCCAGTGGCGTCAGCTCTTCGTCCTCTTCGGTGTTCTCGAAGTTGCGCGCGGCGCTGACCAGTTCCTCAAGGTTTTCCACTCGAGCCTGACCTTTTTCACCTTTTTCCGCTTCGTGATAGGCGATCAGGCCGGACTGCTCGATGACGGTTTGCGTCATCAGGTGCAGCGGCATCTCGGCGCACTTGGCGGCGAGGTTCTCGATCAGCTCGATGAATGCACCGAGCGCACTGGCGGCGCGGCCGGTCAGGCCTTTGTTGGCGACCAGTTGGCGCATCGCTTCCCACATCGATACATCGCTGTGTCGCGCGTGCTCGCGGATCGCTTCGACGGTTTTCTCGCCGATGCCACGGGCCGGCACGTTGATCACCCGTTCCAGCGCCGCATCGTTGCCTCGACCTTCAAGCAAGCGCAGGTAGGCCATGGCGTTCTTGATTTCCGCGCGTTCGAAGAAGCGCTGCCCGCCATAGATGCGGTACGGAATCCGCTCGCGCAGCAGGGCTTCTTCGAGCACTCGCGACTGGGCGTTGGAGCGGTACAGAATCGCGATATCGCTACGGGCCAGGCCGGTTTTCAGCGCACTTTCGATGGTTTCGACCACGTAGCGTGCTTCGTCGTGTTCGTTGAACGCCGCGTACAGGTTGATCGCTTCGCCGTCGCCGCCGTCGGTCCACAGCTCTTTGCCCAGGCGCCCGGTGTTGTTGGCGATCAAGGCGTTGGCGGCTTTGAGGATGCCGGCGGTGGAGCGGTAGTTCTGCTCCAGGCGAATCGTCTCGGAATCCGGAAAATCCGAAGAATACTGATGGATGTTTTCAATCTTCGCGCCGCGCCAGCCGTAAATCGACTGATCGTCGTCGCCCACCACCATCAGGCTGTCACCGCCCTTGCCGAGCAGGCGCAACCAGGCGTACTGCACGGCGTTGGTGTCCTGGAACTCGTCGACCAGAATATGGCGGAAACGCTTTTGATAGTGCGCCAGCAGGCCTGGATGATCACGCCACAGGTCGAGGGCGCGCAGCAGCAGCTCGGAGAAATCGATCACGCCGGCACGCAGGCACGCCGCCTCGTAGGCTTCGTAGATGCCGCGCATGGTGGCGAGGAACAGGTCGCCGCTGGCCTGAATGTGTTGCGGTCGCAGACCTTCGTCTTTCTGGCCGTTGATGAACCACTGCGCCTGACGCGCCGGCCAGCGTTGCTCATCCAGACCCAGTTCGCGGATCACCCGCTTGACCAGACGCTGCTGGTCATCGCTGTCGAGAATCTGAAAGGTCTGGCTCAGGCCCGCTTCCTGCCAGTGCGCCCGCAGCAAGCGGTGCGCGAGGCCGTGGAAGGTGCCGACCCACATGCCGGCCGGGTTGATGCCCAGCAACTGCTCGATGCGATGACGCATCTCGGCAGCGGCCTTGTTGGTGAAGGTCACCGACAGGATGGAGTGAGGCGAGGCGTTCTCGACCTGGATCAACCAGGCGATACGGTGCACCAGCACTCGGGTTTTACCGGAACCGGCGCCGGCCAGGACCAACTGACGGCCAACGGGGGCCGCTACGGCCTGGCGTTGGGCATCGTTGAGGGAGTTCAGCAGAAGGGAGAGATCATCGCGCATCGGCGCATTCTAGGGTGCGCCGCGGGCCCGGGCAAACCGCGCGTTGCATTAGCCGATGAAAGTGCTGCCGAGGACGACCGGTCGGTCATTGGCTGCAGGCTTCGGCCTGTCTCGCCTGGGGGGTGGCAGCGGGGCGTTGGCGGCGGAAATTTTCCCTGCAATTGTGATCGGCAGCAGTTTGGCAACGGGGTCGGCTTGTGTATGCTCCGTCCACGTTTCGGGCGCACGCCCTCCTTATAAGAACAAGAACGTTGCCCATGACCCTCAGCGCCGAACTGTCGGGGCCCTCCGTGGACCCTCGGGTGATCCGCAAGCACTATGCCGTCGAAATGGCGGTGGAGCGCACGCGTCTGCTGTATCAGGGCTCGTTGTTGCCCACGCTGTTCATGTTGATCAATGGTCTGGTCTGCGCCGCTTTGCTCTGGAGCCCGCAGCGCTACTTCGTGGTCAGCGTCTGGCTGGTGTGGCTGCTGTCGCTGGTCGCGTTGCGGGTGATCCAGGTGGCCGCGTTCGATTCGGCGATTCCCGATCGCCAGGCCCGGCCGATCTGGTTTCGCATGTTTCTGCTCGGTTCGACCATGACCGGTCTGACTTTGGCCGGTGCCGGCATCGCCCTCGTTCCCGCCGACAATTTCATTCAGCAAGCCTGGGTATTCGGCCTGATCGGCGCGGCAACGCTGTCGGCCAGTGTCGCCTACGCCGTGAGCCTGCCGGCGTTCCTGTCGTTTACCTTGCCCTGTCTGCTGCCAGCGATCGGCTACCTGTTCTGGGGCGGCGACGATCAGGCACGGGGCTGGGGCTGGCTGGGGTTGATCCTGCTCGGTTCGCTGAGCGTGGTCGCGTGGCAGGTCAATCGGCTGATCGATCGCGGTTTGCTCCGGCGTTTCCAGAACCAGCACCTGATCGAGCACCTTCAGCAAGCACAGGCGCGCAGCGAACAACTCAATCAGGAACTGGGCAAAGAGATCGAGCAGCGCCGCTGTGCCGAAGCCCGGTTGCGTGAAGCGCAGGTTGATCTCGAAGATCGCGTGGCCCAGCGCAGCCGCGAACTGGATGCAGCCAACCAGGCCTTGAGCAAAAGCGAAGCGCGGTTGGCGCTGGCACTGAAGGCCAGTGAGCTCGGCTTATGGGACTGGAATCTGCAGACCGACGAAGTCCACCACACGCAGGTTCAGGAACTGTTCGGCCTCGCCCCGGAATACGTGACTGCGCTGCTGCGCGATCTGAAACCGCGACTGCACCCCGAAGACGTGCCGTCACTGCAGTTCGCCCTGGTCGAACATTTGAAGGGGCGCACCGAGGATTATCAGGTTGAATATCGCTTGCGCCACGGCGACGGCCACTGGGTGTGGATCGAGGACCGCGGCCGCGCCGTCGAGCGCAGCGCCAGCGGCCGGGTGATCCGCATGGTCGGTACCCGCCGCGATATCAGCGCCGGCAAAAGCCTCGAAGAGCAGCAACGGCTGGCGGCGACGGTGTTCGAGGCGGCCAGCGAAGGCATCGTGATTCTCGATCCTGACTACGCGTTGATTGCGATCAATCAGGCTTTCAGCCGGGTTACCGGTTACGAGATCGACGACATGCTCGGGCGCAACGTTGTCGAGTTGCCGTGCAGCCGCGATGCCCGTCGTCACTACGTGGCGATCCGGCATGCGCTGGAGCAGCACGGCAGCTGGCAGGGCGAACTGGTGGAAACCCGCAAGAACGGCGAGTTGTACCCGCAATGGTTGCAGCTCAATGCGGTGCGCGACAGCCGCGGCAATGTCAGCCATATCGTTGGTTTCTTTGCCGATCTCTCGGCGCGGCGGGCGTCGGAAGAACGCCTGCGCTATCTGACCCATTACGACGAGCTCACCGGTCTGGCCAACCGCTCGCTGTTCCGCGAGCGCCTGCATGAAGCCCATCAGCGGGTTCGCCAGGGCGGGCGCCGCAGTCTGGCGTTGCTGCACATCAATCTGGATCGTTTCAAATTGCTCAATGACAGCCTTGGTCATGAAGTCGCCGATCAGTTGCTGCAGAAGATGGCGCGCCGGCTGGTCAATGCCTTGCCGGAGGCCGACACCATTGCGCGCTTGTCGGGAGACGAGTTTGCCGCGCTGTTCGATGCCTACGGCAATCTGTCGAGCCTGGCCCGGGTGGCGACACGGTTGTCGGCCAAGCTGCGTTTGCCGCTGAGTGTTGACGGGCATGAGCTGGTGGTGAGCGCCTCGATGGGCATCAGTCTGTTGCCCGACAACGCGCGGGAGATCTCGACGCTGGTCAGCCAGTCGAACATGGCCATGCAACATGCCAAACATCTGGGCGGCAACAACTTCCAGTTCTACACCGACAGCCTGCAAGCCAGCACCCTTGAGCGGTTGCAACTGGAGAACCACTTGCGCCGAGCCATTGAAGAACGGCAACTGACGGTGTTCTACCAACCGAAACTGTGCCTGCAAAGCGGTCGTTTGAATGCTGCCGAGGCGCTGGTGCGCTGGGATCATCCGAGCATGGGCCAGGTGCCACCGGCGGATTTCATCGGCCTTGCCGAAGAGACCGGGCTGATCGGCCCGATCGGCGAATTCGTCCTGCGTCAGGCGTGCTGGCAAGCGTGCGAATGGCAGCGTCAGGGCCTGGCGCCGATCCGCGTGTCGGTGAACCTGTCGGTGCATCAGCTGCGCCAGGGCAAACTGGTCAGCCTGGTTCGGCAGGTGCTGGAAGAAACCGGGCTGGCGCCGCACTGCCTTGAGCTCGAGCTGACCGAAAGCCATTTGCTCGACAGCGTCGAACACATCATTGCGACGTTCCAGCAACTGCGTGATCTGGGGGTGAAACTGGCGATTGATGATTTCGGTACCGGTTATTCGTCTTTGAGTTATCTCAAGCGTATTCCGGTGGATTACGTGAAGATCGATCAGGCGTTCATTCGCGGCTTGAGCGCGGGCAGTGCGGACGCCGCGATCACTCGCGCGATCATCGCCATGGCGCACGGGCTGGCCCTGAAAGTCGTGGCCGAGGGCGTCGAGCGGCAGGATCAGCTGGAATTTCTGCGCGTCGAGCGCTGCGACGAGGTGCAGGGATACCTGATCAGCCGGCCAGTGGACGCTGCCCGTCTGGCCGGGCTTTTGCGCGATCAGGAAAATCCGCAGTAAGGGCTACATGCACCTCAGCAGGCCTGATACAGGGACATTGAGTTACGCATTGAGCAGGCAAAATGCCCATTCATGTAGTATAACTACAAGCTTGCTACATCCTTGCCCACAAGAAGAGTCCAGCCCCTTGAATCTGCTGCAACACATCGCCCAGTCACGTCACCTGTTACGCAAGTCGGAGCTCAAGGTCGCCGACCACGTGCTGCTTGACCCTGCGGCAGTGATGCACAGTTCCATGGCCGACCTTGCTCACAGCGTCGGCATCAGCGAGCCGACCATCGTGCGCTTCTGCCGCGCCATCGGTTGTTCCGGCTTTCAAGATCTCAAATTGAAATTGGCTCAGAGTCTGGCCGCCGGTGCCAGCTTCGGTCAGTTCGCCATCCACGAAGACGACTCCGTCGCCGACTACAGCCTGAAGATTTTCGACACCACGCTGCACACCTTGATGGAAGTGCGCGAGAAACTCGACCCGGTGGAGTTGCAACGTGCAGTCACGCTGATGTCCCAGGCGCAACGCGTCGAGTTCTACGGTTTCGGTGCCTCGGGCGCGGTGGCGGCGGATGCGCAGCACAAGTTCTTCCGCTTGCTGCTGACCGCAGCGGCGTATTCCGATCCGCACATGCAGGCGATGTCGGCGGTAACGCTGAAGCCCACCGACGTGGCGATCTGTATTTCCCAGTCGGGGCGTTCCAAGGATCTGCTGATCACCGCCAACCTCGTTCGCGAGAGCGGGGCGTCGCTGATCACCTTGTGTCCGAGTCAGACGCCATTGGCGGAGTTGTCGACGGTGAACCTGGCGATCGATGTGCACGAAGACACCGAAATCTATACACCGCTGACCTCGCGCATCGCTCACCTGGTGGTGATCGACGTGCTGGCGATGGGCGTGGCCATGGCCCGCGGACCGAGCCTGGTCAATCACCTCAAGAGCGTGAAGCGCAGTCTGCGCAGTCTCCGCTTGTCGCCCAAGGCTGTGAAAGCGCTGGACGACTAAATCCAAGGTCGGCCGACCTCTTCGCGAGCAGGCTCGCTCCCACAGAGTTCTGCTGTAAACACAAATTCTGCGTCTGCCGGAGCTCAAAATGTGGGAGCCAGCCTGCTCGCGAAGGCGCACCTGTGAACACCGCACATTTGAAATTTTCATCACTCTGTAACCCTGACGCAGCCAAACCGTCATCCCCCACGCCTATCGTGAAACTCCCGTACTCGCCTTGGGAGAATCGAAATGGCTCAGCCCTACGAAGAACGCAACAGCGCCGCGAAAACCCGTCGTCAGCAGGAAGATCAGCGCCGCATGGAATTCCGCCGCGCGATTGAAGATCGCTTCGAACTCCGCCAGCTTCAAGCCGAGATCGGCGATTTTCCCGAGATCACTCACTGGCAGGCAGCGCCCGCAGCTTCCCGTCGAAACGCTCAACCAGCGCAATAATCTGCGCCCGCTCGCTGCGGATAAATGCCAGGAACGCATGCGCAACCGGTGACAACCGTTTGGCTTTGGCTTGCACCAGACACCAACTGCGCATCAGCGGCAACTCTTCGACCGGCAGCTCGACCAGGCCGCCGGTCGCCAGCTCCAGGTTCAGGGCGTGGCGCGTCAACAGCGCCAGGCCCAGACCCGCCAGCACGCATTCGCGCTGAGCTTCGGCGGACGCCACTTCCTGGGTCTGGGTGAAGTGCACGCGCTTTTCCTTGAAGTATTCCTCGCAGGCCAGGCGCGTACCCGAGCCCGGCTCGCGGATCAGCAGCGTGTACGGTTCCAGATCCTGCAAGCGCAGCGGGCCGGTGTGCGCCAGCGGATGATCCGGGCGTGCCACGGCGACGATCGGATTGTTGAGAAACGGTAGAAATTCCAGGCCCATGTCCTGTGGCACCATCGCCATGATCACCAGATCATCGCGGTTGTCCGAGAGGCGGCGGATGACCTGGCCACGGTTGACCACGGTCAGCTGCAAATTGACTTCCGGATGCTGGCGCTTGAACGCGGCGAACAGGTGCGGTACGAAATATTTGGCACTGGACTCCACCGCCAGTTTCAACTGACCCTGCAGCGACCCCTGCATGTCCGACAGCTGCATATCGAGGTTTTCCAGCCGTCCGAAAATGTCGCGGCTGGCGCGCTGAAGCGCTTCCGCCGCCTCGGTCATATAGAGTTTTTTACCGACATAATCGAACAACGGCTGGCCAATCAGCTCTTCGAGCTGACGAATCTGTAGGCTTACGGCCGGTTGTGTGAGAGACATTTCCTCCGCTGCGCGGCTGTAGGAACGTAAATCGCACACCTCATTGAAGATCTGCAATTGACGCAATGTCATACGCATCAATGACTTACGCATAGGTTCGGGCTCGGTCGGCGGGCAGATGTTCCAACTATAAGTGTTTACTTATGCCTGACCCAATTTTTATTCATTTTTGTTAATCCCTTGGCAGCGCTAGTGTGGTCCTGCGACCGAATTGAAACATTTGGTCACGCGTCGACCTGGGTCTAGCAGGTCGTGGTGCCACCGGCTCAAGGGAACCTCCAAGTGATAAAAAAGATCCTGATCGCCAACCGTGGTGAGATTGCCGTACGAATCGTGCGAGCCTGCGCCGAAATGGGCATTCGCTCGGTTGCGATTTTCTCCGACGCCGATCGCCATGCGTTGCATGTGAAGCGTGCGGACGAGGCCCACAGCGTCGGAGCCGAGCCGCTGGCCGGCTACCTGAACCCGCGCAAGCTGGTGAACCTGGCGGTGGAAACCGGCTGTGATGCGCTGCACCCCGGCTACGGTTTCCTTTCGGAAAACGCCGAGCTGGCGGAAATCTGCGCCGAGCGCGGTATCAAATTCATTGGCCCGTCGGCGGAAGTCATCCGGCGCATGGGCGACAAGACCGAAGCGCGGCGCAGCATGATCAAGGCCGGCGTACCGGTGACGCCCGGCACCGACGGCAATGTCTCCGGCATCGAAGAAGCCCTGGTCGAAGGTGACCGCATCGGCTATCCGGTGATGCTCAAGGCCACCTCCGGTGGTGGCGGGCGCGGTATCCGTCGCTGCAACAGCCGCGAAGAACTCGAACAGAACTTCCCCCGTGTCATATCCGAGGCCACCAAGGCGTTCGGTTCGGCGGAAGTGTTCCTGGAAAAATGCATCGTCAATCCCAAGCACATCGAAGCGCAGATCCTCGGCGACAGCTTCGGCAACGTCGTGCACCTGTTCGAGCGTGACTGCTCGATCCAGCGCCGCAACCAGAAGCTGATCGAGATCGCACCGAGCCCACAGCTGACCCCGGAGCAGCGCGCGTACATCGGCGACCTGTCGGTACGTGCGGCCAAGGCTGTGGGTTACGAGAACGCCGGCACCGTGGAGTTCCTGCTCGCCGAGGGCGAGGTGTACTTCATGGAGATGAACACGCGGGTTCAGGTGGAGCACACCATCACCGAAGAAATCACCGGCATCGACATCGTTCGCGAACAGATTCGCATCGCTTCCGGCCTGCCGCTATCGGTGAAGCAGGAAGACATTCAGCACCGTGGTTTCGCCTTGCAGTTCCGGATCAACGCCGAAGACCCGAAGAACAATTTTCTGCCGAGCTTCGGCAAGATCACCCGCTACTACGCTCCCGGCGGCCCGGGTGTGCGCACCGACACGGCGATCTATACCGGGTACACGATTCCACCGTTCTACGACTCGATGTGCCTGAAGCTGGTGGTCTGGGCGCTGACCTGGGAAGAAGCGATGGACCGGGGCCTGCGTGCCCTCGACGACATGCGCCTGCAGGGCGTGAAGACCACCGCCGCGTACTACCAGGAAATCCTGCGCAACCCGGAATTCCGTAGCGGCCAGTTCAATACCAGCTTCGTTGAAAGCCACCCGGAACTGACCAACTACTCGATCAAGCGCAAACCCGAAGAGCTGGCCCTGGCCATCGCCGCCGCCATCGCCGCCCACGCAGGCCTGTGAGGAATCAAGAATGAGCAAGAAGATCTTTGTCACCGACACCATCCTGCGCGACGCTCACCAATCGCTGCTCGCCACCCGCATGCGCACCGAAGACATGCTGCCGATCTGCGACAAGCTCGACAAGGTCGGCTACTGGTCGCTGGAATGCTGGGGCGGGGCGACGTTTGACGCCTGCGTACGTTTCCTCAAGGAAGACCCGTGGGAGCGCCTGCGCCAATTGCGCGCCGCACTGCCCAATACCCGTCTGCAAATGCTCCTGCGCGGGCAGAACCTGCTCGGCTATCGTCACTACAGCGATGACGTGGTCAAAGCCTTCGTCGCCAAGGCCGCGGTAAACGGTATCGACGTGTTCCGCATCTTCGATGCAATGAACGATGTGCGTAACCTGCGCGTCGCCATCGAAGCGGTGAAGGCTGCCGGCAAACATGCGCAAGGCACCATCGCCTACACCACCAGCCCGGTGCACACCATCGATGCTTTCGTTACCCAGGCCAAGCAAATGGAGTCCATGGGTTGCGATTCCGTAGCGATCAAGGACATGGCCGGTCTGCTGACACCGTACGCCACCGGTGAACTGGTGCGTGCTTTGAAAGCCGAACAGTCGCTGCCGGTGTTCATCCACTCCCACGATACTGCTGGCCTGGCCGCCATGTGCCAGCTCAAGGCGATCGAAAATGGTGCCGATCATATCGACACCGCAATCTCCAGCTTCGCCTCGGGCACCAGCCACCCGGGCACCGAGTCGATGGTCGCCGCGCTCAAAGGCACCGAATACGACACCGGCCTGAATCTGGAGCTGCTCCAGGAAATCGGCCTGTACTTCTATGCCGTGCGCAAGAAGTACCACCAGTTCGAAAGCGAATTCACCGCCGTCGACACTCGTGTGCAGGTCAACCAGGTGCCGGGCGGGATGATCTCCAACCTCGCCAACCAGTTGAAAGAGCAGGGCGCCCTGAACCGCATGGGCGAAGTGCTCGCAGAAATTCCGCGCGTACGTGAAGACCTCGGCTTCCCGCCGCTGGTGACCCCGACTTCACAGATCGTCGGCACCCAGGCGTTCTTCAACGTACTGGCCGGCGAGCGCTACAAGACCATCACCAACGAGGTGAAGCTGTATCTGCAGGGCGGCTACGGCAAGGCACCGGGCGTCGTGAATGAAAAACTCCGGCGTCAGGCGATCGGCAGCGAAGACGTCATCGACGTACGTCCGGCCGATCTGCTCAAGCCGGAAATGACCAAGCTGCGTGCCGATATCGGCGCACTGGCCAAGTCCGAAGAAGACGTACTGACCTTCGCCATGTTCCCGGACATCGGCCGCAAGTTCCTCGAAGAACGTGCCGCCGGCACCCTCACCCCGGAAGTGCTGCTGCCTATTCCGGAAGCGGGCGCCGTGGCCTCGGCGAGCGGCGAAGGCGTGCCGACCGAGTTTGTCATCGACGTCCACGGTGAAACCTATCGCGTCGACATCACCGGCGTCGGCGTCAAGGCCGAGGGCAAGCGCCACTTCTATCTGTCCATCGACGGCATGCCGGAAGAAGTGGTGTTCGAACCGCTCAATGAATTTGTCAGCGGCGGCAGCAGCAAACGCAAACAGGCCTCGGCGCCGGGCCATGTCAGCACCACCATGCCGGGCAACATCGTCGATGTGCTGGTCAAGGAGGGCGATACCGTCAAGGCAGGCCAGGCGGTACTGATCACCGAAGCGATGAAGATGGAGACCGAAGTCCAGGCTGCCATTGCCGGCAAAGTCACCGCGATCCATGTGGCCAAGGGCGACCGGGTCAACCCGGGCGAAATCCTTATCGAGATCGAAGGCTGAGATAACGGCCGCGATCCAACGCTTTAAACCTCGGGGGGGCATGTGCTCCCCTTTTTTTGCCTGTGATTTACCGCGATGACGAAGATCCCTTGTAGGAGTGAGCCTGCTCGCGATGGGGTCGTGTCAGTCAATGATTGCTCGTCTGACACACTGCTATCGCGAGCAGGCTCACTCCTACACAGGAACGCGCTCCGTCAGAACGCCATGCGCCATTGGCCCGCCACGCCATACGTTCGGCTGTCATTACCCAGTTCACCGGTTAAGCCCACGCCCAGCGTGTGCGCCGCCGACAGGCCAAGATCGAGCCCCGCATCCACCGACAGACTGTTCCGGTCCAGCGCCGCGCCGGTCACTTCGAAACGCTTGCCGCCCTTGCGCAGTTGCTGGTGGGTGTCGCTGTCGATGTCGCCGAAGGTATGTTTCCAGCCTGCGCTCAATCGCGGCGTCAGGCGCATGCCGTTATCCAGCGTGTTGACCTGCGCAAGCCGTAGACCGAAGGTGCTGCTGAAGTTGTCGCGGGTCTGCCCATAAACTTTCAGCGCTGCGTCGCCACCTTTCTCGTTATAGCTGTCGCGTTGATAACGTTGATAGCCGAGGCTGGCGTAGGGTTCGAGGGTTACGCTGTCGCGGCCCAAATTGAACCCGGCTTCGGCGAATGCCTGCTGAGTATTGGCGTCGTAGTTGCCCTTCAGACGATCGCTGAAACCCTTGAACGCGACCCGTCGTGTGCTGCTACCGTCATGGCTGGCGTAGGTGGCGCCGAGACGCAACGACAGTGGGCCGTCCTGACGCACGGCGTAGGCGCCCAAGTGCCAACTGTCGAGATCGCCGTCGTACTGGCGAGCATCCAGTTTCGTCTGTGATTTGCCGCCGAGCAGGCCGACGTGCCACTGCTCGTCGAGTCGCCAGTCAGCGCCCACGACCAGACCTTGCGTGGAGTGTTGGAGGATGCCGTCACCGTCCCGATCAACCTTGCCGCCGTTACCCAGCGCTTGAATCCACACCCGTCCGGAGTCTCCGCTGCCTGCGGCCTGACGAGGTGAACTGCGCGAGCCGTCAGTAGAGCCGGAACGGTTGTTCAGTTGGCGCATCGCCGAGAGCATGCTCGTACTGACCGGCGTGATACTGCTCAGCGTGGCTTTGGCGAGGTTGGCGTTGCTGCCGGCGGCAAGTTGATCAAGTGCGATCGGTGCGGTGGTTTTATCGCTGGTCAGCAGTGCGGCGACGGCCCTGTTGGTGCCGATATCGAAAGCTTGAGTGGAAGCCCCTCGATTATCCATGCTCTGCGCAATCGAACGAGCACTGCGCGTTCGGGCCAGTTGTTCGAACCCTACATCGTTGCGCACGTAGTGCAGCTTCACCGCGTTTGGCTCATAGGAGAGTGTTGGCATCATATAGGCCAGATTGGTGGTGACCTCACCGAACTCGCCATCGATGACGTTTGCAGACAACAGCCGATACTCATTGGTACGAGCGTAGTCGCCCGGTGCGCCATAAATCTCGACACGCGCACCTCCCAGGCTCGCGGTGCCCTGAACATGCACAGGATCTGAGCCGCGGTCGGCAGATACGGCGTAAGAAAACACAGCGTCCTCATGGAGCGTCAGATTGCCTTTGATATTGGGAGAGCCGTGTTGCTGGCTGGCAAGCAGGGTTCCTGCGACATACAGCCCCGTCACATGTCCATAACCGCCAAAAACCGCTCCCGGGTCGACATCGACACCATTGATCGATGCGTAGTTGATCAGCACGGCGTCGGCTTTGACGTCAGCATCGCCCTCGAAAGCGTGACGCAGGGTCCACTGTCCACGTGCGATACGCATGGCCGAGAAATTGCGCGTTTCACCGATCTCGCCGCCTTCTGCAGCATTGAACAGCAGCCCGTTCGCACCTTTGCCACCGTCCAGGCGACCGTCCCAACGGGCGCCCTTATTGATCACCAGCAGGTCATCTCCATCGCCCAGTTGCAGGGATACGCCGTCGATATTCTCGAGCGGGCTGGAGACAAAAGAGCGCTGCGTCGTGATCGCAAACATGTCGCGTTCAAACGGGTCGACGAGATCGAATTCCTCATCGCCGGTTTCCTCCACCACGAACTCTGGAAACTCCAGCCCTTCATAAAAGGCCGGACTGAAATCCTCGATCGCAACCGTCGCGCGTACGGCATCGACCGAAGGCGCGTCAGAGGCCTGCGCGGGCGACGGAGAAGTGTGCTCCAGCGGGCCGATGAATTCCTTGATCGCAAACAAGTCATCAGGATCCACTTTCGGCGTGGGTGTTTTCTTCTTTCGAGGCTTGGCGGTTTTGTCTTCGCTGATCTCTGCAGAAACCTGGACGTCAGGTAGCTGTTCGATGGACGCCTCGGCAGATCCGATCGTCAGCGCGATCGCCAAAGCGAGGTGATGGGGACGGTATTTGTGTAGGGCAGGCATCGAGTTTCAACCTCCATGTATGAAAGGCTCAACTCTATTGCTGCCTTGAAAAAAACGATGTCGGTCGGTTCCTGATGCTGTGCAGGCTACGTCGGATCGTCCTGTCGAAAATCCTCACGGGATTTCGCAAACGGAGCTTTTACGCAGCATCGCCGGTTCTTTTTCCTACGGCTTGATACTGGTGGCGCACTCTTATCGGGGTGATGTCAGGCGCTTACCTGCATTATTTTGCATGCACCTTATCAATGGCCAAGATAGAACTGCATTTTGTTGCAGAGATCCTGCAACTGAAACTCCGCGAATGCACTATATTGCATGTATCGAAAGTTTTTTTCTCGTTAAGCTGCATTTAAATGCATACGGAATCAACATGTATAACCTGACACTCCAGGTCTTCACCGCCGGGCAATGGCACGACGCGATGACTCTTGACTTCGATGATCCGGAAAAAGGCTTCGAAAGCCGCTGCAGTTTTGGCTATGAAGCGGGCTATCTGGTGGAAAACATCGAGTTGATCGGGTCGCCTTTTTCCCAAGCCGTGAGTGCCCTGTATCCGCTGGATTGGGAAGGTCGGCGCGCGAAGACACCAGCCTTTGTCCACGACATCGCACCGGCAGGCGCAGCCAAGCGGTTTCTCCTCGCCCGCCTGGGTCAGGAAAGACCCGCCGAGATCAGCGCCGATCTGTTTCTGCTGGGCCGCAGAACACCGGCTCCCATTGGCAACATGCGAATAAAGGAATCGGCGGAAGCAGTCGATGAGAGGAAGCCGATCGGATTCAAGCGCGAAGAGGTCATTAGCCGCGACAACCGCTTTCTTGAATATGCCTACGAGCTGGGCGCGGCCATCGGTGGCGCGACGGGGGCAGGTGGTGAAGCTCCGAAGCTATTACTGGCAGAGAACAGCGCCGGGCTTCTGTATCCCGACGCGGTATTGGACGATGAAGAAGTGCGACAGCACTGGTTCGTGAAATTCGCCAGAAACAGGGGCGGGCAGACCGATCAGGACATCCTGCGCAGCGAATTCCATTACTACAAAGCGCTGCAGACATTGGGCATCGAAACGGTCGCGGCAGAAGGCCTGGCCTTGGAAGAGGCGAACAAACCGAGTTTGTGGATGCGGCGTTTTGATCGACAAGTGGAAGATGGGGCGGTGTCGCGTTTTGCCGTCGAATCGATTTATTCGCTGGCTGAAGTGACGACGCCTGGCAGCGCCATGAATCATCTGGACGCGATCCGCATGCTCGCCGGGCTATGGCGCAAAGCGGGTCAGGCCAGCCAGATTCCCGGCCTCGTCGCCGATTACCTGCGTCGCGACCTGATCAATAAAATCCTCGGAAACTCCGATAACCACGGTCGTAACACGGCGATCATCCGGCAAGAGAACGCTTTCCAACTCGCGCCTATTTATGACCTCGCCCCGATGGTCATGGATGACGAAGGCGTGACGCGTACGACCAAATGGACAAAAGAGTTGGAGCGGGCGGGCGATGTCGATTGGCGAGGTGTCTGCCGCGTATTGGCCGATAGCGCAGATCCGCACGATTCGTTGGCGGGGCTGGATGCCTCTGCGCTGTTCGAAGGCCTGCGCGCGGATGCCCGCCGTCTGGCCGCACTGCCGGATATTCTTGCGGCCAGCGGTTTGCCCGCCAGAACCATGAATCACCCGAGCGTTCACCTGAAAAACCTCGAGCAACGTTTGAAAGAGTGGGACCTGCAATGAGTCTGACCGTCCTCGAGCGCACGGCGCTCATCGAAAGCATTCAGCAATCACTGGCCGAAGGCACTCTGGAAATCGGTGACGCCGTGCGCCGTTTACGGGTCGAAGTCACCGGTCTGCATCAGACCCAGTTTGCGAAAATGTGCAAGATTTCAGTGCGCACGCTGGTGCATATCGAACATGGCGAAGGCAACCAGACATTGAAGTCGCTGAACGCGGTGTTCCGCCCATTCGGCATGAAAATGGGTGTTGTGCGAATACGCCGGGACACCGTTTAAAACCTGCGCGACTGTTTAACCACGCCGCAAATACGCCTTGCCGTAATGCCGCTCCATCCTTGCCTGAATCAGCTCCAGCCCGATCGACATCAGCCAGTAGATGATCGCCGCCGTGGTGAGCATTTCAATGTAGCGATAGCTTGAGCGGCCGTAGGACTGGGCGAGAAACATCACTTCCCAGACGCCCATCACCGAGATCAGCGACGAGTCCTTGAGCATCGAGATGAACTGATTGGTGGTCGGCGGGATGATCGTGCGCATGGCCTGGGGCAGGGTGATGCGCCAGAAGATCACGCTTTCGCGCAGGCCCAGCGCCAGGGATGCTTCGCGTTGGCCGTGATCGACGCCGAGGATGCCGGCGCGGAAGATTTCGCTCAGGTAGGCGCCATAGTTCAGCGACAGGGCAATGATGCCGGCGACGATGGCGCCGGGGACGATGCCCAGTTGCGGCAGGCCGAGGTAGATCAGCAGGATCTGGATCAGCAACGGCGTGCCACGGAAGAACGAGGTGTAGAAACTGGCAATGCCAAACGCCACGGCGCTGTTGGACAGGCGCGCCAGCGCGGTGATGAAACCGAGCAGCGACGACGCGATGATCGAGCAGGCGCAGAGGAACAGCGTCAGCGCTGCGCCCTGCAGGAAGCCGTTCGGCGCTAGCTTCAGGCCAACGAGGTTGGGCAGCTTGTCGAGGATGATCGCGAACTTCAGGTCGAAGCTGAGGAAAAATCCGGCAAACAGACAGAACAGCGCAGCCCACGTCAGGTACAGGCGCGTACGGAACCCGAAAAGCTTTTGCAGGCGGGTTTCAGCCACCGGTTGCGGTGGCTGTGGCGGGGTTGGAAAAGAACTCATTGGCTGATGTCGGCGCCGATCCATTTCTGCGACAGCTTGCTCAGGGTGCCGTCCTGTTTCAGCTGGGCGAACACCTCGCGCACCCTGGCGTCCCACTGCGGGTCACCCTTTTCGATGGCCACCGAGTTCGGCTCCGAGTACAGCGGTTCGCCGGCCAGTTTGAAGCGCTGGTCCTGGTTCAAGCGCGGTTGTGCGGTGACCAGATTGGTGAGGATCGCATCCAGGCGCACGCCGGCGCCGAGACCCAGATCCTGAAAGGCGACGTTGTCGGTGTCGTACGGAGCGATCTGCACATCCTCGAACGGATACTGCAGCTGTGTATCCTCGGCGCCTTCGATGACCAGATTCTTGTTCAGATAACTTTCATAGCTGGAGGCGCTGGTCAGGCCGACTTTCTTGCCGCTCAGGTCCTTGGCGCTGTGGATCCGCTCATCCTTGGCATTGACCACGATCACTGCTGGCGAGGCGTAGTACTCGACCGGGAAATCGAACACTTCGGCGCGGGCCTTGCTCGGGGTCATCGAGCAGATGCAGATGTCGTAGCGCCCGCTCCAGCGGCCGGCGGCGATCACGTCCCAGGACGGCGTTTCCAGACGAAGTCTGACGCCGAGCTTATCCGCCACCGCTTTGGCAACGTCGACATCGAAACCGTCGAGTTGATTCTGTTCATTGAGGAACGAGAAGGGCGGATAACTCTCCATCAGCACGCCAACCAGTTCTTTTTTCTGCTCGACACGGTCCAGCGTCGCGCCGCCGAAGGCTTGGGTGGAGGCCAGAACGGTCAGGCCCAGGGCCAATAGCGGTTGGAATTTCACAGTCGCTTCCTGTTGAAAAAAGAGGTTGTTATTAACCGAGTGGTGCGTATTAAATAGTTATAAGAACGGCTCCGATAGTGAGTTATTTTCATAAGCATATGAGTGAAACGCATATGAGCGCAGCAGGAACGGTCATTCTCGATGGCGGCATGGGCCGTGAGTTGCAACGCGCCGGTGCGCCATTTCGCCAGCCCGAGTGGTCGGCACTGGCGCTGAGCGAAGCGCCGCTAGCGGTCGAGGCGGTGCATGCCGCTTACATCAATAGCGGCGCCAATGTGATCACCAGCAACAGTTACGCAGTGGTACCGTTTCACATTGGTGAAGAGCGCTTTGCCGCTGAAGGTCAGGCGCTTGCAGCACTGGCGGGGGAAGTGGCGCAGCGCGCGGTGCAGGCTTCAGGTAGATCCGTACGCGTTGCCGGCTCATTGCCGCCGCTGTTCGGCTCGTACCGTCCGGATCTGTTCGAGGCTGCTCGCGTGACCGAACTGTTGACGCCTTTGGTTAACGGTCTGGCCCCATATGTCGACCTGTGGCTGGCAGAAACGCAAAGCTCGATCGTCGAGGCGCGCGCCATTCACGCCGGGCTGCCGAAGGATGGCAAACCGTTCTGGCTGTCATTCACCCTCAAGGACGAAGACACCGATGAAGTGCCGCGCCTGCGCTCCGGTGAGCCCGTTGCCGAAGCGGCTGCGGCGGCGGCTGAGCTCGGCGTCGAAACGTTGCTGTTCAACTGCAGCCAGCCTGAAGTGATTGGCGCGGCCATCGACGCGGCGCGCGCAACGTTCGAGCGTCTCGGCGTGAACATCAACATCGGCGCGTACGCCAATGCGTTTCCTCCGCAACCGAAGGAAGCCACGGCCAACGACGGACTCGACCCGCTGCGTGACGATCTTGATCCGCCGGGGTATCTGCACTGGGCGCTGGACTGGCAACAGCGCGGCGCCACTCACTTGGGCGGCTGCTGCGGGATCGGGCCGGAGCATATTGCGGTGCTGGCGCAGGAACTGCGTCGATAAGCCTGACCCCGCCAATTGTGGGAGCGAGCCTGCTCGCGAAAGCGGTCAGTCAGTCAACATTCGCAGTGACTGACATACCGCCTTCGCGGGCAGGCTCGCTCCCACAGGGTATTTGAGAAATTCAGCTACGGCACTCGGCCAAGCCTTTCACTTGGCCACCCGGCGTCTGGTTTTCATCGCTCAACCAGCGCTCGAACCCGGTGCCAATCGCCGCCCATTCCGCATCCAGAATCGAATACCACGCGGTATCGCGGTTCTGTCCCTTGACCACCATGTGCTGGCGGAACACTCCTTCGAAGCTGAAGCCCAAACGCTCGGCCGCGTATTTGGAGCGGGCGTTGCCGTTGTTGCACTTCCATTCCAGGCGCCGGTAACCCAGCTCGAACGAGTACTTGGCCAGCAGGTACACCGCCTCGGTGCTTTTCGGCGAGCGCTGCATGGGTGCGCCGAAGGTGACGTGACCGATTTCAATACGACCTTGGGCCGGGACGATCGACATCAGGCTGAGGATGCCCTGGACCTGATCAGTCGCGCGGTCGATGACGCTGAAGAAATACGGGTCGCTGTTGGCCGCATGGTTGTTCAACCAGTCGTTGAACGCGCTGCGCTCGCGAAACGGCCCGTAAGGCAGATAATCCCAGAGTTTCGGATCGGCGCCCGGCCCTTCCAGAGCAGCGTAGAGTTGCTCGGCATGCCGTGCCGGGTCGAGTTTCTCCAGACGAATGAAGCGGCCTTCAAGCAAGGTGGCGGAGGGGGCGGGGACGCCTTTCCAGTCAGCGAGTGAAGCGGTCATGTGCGCGTCTCCTTAAAGTGCTTTACGAAACTGGATGAAACCCGGGCGTTCGGCGATGCGCTCGTAGAGCTGGATCGCGGTGGCGTTGGTTTCGTGGGTCAGCCAGTGGACTTTGCAGCAACCATCGGCCTTGGCGGTAGCGTAGACATGTTCGATCAACAGGCGGCCGACGCCCGTGCCCCGCGACTCGGGCACGACCAGCAGATCCTGCAGGTAGCAGGAGTTTTCGATGCTCCAGTTCGAGCGATGATAGATGTAATGCACCATGCCCAACGCTTTGCCATCAGCCCAGGCGATGGCCGCGTGGGTCGGTTCGTTCGGGTCGAGAAAGCGCTGCCAGGTGCTTTGGGTCACGGTGTCCGGTAGCTCGGTGTTGTAAAAGCGCAGGTAGGCCTGCCACAGCGGCAGCCAGGCGGCGTGGTCATTGGCGCTGACCGGGCGAATATCGATCTGGGTCATGCGGGTCTCCTTAGCGCATCAAGCGAGCGAGGGTCTGGTCGTTGGCGTCGGGGCTGGCGGCGAGGCCTTCGCGCACCCCGGCAATGTCTTCGGCGCTGCGGTTCTGGCTGAGCTTGCGTTTGCCTTCGAGGCGATCGATGGGAATGGCAAAACCGACAATGGCCTTGAGCATGCCGTCGATGTAATCGGCCGGCGCATCTTCCACCGACCAAGGCTGGGCGCGGCCCGCTTCGTGACGGTCGGTCAGGGTGCTGACGATGTCGAGCAGCCGCCCGCCATCGCTGAAGGTCTCGGCATGACCGTAGGCGTGTACGGCGATGTAGTTCCAGGTCGGCACGACTTTGCCGTGTTCGGCTTTGCTCGGATAGAAGCTCGGGCTGACGTAGGCGTCTGGGCCAGCGAAGATCAGCATCGCTTCGGCGCCGTCGCGCAGGTCTTTCCACTGCGGGTTGGCTTTGGCCAGATGACCGTAGAGCGTGCCGTATTCGCCCTGTTCGCGATGCAGCAGCACTGGCACATGGCTGGCTTGCAGTCCGCTCTCACCGTGGCTGACCAGAATGGCCAGGCGAGTGGCAAGGATCAGTTCGTGCAGTTGGGACAAGTCTTCGATGGCAAAGGCGCGTGGTGTGTACATGGACAGATTTTCCTTGGCGAATGCCTGCATCCTAGGCAGGCTATTGGTCTGTTGTAAGAGCCATTGCCGAGCCATTTCACAGGTCCATTGCCATGTCTGATCTGCCACCGCTGTCGATGCCGTTCAATCCGGCCGGAATCGCGCTTGATCGCCGTCAGGGCTTGAGTCGCCAGCTCTATCAGGCCCTGCGTCTGCGGGTACTCGACGGACGTCTGGTCAGTGGCACGCGATTGCCGGCCAGCCGCGACCTGGCCTCGGCTCTGGGAATATCCCGCAACAGCGTGGTGCGCGCCTACGATCAGTTGTATGCAGAGGGCTTTATCGAAGGACGCGTGGGCGACGGCACCTATGTCGCGCAATTGGCTCAGGGTTCCACCTCGAAGAAAAAACTATCCACAAATCCATCCACAGGCTTGTCAACAGGCTTACCCACAGCCTTATCCACAAATTGGCTGGATTTACCTGTGAATCCATCCAGCAAAGTTATCCACAGCGGTGGATTTTCCCGTATCGAAAAGCATCATTTGCCCCGACCACCGAGCGGTCCGCCGCGGGCTTTTCGGGTGGGCGTTCCAGCGTTCGATCTGTTCCCTTTCGAGGTGTGGGCCAAGCTGAATGCGGCTTTCTGGCGCAAACCGGATCTGCAGCAACTGTGTTATGGCGACCCGTCCGGTGATGCGCGGCTGCGCGCAATGATCGCTGCTTATCTGCGCAGCTCGCGGGGCATGCAGTGCTCGGCTGAGCAAATTGTGATCACCAGTGGCGCGCAGCAGGGCATAAGCCTTTGTGCACAGCTGCTGGTCGAGCCGGGCGACGGGGTGGCGATCGAGAATCCGGGCTATCGCGCCGCCGGGCATGCCTTCGCCGTAGCGGGGGCGAAGTTGCACGGCGTGGCGGTAGACGGCGAGGGCATCGATTGCAGCGCCATGGCTCAGCTCAGCGACTGCCGTGTGGCCTACGTCACGCCGTCTCATCAGTACCCGACCGGCGTGGTGATGAGTCTGGCCCGGCGTCTGGAGTTGCTCGCCTGGGCCGAGCGCGTCGGTGGCTGGATCGTCGAGGATGACTATGACGGCGAATATCGATACACCGGCGCGCCGCTGGCGCCGTTGGCCGCACTTGATCGTCAGGGTCGTGTGCTCTACGTCGGCACGTTCGGCAAAGTCGCCTTTCCGGCGTTGCGCCTCGGTTATCTGGTGCTGCCGCCAGCACTGGTCGAGGCGTTCTCGCAACGCCGTGCCGTCGACGTGCGGCATTCGGAAGTCAGCACCCAGGCGGTGATGGCCGAGTTCATGGCTGCCGGGCATTTTCAGCGGCATATCCGCCGGATGCGCCGGGCTGCGCTGAGCCGGCGCAATTGCTTGCTCGAAGGTTGGCCGACAGCAATCGCCGGTGTCGGTCAATTGCCCGCCGTGTCCGCCGGGCTGCACCTGACCGTCGCTGTGGACACCGTAGAGCGCGAGCAACAGTTGATCGCTCGGGCCGCGGATGTCGATGTCGAGATCAACGGCCTGAGCACTTACTGGTTGCCGGACTCAACCACACCCATGGCCCGGCGCGCCGGCCTGGTGCTGGGTTTTGCCGCGGTGCCGGAGGCTGCGATCACAGCGGCACTGGCGCGCTTGCGCCAGGCTTGGGGAGGTTGAAGAACAACGCCTCGGCCGAGCGACTGGAAATTTCGCTGCGATGGATTTCAATCAGTTGCTGGTTGCTTGGCTGGCTGGGCTCGTAGGCGCCGCCCATTCGCTGTTGGGCGACGGTTTTCATGTGCCCGCGAACGAACGATGGATCATGCGCCTCAGCGCTGCTGTAGTGAAAATGGGCATAGCACAGGACCTTGTCATTATGGGCATCACGAATCCGGTACTCGTCGAGGAAATCATGCTGACGGCGTCTGATCGGCCGCCGGGTCACGGTTTTGTCGATGGTTATTTCTCCCTTTTCCTTGAGCCATTGCATGCCCGCCGCCGTGGGTAATTGCTGTTTGACCAGGCGAATGCGCGTGCTGGTGCCTTTTTCTTCCAGGGTTTTCGCTGCTTTGTCGAGCGCGTGGCTGAGCGTTTCGGAGGGTTCATGCGGGCCCGCGGTGAGGTTCCTGGCGGTCAGTGCTTCGTCGATCGCCGCAATGGCCTTGCGCAAGAGTGCGGCATGCTGGTGGTATTCCTCCTCGACCTCCACCGGAATCCGCGCGCCGCGCTTGAGGCGCGCCTCGATGCGCCGATGAAATGCCGCCAGGCCATCGATCAGTGCCTGGCCCTCGCGAACACTGTTTTTCAAGTCGACGGGAGAGGTTGGCGCCGGCGTCGGCGGCGTACGCTGTTCGACCCAGACACCGGGCGACTCTTCGTGGAATGTGGCAATGACGCCCGTCAGATGGGTGCGCACTTCCATCGTTTCGGTAGCGTCATCGCCGACGCTTTTCTTGCGTTCGCCGACCACGGTGCCCCTTGATCGTGTGTGGATGATCTGTCGATTCGAGGCAGACGCGGATGGCGTTGACGGACCAGCCTGCGGCACCAGCAGATGCCGGTAGCGCAACAGGTCGGCGAGGCGATTGTCGGCGGCGGCCTTGAAGGCAATCACCCGCGCTTGTACATGTTTGAGTCGGTCTGTGTGGAGCTGGTCGGAATATTCGCTGGCCAGATCGCTGAAGCGTTTGTTCACCGAATCGAACTGCTGGGCGACATTGCTCAAGGCATCGATGCGTCCACGCAAGTCGCCCAGGCTTTCATCGGCGCTCAAGTCCAGCGAGCTCTGGATATTCAGCGCAGCGTCTTCGATGAGATCGGCCAGTGCCTGTTGAGCGCTGGCATGGTCCGTGGTGTCGCCCGGCTTGATACATATTCTCTCGGCGAGGCTGATTTGCAGCACTTTGAGGTCGTTCAACCGGTAATCCGGCAAAGCGTCCCGATAGACACGCATGGCTTGCACGGCGTCTTTTCCCAACAGCTTCATTTCTTCGAAGCAGACGTGTGCCGCCTCGATTTTCTCGATGATGCTCTGAGTGGTGTCATTCAGGCTGACCGCCGCCTGGCTGAATGCTTCAGGCTCGACGGTGCGCCCATCCGCGATCATTGTCTGCATGGCCTCGACACTTTGTTGAAAGTGTGAGGAATGCTCGTTGAGCCACTCCTGGCCCAGAAACAATTGCATTTGCAGGCGCTCGGTCATGACGGTGCGGTAATTGGGAATGGTCTGATTGAGATTCAACTCTCTGATCTGCTGAATGTTCGCTGCGTACTCCTTGTACTGGGCGTCGAGTGTGGCGAGGTACTGAGTGCGCGCCTGTGACTGCGCCTGCGGCAAAGCATCGCTCAAGGCATCACGGTCCGCGTTCAGACGTAGCTCCTTGGCATGCATGGTGTCATCGAAGGCGGTGATTTTTTCGGTCAACGCTTTGGCGACGGTCTGCCTGCTGCCACGGGATTTTTGCAGTGCCGAGTCCAGGCCCCCGCCGCGCAGACGCAGGCGCATATCGATCACCCACTCGCCCCTGACGGAATAGGCCAGTGTCGGACCGAAGCGGCGTGGTTGCTGGCGCGAGTCGATAATCTGCACTTTATCGTGTTCGTTGCGCATCACCTCGAACCAGCGCTCGCCGACCTGCACGTACCAGGTGTCGCGATGAGGGTGCAGGCCCCGGTGCGTGCCGTCGCTGGCGGCGGCGCCAAGATCTTTCGGTCGGTCGAGCTTGAAGCTGTCGAGAACCTTGGCCAGGGCCTGCGGCGAGCGTTTCAGTGCGGTGACGATATCGATGGTGGTCGCGTGTACGCCGGTCATTTCAGCGCCGATGACATCGGGCAATTGCAGCGCCTTGGGTACTTTTACGGCCGGGTTGAGGGACGTTGTTTGTTTTTCTGGCTGCGCCAACGATTCATGTGCTGGTGCCTCGCCGACTGCCGCGCGATGCGCCAGGACCATGCCCAGGGCCAGAAGGATGTCGGCAATTGCCGTCCACGCGATCTTGCCCGACTGCTGATTGGCAACGTCGGTGACTTCTTGCAGATCGTCCATGATTTGCCAGATCCACGCCGCCGTGCCGACGCTGCGCCCCAGAAACGGCAGAGCGGCATTGAACATCAGCCAGCCGCCCTGTTTCAGGGTGGCCCAGCGTGCCTCGGCGTTGGACACCGATTGCCGGTCGGCCTGGGTCAGCAGGGCCTGTACGTTGCGGTCATGAAGGGTTTCCAGCACGTCGCCGGTCAGCACTTGGGTACCCAGCGCGACGGGGCCCGACATGTCGAGTGCCGTCGTCGGATTGACCAGCATCTGTGGAATTGTCCACACCGACGGCAGCCTGGCGGTAAAGACAAACTGGCTGTAATTGAAACGTACGTCATCGGGCAACCACGCCAGCACCGAATCGCGTAAATGTCGCGAATGCTCGATCGCGTAGAGGAGGTTGGCGTGCCCGGGATATTGCATCAACGGCATCTCGAACAGCGGACGGTACAGCAGGCAGGGGCCCTTGTTCGCTTCGCGCGGGCCGATGACGTACATGTTGACGACGCTGTCGGTTACGGAACTGCTGCGGTGCGCGACAAAGGCCAGCGGGCGGATCACGATTTCCTCGCCATCGACGTAGCGCTCTGCGCCGGTCGTCGCCAGCGCCGCTGCCACGTAGCGATACCCCGACTCATCAAGGCCGCCCCGGCCCTGGATCTTGTGCTGCAACGCCAGCAATGGCAGCTCGATGCGTAACTGGCTCTTGTATAACTCTTTCAAGGCCGACGCCTGATCGGTGTCGTCTACCAGACATGCCTTCAAGTGCGCTGGATAGGTCTTGCCGATATCCACCGTCCTGACCAGTTTTTCCAGGTAGGCCACGGTCATCCACGCAGGCACTGCGCTGGCGTTTTTATAGCTCACGGTCTTGTTGCCCAGTGGCAGTCCGGCGAGATTCTGCAGGGCAAGTTCCGGCAACGTCAGGGACTGGACGCTGGTGTTGCCGGGCAATACGAACGTGCCCCAGACCACCAGGCTGGTGATGGTGATCAGAATGTCATCGGGGTTGATGTCCTTGGCGCTCGTCTGGTCCTTCGCCATCTGTTGCACCAAGGCGTCGCGGGTGTACGCGCGCAGGTCGATGACTTCGCTCTGGAACGATTTGCCGTCGTGTTCATGCGCAAACGTGGTCAGGTCCAGCAGATGCCGGCTATAGCGTGCCTGATCGACGGGCAGCGCATCGTTCAGCCACTGCGGCAGCATCGGTCGCAGTCGCTCGAAATGTGTCTCAAGGCGCGGCGTCGGTTCAGCCGTTTTGCCCAGGGTTCCGGTGTGCGGATAGACGCGGTTGAGCGGCCTTTCAGCAAAAAAATTGATCTCCCCCAAGGCGTCGGCCTCAAGCGAAATCAAGGTGCAGGCCTGATGATCGAAGAAATTGCCCTGCGGTTCGACCAGCCGCCACCTGAGGTGCGGATCTGCGCAAGTGGCACCGAAGCGTTGCTGCAGATCCTCGCCAAGCGCTTGCAGCGAGTCGAAGTGCTGGTAACCGCGAGTGACCGCGTGAGTGAGAATCACGCTGCGTTCCGCAACCGTGCCAATGATCACCGCCATATCGAGCAAGGCCAGGTGGGCGGGCTGTGCGGTGTCTTGCCGGTCGAGGTCGATCAGGCAGGCCCGTGTGTCGTAGGTGTCAGCGCTCATGCGTTGTTGCCTGTCGGGCTGGCGGAACACCGCCTCGGCGACGGCGGTTTGAGCGGCATCCCAGCCATGGCTGGCATCGGCTCTCCATAAATTGCGCAACGCTTGCGACAACTGCTGCCAGCGCGGCTGTCCCGGGTAGGTGAACTCATCCCAGTAGATGACGTGTCGATCCTTGTAGGCGATGAACAACAGCGGTGCGAGCTCGTTGAGCAGCAGACCGATGGCCTCGATTTTCACCGGCAACTGCACGGGGGCCGGCCAGGCAGGCTGCTGGGTCAGATAATGCTCGCCGTCCAGATAGGTCACGGTTTTGCCGGTCATGCCAAGGCGTACCAGCGCATCGGTCAGCGATTCAACGTTGGGCCGACCGGCGAAGACTTGATCGTCATCGATCTCCCAGGTCGGTTCTACGACCATGGCCAATTGCGGATCTATCTCAAGGTTGGGGTACAGCGTCTTGAGTGCCGGGCCCAGCGTTTTCGTGGCGACTTCATGGAGTGAGGGGCCGGTGACCAGTTGGGTCACGATATCGACGGCACTGGGTGAGGGGAGTTCGGGCATCAGTGATTCCTGCTCTGTCGGGCGCCGAATGCCGGCGGTTCAGGGCAAGTTAAAAGGCGCCACGTTCGCGCGTGCGGTACATAGATCTGCCGGGCAAAAAAAGACCCGCGTGCGCGGGTCTTGGAGGCGGTACGGGGATCAGGTTCCGGATTTGATTTTGGTCCACGCCCGCGTTCGTGCGCGTTCGGCATCCCGAGGCAGCGGCTGCAAGGTGTAGAGCGTGCTCATCGCCGCATCGGTCGGGTACAGGTTCGGGTTGTTGCGAATGGCCGGATCGACCAGACCGGTGGCGTCCTTGTTCGGATTGGGATATCCGACAAAATCGCTGACCGGGGCGATCACCGCAGGTTGCAGCAGATAGTTGATGAAGGTGTAGGCGTCCTCGGTATTCTTCGCACCTTTGGGGATGGCGAGCATGTCGAACCAGATCGGCGCCCCTTCTTTTGGCAGGCGCATGTCCACCACCACACCGTTTTTCGCTTCTTTGGCGCGGTTGGCCGCTTGCGAGAAGCTGCCGGAATAACCGACGGCCACGCAGATGTCGCCGTTGGCGATGTCGGCCATGTATTTGGAGGAATGAAAGTAGGTCACGTAGGGGCGGATCTTCATCAGCAGCGCTTCGGCCTTGGCGTAATCCGCCGGTTTCTTGCTGTTGGGGTCCAGACCCAGGTGTTGCAGGGCCAGCGGCAGAATCTCCGACGGTGAATCGAGCAGGGCGACACCGCACTGCTTGAGCTTGCTGATGTTCTCTTCCTTGAAGATCAGGTCCCAACTGTCCACTGGCGCGTTGTCGCCCAGCGCTGCCTTGATCCTGGCCGGATTGAAGCCGATCAGGATGGTGCCGTACATGTAAGGCACGGCGAATTTGTTTCCCGGATCATTGGCTTCGATCAGCTTCATCAGTTTCGGATCAAGGTGATTCCAGTTCGGCAGCTTGCTGCGATCCAGCGGCTGGAATACTCCGGCCTCGATCTGTTTGGCGAGGAAGACGTTGGACGGCACTACCACGTCGTAGCCGGAATTGCCGGTGAGCAACTTGGCCTCAAGGGCTTCGTTGGTGTCGAAGATGTCGTAGATCAGTTTGGTCTGGGTGTTCTGCGCCTTGAACTCGTCCAGCGCTTTGGGGGTGATGTAGTCGAACCAGTTGTAGACGCGCAGTGTGCGTTCTTCGGCGTGGGCGCCGGCGCTCAGCATGGCCGCGCACAGCGCCGAGGCGATCAGTCGCTTTTTCATTGTTCAAAACCTTCCAGCACGTTCACGGCGTTGATGCCGATCTCTTCAACGGCGTAGCCACCTTCCATGACGAACAGGGTCGGTTTGCCAAGGGCGGCAATGCGTTTGCCCATGGCCAGGTAATCCGGGCTGTCGAGTTTGAACTGCGAGATCGGGTCGTCCTTGAACGTGTCGACCCCGAGGGAAACGACGATGATGTCCGCGCCATAACTGTCGATTTCGCCGCAGGCCCGATCCAGCGCCGCGCTCCACACGTCCCAGCCGGAACCGGCCGGCAGCGGATAATTGAAATTGAACCCTTCACCGGCACCTTCGCCGCGCTCGTCGTCGTAGCCGAGGAAGAACGGAAACTCCGCTTCCGGGTGGCCGTGGATCGAAGTGAACAGGACGTCGCTGCGCGCGTAGAAAATCGACTGGGTGCCGTTGCCGTGGTGGTAATCGACGTCGAGGATCGCGACTTTCCGGTGACCCTGATCGAGGAACGCTTGCGCGGCGATGGCGGCGTTGTTGAGGTAGCAATAACCGCCCATCAAATCGCTGGCAGCGTGATGACCCGGCGGACGGCACAGGGCGAAGGCCGCGCGGGCGCCACCCTGGATTTGCGCTTGCGCGGTCAGGGCCACTTGCGCTGCGCTGTAGGCCGCTTGCCAGGTGCCGGCGGTGATCGGTGCGCCACCGTCGAAGCTGTAATAACCGAGCTGGCCGTGCAGGCTGGTCGGTTTGATCGCACGCAGCGTGCGCGCCGGCCAGGTGTAGGGCAGCAGGTCGCCGTCGGTGTTGAACGCGGTCCAGCGATCCCACGCACCTTTGAAAAATTCCAGATAGTCACGGCTGTGAATGCGCGCGATCGGCTCCAGACCGAAATCCCTCGGCGCTTCGACGGCACCGAGATTCTGCTTCTGCACCCGTTGCAGTACGTGGTCGGCACGAGAGGGCATCTCGAAGCATGGCTTGAGCTGGCCATCGATGAGCTCACAGCGGCCATGGTGCAAGTGGTGATCATCTGAGTAGATCGTCAGCATTTGTTGTTCTCCGCAGGGCTGATTCGGTGGTCTTCAGTGTTGCGGGGCGAGGTGAATCGGAGAACGTCGGGAGCGGCCAAAAGGGGATCGAAATGGCCAAAACCTCTGACCGCAATTCGCCCCTTGATAACGCTGGCTCAAGGGTGAAATACGAACTCTTGTAGGAGTGAGCCTGCTCGCGATAGCGGTCCGTCAGGCAAAGAATGTGTTGGATGATAAATGGCCATCGCGAGCAGGCTCACTCCTACAGGGAGGATCAATGCGGCCGGAACTGACTCGGCGCCACGCCGCTCCAGCGCACAAAGGCATGGCGGAAACTGGCGGTCTCACTGAAGCCCAGCGTCTCGGCGATCCGATAGATCGGCAACTGATCCTCACACAACATCTGCTTGGCCCGCTCGAAACGCAATTCATCGAGCAGTTCCTGATAGCTGCTGCCCATGTCTTTCAGATGCCGGCGCAAGGTGCGCGGTGAACACTTCATCTGCTGCGCGAGCCCTTCGAGTCCCGGCGCGGCATTCAATTGCGCGCTGAGCAGCTGACGAATCCGCCCCAGCCAGGCCTGACGTCCGGTGAACTCCAGATTCTGCTTGCGGCAACGTTCGGCCATGGCCTGATGGGTAATAGCGTCGGCCAGCGGCAACGGCTGATCCAGCCAGTGGCGGTCGAAGGCGAAGGCGTTGTCCTTGGCCGAGAACTGCAGCGGCGAGTTGAAAGGTTCAGCATAACTGTCGCGGTAATCGGGCGCGGCGTGCTCGAAACGCGTAGCGCGCAGTGGCAGCGCATGGCCGAGCAAGTCGTCGCAGATGACTTTCAGCGACACCAGACAAAATTCGGCATTGAACACCGCCATGGCCGGGCTCTCGCGATAGTCGGCGGCGACGAACCACACCTGCTCGCCATCGTCTTCCAGGCTCAGTTCGAACAGCGTTCCCAACAGCGCCGGATAACGGATCGCCAGGCGCAAAGCGTCACCGAAGGTGGCACAGGTCAGCAGGGCGTAACCGAGCATGCCGTAACAGGAGACGTGCATGCGCCGGCCCAGTTCGAGGCCGATGTCACGCTTGAGCGCGACCGCGTTGGTGCAGACCTGCATCTCCTGATGGGTGGTGATGCGCGTGTCGGCCCGCTGCAGATCTGCCGCAACGATGCCGCTGCCAGCCAGCAACGCCTCGCTCGACAGGCCTTCGGCCTTGAAGGTGTTGAGGATCAGCGAGACCGCGTTGAGGGTGGTGAGGTGGGAGTGGAGCATAAGAAGTTCCCCGATCATGGATGGGGATACACCAGCAATTTATGTGCCGCTCAAGATAATTTGTAATGTCGAGATTATATTGGAAGTTAAACTTCCAATCTCTGACGAGAGATTTGCAAGTTGCAAGTTATGTTTTTAAAGTTGCCTCTAAGCCGTTGAGTAATCAGAGCAGGACATGGCCCATGTCAATTCTAAATATTAAGCTGCGCTTGGTCTACTGTCAGAAATCACAGGTTTTTGGCGAATTGTTAACCGTTTGTCGAATATTTTTATTTATAGGTATTTTTTTTGACAGCTACATAAGTCGGGTCTAGTTTGCCAGTGGATGTCGCTAATTGTTTATTGGATGTTGCGAGTTTTTCAGTAAATATGAATTTTGACCAATGTGTCGATAAGGAGATTTAAATGAGCGGTTCACTAGCTAAAAAATATTCGCTGGAATTTTTCAAAGGCAGCAAGAAGGCGCTTCAAGGCCAGATTACTGTGGAGGTTGACGGTCGCAAGCAAACGTTTCCGGTCATTCACGCCGAAGTTCGTGCTAATGAAATTGTTTTCGACTTCGATATGAGCGGCGGAGATCCGGGCCGCAATAATATTATCGGCGTGGTAATCGGCAAAGCTTATTTGAATACGAAAGTGGAGTTTGTAGCGCACGGCGACCCTGTTTATTTGTTGTTTCAGGATTCTGTGCAAGAGTGGGTGGCGACAAAGGGCTGGATTCGAGTGGAGTGGCAAGAGGGCAGTAAAAATATAGCTGGGTTGCTGGGTGATGTTCAAGGCGATAGAGACGGTAACTCCATACTCACCGGCGGAAAATTCGAAGTTACTTTAGATTAATTGTTTAAACCTTCCTGCATCAATTTTGCAGGAAGGTTTATTTATGATGAAAAGTGTATTGGACAGCGCTGGTCAGACCAGCTCTCCACACAGATCCAGCTCAACCAGTTGACGAACTTCCTGTGTGTTAAGCCCTGCGCCAAGCAGACCATGCAACTTGCCGAACGCCGCTTCGCGGGTCATGCCCCCACCGGACAACACGCCCACACTTCGCAAGCGGCTGCCCGCTTCGTACACATCAAGCTCAACGCCACCTTCATGACACTGCGTGACTGCAACCACGACCACGCCGTTATCCCGTGCGCGGCCAAGGCTGGCGAGGAATTGCGGGTTGTCGCTCGGCCCTGTGCCGCTGCCGTAGCACTCCAGCACCAGACCTTGAATGCCGCTGTCGAGCAGGCCGTCGAGCACCTCGGCGCTGATGCCCGGGAACAGTGGCAACACCGCCACCTTGGCCAGTTGCTTCGGCTGGTTGTAGTTCAACGACGCTGGAATCGAAGGCGCTTTCAGGCCACCGCCCTGACGCTCAAGTCGTTTGAACGGATGACGGCCAAAACTGCGCACTTTCGCGCAACGGGTCGGAGCCAGCAGTTCGCCGTGGAAGTACAGATGCACGCCGGGCGCCAGGCCTTGGCCGAGGGCAACCAGCGCGCCGCCGAGGTTTTCCCAGGCATCGCTGTCGGTCACGCCTGCCGGCAGCATCGAACCGGTGAAGCACACGCGGGCGTGAAGACCGAGCAATTGAAAACTCATCGCCGCTGCGCTGTACGCCAGCGTGTCGGTGCCGTGCAGGATCAGCACGCTGTCGCAGCCTTTTACGTCAACGGCATCGACCACCGCTTCGCGCAGTTGCTGCCAGTAGGCCGGGGTCATGTTGGCGCTGTCGATCAGCGGCGACATCTCGCGAAATTGCCACTGCGGCACCACCAGCTCAGGCTGGCTGTGCAGGTAGTCACGCATCCGCGCTTCGAAACCGGACGCCGGGGCCAGGCCGTTGGCGCTGGCCTGCATGCCGATGGTGCCACCGGTGTAGAGCACCATGACGTGTTGGGCGGCGGGATAGGAATGGGCAATCATCTGAGGTCTCCACAAGAGATGACATTGTAGGAGTGAGCCTGCTCGCGATAGCAGTCTTTCAGCCAACATAAATGTTGAATGATCAATCGCTATCGCGAGCAGGCTCACTCCTACAAGTTATTGCATCACAATAACTGACGGGCGCAGCGGATGCGCCCGTCATTCACCTGTCAGCGTTGCGCTGCAGGTACGCCTTGCGGCGCAGTTTCAGTCTGGCCCGCAGCGGCTGGCGGGTTGACTGGCCAAGCGTTGCGATCCAGATCCAGATCGGCAAATTTGCTGGAGTCAAATACTGGCTGTTTGACGCCGGCGCGGCGCTGTTCGTCGTAGTCGCGCATCACGCGCAGGCCGACCTTGAACAGCATGGCCAGGGCCACCAGGTTGACGAAGGCCAGGCAGGTCATGGTGATATCGGCGAAGGCGAACACGGTCGACAGGTCCTGCATCGAACCCCAGACCACCAGCGCCAGCACCAGGCCACGGAACAGCATCAGCAGGGCGCGGTTGCGGCTGAGGAACTGCAGGCTGTTTTCGCCCAGGTAGTAGTTGTAGAGGATGCAGGTGAAGACGAACAGCGACAGCGCGACGCTGACGAACATGCGACCCCAGTCACCGACTACGGCAGCCAGCGAGTTCTGGGTCAGGACGATGCCGTCACCTTCGAAGCCCGGCGTATAGAAGCCCGACAGCAGGATCAGCAGTGCGGTGCAGGTGCAGATCACGAAGGTATCGAGGAACACGCTGAAAGCCTGGACCACGCCCTGTGCACCCGGGTGCTTTACGGCGGCCACAGCGGCGACGTTCGGCGCACTGCCCAGACCCGCTTCGTTGGCAAACACGCCACGCTTCACGCCCATGACGATGGCACTGCCGAGCAGGCCACCAAAGGCCGGATCGAGACCGAAGGCGCTCTTGAAGATGGTTTCCAGCATGGCCGGCACGTGTTCGATCTGGGTGCCGATCACATAAAGGGTCACGCCGATATAGGCCAGGGTCTTGATCGGGACCAGCAGGTCGGAGACCGAAGCGATGCGCTTGATCCCGCCGATGAAAGTGATGGCCAGCAGCACCGCGAGGACGATCCCGGTGTGGCGCGGGTCGAAGTCAAAGGCGTTCTGCAGCGAGTGGGTCACGGTGTAGGACTGCAGGCCAATGAAGGCGAAGCCGTAAGTGACCAGCAGCAGAATCGAGAAAACCACCGCCATGCCTTTGAGCTTGAGCCCGTGCTGGATGTAGTAGGCCGGGCCGCCACGGTACAGGCCGTCGCCATCGGCGCGCTTGTAGACCTGGGCCAGGGTGCACTCGAAGAAGCTGCTGGACATGCCGACCAGTGCGGTCACCCACATCCAGAACACCGCACCCGGACCACCGAGGGTCACGGCGATGCCGACACCGGCGATGTTGCCTGCACCGACGCGGCCGGCGAGGCTGAGCATCAAGGCCTGGAACGAGCTGAGTTGCCCGGCGCTGCCTTTGAGGCTGTCGCGGAACACCGCGAACATGTGGAAGAAGTGACGCAGTTGAACGAAACGCGAGCGAATCGTGAAGTAGCTACCGAGCCCGACAATGAGCACGATCAGTACTTTCCCTGAGAGGAAGTCGTTGATGACTTCGAGCATGGATTTTTCCTCGCTGTTTTTTGTGGGTGCAAATGCTGGATCGGAGAAACATCGTGTTACACCGGTCTGCGCGCGGCACGACGGGTGAGGCGAAGGTTTCGTCCCGGATCCATATCGCGGGTTTTGTTATTAGTTCGGGTTTCGCATGGGTAATGGCCTCGTTACCGACGACCGCTCACGCGAAGAGGGGCGGCACTATACCGATCAGTGGCGCGCCCGTCTGCACGGTAGTGGTGCAAGCGACGAAACGAAGCGTTGAAACACCCGGCGTTACCGGCGCCGGGCTTTTGTAGGAGTGAGCCTGCTCGCGATGCAGGCGCTGCGGTTCTAATGGCACACCGCGTCATCGTTCATCGCGAGCAGGCTCACTCCCACAGAAGACGTTTGTCCTTCAAACAGTTAAAAAAAAGGGCTCGGGGACAAAATCCCCAAGCCCTCAAAAGGTGAGAGGTGTCTAGTCCCTCGACCTGGTGAGCGGTGCTGCAAGTTCGCGTCGGGCTCAGGCTTTGAGCGGAACCAGACGCGGAGCGATCATGTTTTCCGGGCGCAGGATGTCGGCGAGCATGGCTTCGTCGAGCAGACCTTCTTCGCGCACCAGTTCCAGCACGCCACGGCCGCTTTCAAGGGCGATACGGGCGATGCGGGTGGCGTTCTTGTAGCCGATGTACGGGTTCAGTGCGGTGACCAGACCGATCGAGTGCTCGACCAGTTCACGGCAGCGCGCTTCGTTGGCGGTGATGCCGACGATGCAGTGCTCGCGCAGCATGTCCATGGCGCGTTGCAGCAGGCGGATCGAGTCGAGGATCTTGAAGGCGATCAGCGGCTCCATCACGTTCAGCTGCAACTGGCCGCCTTCGGCCGCCATGGTCAGCGCCAGATCGTTACCGATGACCTGGAACGCCACCTGGTTCACGGCCTCCGGGATCACTGGGTTGACCTTGCCGGGCATGATCGAGCTGCCTGGCTGACGCGCCGGCAGGTTGATTTCATTGATGCCGGTGCGTGGGCCGCTGGACAACAGGCGCAGGTCGTTGCAGATCTTCGACAGCTTGACCGCAGTGCGCTTGAGCATGCCGGAGAACAGCACGAACGCGCCCATGTCGGAGGTTGCTTCGATCAGGTCGGCGGCCGGTACCAGCGGTTGACCGCTGATCAGTGCCAGACGCTGTACCGCCAGTGCCTGGTAACGCGGGTCGGCGTTGATGCCGGTGCCGATCGCGGTGCCGCCCAGGTTGACCTCGGTCAGCAGTTCCGGGGCCAGCGTCTTCAGGCGGGCGAGGTCTTCGCCCATGGTGGTGGCGAACGCGCGGAATTCTTGGCCGAGGGTCATCGGCACGGCGTCTTGTAGCTGGGTACGGCCCATTTTCAGGACGTGATCGAACTCTTTGCCCTTGGCCGCGAAGGCCTGGATCAGGCTGTCGAGACTGGCCAGCAGCGCGTCGTGACCCAACAGCAGACCCAGACGGATCGCCGTCGGGTAGGCGTCGTTGGTTGACTGCGCCATGTTCACGTCATCGTTCGGATGCAGGTACTGGTATTCGCCTTTCTCGTGGCCCATCGCTTCCAGAGCAATGTTGGCGATCACTTCGTTGGCGTTCATGTTGGTGGACGTGCCGGCGCCACCCTGAATCATGTCGACCACGAACTCTTCGTGGTAATCGCCGCGGATCAATCGGGCACAGGCTTCGCTGATGGCAGCGTGCTTGGCTTCGCTCAGGTGACCCAGCTCGCGGTTGGCGTCAGCGGCGGCCTGTTTGACCATCGCCAGGCCCACAACCAGTTTCGGGTAATGCGAAATCGGAACGCCCGAGAGGCGGAAGTTGTTCACCGCTCGCAGGGTCTGGATGCCGTAATACGCATGGGCCGGTACTTCGAGGGCGCCAAGCAGGTCGGTTTCTGTGCGGAAAGATGCAGCGGAGGACATGATAGAAATCATCTCGATAAGGACCCGGTCTGTGCCGGAACGCTGCGAATGCTAGGCTTGTGGGGATTTTTGGGCCAATGCTGTTCAGCACTGCCCTATGCACATTCGGCATAATGCCCATGTGACGCCGTCTGTGCGGCAGACGTGTGACCTGTTTTGGTGCGTGTCCGGGAGGACGTGATGAATCTGGAAAGCAAATGGCTCGAGGACTTCAGTGCCCTGGCCGCTACCCGCAGCTTCTCGCAGGCGGCCGAACGGCGCTTCGTGACCCAGCCGGCGTTCAGTCGGCGGATTCGCAGCCTCGAAGCCGCATTGGGGCTGACCCTGGTCAATCGTTCGCGCACGCCGGTCGAACTGACGGCGGCGGGGCAGTTGTTTCTGGTGACCGCGCGCACCGTGGTCGAACAGCTCGGTGAAGTGCTGCGCCACCTGCATCATCTGGAAGGCGGGCAGGGCGAGGTGATGCAAGTCGCAGCGGCGCACTCGCTGGCCCTGGGCTTTTTTCCGCGCTGGATCGCCCAGTTGCGCAACGAAGGGCTGAACATTGCCACGCGGCTGGTGGCGACCAACGTTGGCGACGCCGTGCATGCGCTGCGCGAAGGTGGCTGCGATCTGATGCTGGCGTTCTACGACCCGGATTCGGCGATGCAGATGGACCCGGAAATCTTCCCCTCGCTGCACCTGGGCCAGACCGAGATGCTGCCGGTGTGCGCGGCGGATCTGGATGGCAAGCCATTGTTCGATCTGGAAGGTGAGGCGAGCGTGCCGTTGCTGGCTTACAGCGCCGGGGCGTTTCTCGGCCGTTCGGTCAACGGCCTGCTACGCCAGCGCCAGCTGCGCTTCACCACGATCTACGAAACCGCCATGGCCGACAGCCTGAAGAGCATGGCGCTGGAAGGCCTGGGTATCGCCTGGGTGCCGCAACTGAGCGTACGCGCCGAACTGGCGCGCGGCGAACTGGTGGTCTGTGGCGGCCCGCAATGGCATGTGCCGCTGGAGATCCGCCTGTACCGCTGCGCCCTGGTGCGCAAGGCCAACGTGCGGTTGCTGTGGCGCAAGCTTGAAGGCGGCGCTGCACAAGCTTCCTGACCCTACGCGGACCCTTTGTAGGAGTGAGCCTGCTCGCGATAGCGTCTGCACATTCAACGATGATGTGACTGACACACCGCCATCGCGAGCAGGCTCACTCCTACAGGGATTTGTGGTGTTGCGGCGCTGACCTTCAAGTCAATAAAACCGGGCCTTTCGCTCATTTGACAGATGGTCGTTTCGGGGGCTGTTTATTGCTTTCTTTGCGGTATACTGCGCGGCCTTCGGCCGGCACGTCCGGCCATTTTTCGCACAATCAAGCCACGCAACCTGCGTGGCTTGTTGTTTTATGACGCGCCTGCGGGCGCTCCAGAGAGAAGAGGCGCGACGATGAGTGCACTGGTTGGCGTGATCATGGGCTCCAAGTCCGATTGGTCCACCCTTAGCCACACCGCCGATATGCTGGAAAAGCTCGGCATCCCGTACGAGGTCAAGGTGGTCTCCGCCCACCGCACCCCGGATCTGCTGTTCCAGTACGCCGAAGAGGCTGAAAGCCGCGGCATCGAGGTGATCATCGCCGGTGCCGGTGGCGCAGCCCACTTGCCAGGCATGTGTGCGGCCAAGACCCACCTGCCGGTGCTGGGCGTGCCGGTGCAGTCGGCCATGCTCTCGGGCGTCGATTCGCTGCTGTCGATCGTGCAGATGCCCGCGGGCATTCCGGTCGCCACCCTGGCCATCGGCAAGGCCGGCGCGATCAACGCCGCGCTGCTCTCGGCGAGCATCCTCGGCGCCAAGCACCCGCAGTTCCACGCGGTACTGAAAACCTTCCGTGCCGAGCAGACAGACAGCGTCCTGGACAATCCAGACCCACGTATTGCCTGAGGTTGTTGAGATGAAGATCGGTGTAATCGGTGGCGGCCAGTTGGGTCGCATGTTGGCCCTGGCGGGCACTCCGCTGGGCATGAACTTCGCTTTTCTCGACCCTGCGCCGGACGCCTGTGCGGCCGCACTGGGCGAACACCTGCGGGCCGATTACGGCGATCAGGATCATCTGCGCCAACTGGCCGATGAAGTCGATCTGGTGACCTTCGAATTCGAAAGCGTCCCGGCCGAAACCGTGGCGTTTCTCTCGCAATTCGTGCCGGTCTACCCGAGCGCCGAAGCGCTGCGCATCGCCCGTGATCGCTGGTTCGAAAAAAGCATGTTCAAGGACCTCGGCATTCCGACCCCGGCCTTCGCCGACATCCAGTCGCAAGCCGATCTGGAAGCCGCCGTCGCTTCCATCGGTCTGCCGGCCGTGCTGAAAACCCGCACCCTGGGTTACGACGGCAAGGGCCAGAAAGTCCTGCGCAAGCCGGAAGACGTGGCGGGTACTTTCGCCGAACTGGGTAGCGTTGCCTGCCTGCTGGAAGGATTCGTGCCGTTCACCGGCGAAGTGTCGCTGATCGCCGTGCGTGCTCGCGATGGTGAAACGAAGTTCTATCCACTGGTGCACAACACCCACGACAGCGGCATCCTCAAGCTGTCCGTCGCCAGCACCGATCACCCGTTGCAGACACTGGCGGAAGATTATTCCAGCCGTGTGCTCAAGCACCTCGACTACGTCGGCGTGATGGCTTTCGAATTCTTTGAAGTCGACGGTGGCCTGAAAGCCAACGAAATCGCCCCGCGCGTGCACAACTCCGGGCACTGGACCACCGAAGGCGCCGAGTGCAGCCAGTTCGAAAACCACCTGCGCGCCGTGGCCGGCCTGCCACTGGGTTCGACCGCCAAGGTCGGCGAGAGCGCGATGCTCAACTTCATCGGCGTGGTACCGCCGGTTGAGAAAGTCATCGCCATCGAAGACTGCCATCTGCATCACTACGGCAAGGCCTTCAAGGCCGGACGCAAGGTCGGCCACGCCAACCTGCGTTGCGCCGACATGGCCACGCTACAGGCGCAGATCATCAAGGTCGAAGCGCTGATCGCCGAGTAAAAACGGTTTCATGTGGCAGCGGCGGAACCATTCAAGGGCCGCCGTTCTCTCATGGCAGGATGCCAAAGTCTGTCTAGGCTTTCGCATATCTACCAAATCAGAGGGAAATGCCATGGGAATTATCGGAACCATCTTTATCGGCTTGATCGTCGGCCTGCTGGCTCGGTTCCTGAAACCGGGCGATGACAGCATGGGCTGGATCATGACCATCCTGCTCGGTATCGGCGGTTCGCTGGCAGCCCCCAACGGCGGCCGGGCTCTGGGGGTCTATCAGGGGGGGGGGGGCGCGGGTTTCCTCGGCGCACTGGTCGGCGCTGTCGTGTTGCTGGTGATCTACGGTCTGATCAAAAAGAACTGATCGAAAGCGACAAAGCACTCTCGGCCATCGCGGCCGGGAGGGCTAGAATGCGCGGCGACTCACCGTTCATTCCCTTGCCTGCCGAGCACCTTCATGCGCCGTCTTCTGTTGACTCTCCTTTTGCTGGGCAGCCATCTCGCCCACGCCGGCGAACTGCCGGAAACCGACTGGCTGGAACTGATGCCCAAGTCGGACCAGAAGGCCCTCGAGGCCATGCCTGAAATCGACCACAACTCCCCCGAGGCCACTGGCACCTTCACCGAGAAGGGTGGGATGAAGCAGGCAAAAGGTCTGCCGGCGGTGATGTATTCGACGAAAACCGTGGCGTCGATGAACGACAAGCACATCCGCCTCGGTGGCTACCCGGTGCCGCTGGAATCCGATGCCAAGGGCCGTAGCACGTTGTTCTTCCTCGTGCCGTATCCGGGCGCGTGCATCCATGTGCCGCCACCGCCGCCGAATCAACTGGTGCTGGTGCGTTATCCGAAAGGCTTGAAGCTGGACGACATCTATACACCGCTCTGGGTGACCGGCACGCTGAAAATCGAAAAGGTCAGTAATGACCTGGCGGATGCGGCCTATGCGCTGGAAGCGGATAAGGTGCGGGTGGTGGAGGAGGCTGACCTTTAAAGCAAAAGATCGCAGCCTTCGGCAGCTCCTACATGGGATTGATGTACGCCCTGTAGGAGCTGCCGAAGGCTGCGATCTTTTGATCTTAAAGTGGTTTGCTGGCGACGCTGACGCCCATGGTGTGGCTCGCACCCGGCGCCAGGCTCACGATGTCATCCATCACATTCGCCGTCTCGATGCACAGCATGCGCTGCCAGCCGTCGTTGTCCATGTCGGGCAATGCGGCGGCGCGGTCGATCCACGGGTTCCAGATCACCGCAGTCCGCGAGCCTGTAGCCGTCAGCACGATGCGTCGTTCCCAGGTCGGATCAACGATGCTCAGCTGTGGCGGAGCGTCAAGGTAGATGCGGTCGGTCTCGCCACTGAAATGCAGATCGCCGCTCTGGCTGGCCGTGTTCCAGTCATCCAGGGTCTCGATGTAATTCAGCCCGGCCACGCCGTCGACATGCACAGTGCGCACGTCACTCACGGCGAAATACGTGTGCAGCGCCTGACTCAATGTGACGGTGTCAGTACCACGGTTATGGCTGGTCAGGCTGTAGTGCAATTGATCCGCCAGATGCAGGGTCAGGGTCAGATCGACCTCGTGCGGCCAGCCCGGCAGGCCGCCTTCCGGGTAGGGCAGCCTGAACTCGACCTTGATGCCGTCAGCCTCTGATTCGATGTTGCCCAACTCCCAGTCCATCGCCCGCACCAGACCGTGCGCGGGGGCCGGTTGTTCGCCGGTATACATGACCTGCACGCTGTGCGGGTTGCGTTCGAACTTGCCGAACCACGGCCAGCACACCGGCACACCGGCGCGAATGCTCTTGCCGGTCTTGAACTCGGCCTTGTCGTTGAGCCAGATGATCGGCGGCTGGCCGTCGATCTGATAACTGAGGATGTGCGCGCCTTGCTGGGCCACCAGCACTTCGGCCTTGCCGTGGCGGATGCGCCAGCAGTTCAGTTCATCCTGTTTGACGGCTTCAACGTTGGGCGTGTTCATGGGCAACTCTCGATCAGACACTGGGGACGACTATCGACCGCAAAACGGCCGCGAGGTTTAACGCGCGCGTGGCGGCACCGAGCGGGTGCGACCGCTGCCGTCGATGGCAACGAAGACGAAAACCGCTTCGGTAACCTTGCGCCATTCGCTGGACAGTGGGTCATCGCTCCACACTTCGACCATCATCTGGATCGAGCTGCGGCCGATTTCCAGGGTCTGGGTATAAAAGGACAACTGCGCGCCTACGGCGACCGGCACGAGAAACGCCATGCGGTCGATGGCGACGGTGGCGACGCGGCCACCGGCAACACGGCTGGCCATGGCGGTGCCGGCCAGATCCATTTGCGCGACCAGCCAGCCGCCGAAAATATCGCCAAAGCCATTGGTTTCGCGCGGAAGTGCGGTGATTTGCAGGGCCAGGTCGCCCTGTGGGATCGGATCTTCTTGTTCGAGCTCTATCATGCCGAGGGGCCTCTGACCCGTGACTCTTCGTGGGTATTGCGGGTGGTAGCCGTCTTCAAGAAAAACGATTCAACACCGAACACACTGCGTTCGTCACGTTTTCCATCAGGCGCCTAAAGGGAAACTCTGCGAAAAAGGCTAAATCCCGAGCAAAGGACGGGCCAACAACGTTTTCGCACAGTAACCTCTTACAAATCCTGCGCAGGTGGCGAGTATATCGGTCGATAGACCCCGCGACGACCACCCGGTTCTGATTTCGACCGTCAATTACGCACCTCTATGTGCTTTTTCGAACAATTTGCTATGGTGCCGAACCTGTCCAAGCCACCGCCAGCGTTGTTGTGGCGACAGATTCGACTATAAGAGAAGCCCTTGCCATGACCACAGCGCCTTCGAGCCTCGCGCAGCCCGAGCAACCCGCACGACCGTTGACCCGCAATGACTACAAGACTCTGTCGCTGTCCGCCCTTGGCGGGGCGCTGGAGTTCTACGATTTCATCATCTTTGTTTTCTTCGCCACGGTGGTCGGCAAGCTGTTCTTCCCGGCCGACATGCCCGAGTGGCTGCGCTTGATGCAGACCTTCGGCATCTTTGCGGCCGGCTATCTGGCGCGGCCGCTGGGCGGCATCGTCATGGCGCACTTCGGCGACCTGCTGGGGCGCAAGAAAATGTTCACCCTGAGCATTTTCATGATGGCCGTACCGACGCTGATCATGGGCCTGCTGCCGACCTACGCGCAGATCGGCATCTGGGCGCCGATCCTGTTGCTGCTGATGCGGGTGATCCAGGGCGCCGCGATTGGCGGTGAGGTGCCGGGGGCGTGGGTCTTCGTTTCCGAACACGTACCGCAAAAGCACATCGGCTACGCCTGCGGCACCCTCACCAGCGGTCTGACTGCCGGCATCCTCCTTGGCTCGCTGGTCGCCACGGCGATCAACAGCATTTATACGCCCGTTGAAGTGTCGGATTACGCCTGGCGAATTCCGTTCCTGCTTGGCGGCGTGTTCGGCCTGTTCTCGGTGTATCTGCGCCGCTGGCTGCACGAAACCCCGGTATTCGCCGAACTGCAACTGCGCAAGGCACTGGCCGAAGAAGTGCCGCTGCGCGCGGTACTGCGTGACCACCGCGGCGCCATCGCCATCTCGATGCTGCTGACCTGGTTGCTGTCGGCAGGCGTCGTCGTGGTGATTCTGATGACCCCGACCGTGCTGCAAACGGTCTACCACTTCTCGCCAACCACCGCGCTGCAAGCCAACAGCCTGGCGATCGTCTTCCTCAGCCTCGGCTGCATCGGCGCCGGCGCACTGGCTGATCGCTTCGGCGCCGGTCGCGTATTCGTGTTCGGTTGCCTGGGCCTGCTGATCAGCTCCTGGACCTTCTACCACAGCCTCGCCGACCACCCGAACTGGCTGTTCCCGCTGTACGCATTGACCGGTCTGCTGGTCGGCACGATTGGCGCAGTGCCGTACGTGATGGTCAAGGCGTTCCCACCGGTGGTGCGATTCAGCGGGTTGTCGTTTTCGTACAACGTCGCTTACGCAATTTTCGGTGGCTTGACGCCGATGGTGGTGAGCCTGCTGTTGAAGGAAAGCGCGATGGGGCCGGCTTACTACGTAGCGGTGTTGTGCGGGATGGGGATGGTGGTGGGAGCGTGGCTGTGGAAGAAGGGTCGCTGACCCGAGATATCCTCCAGCAATTCCGACGTCTTCGCGAGCAGGCTCGCTCCCACAGTTGGAATGCATTTCAATTGTGGGAGCGAGCCTGCTCGCGAATGAGGCGCCACAAATCACTTAGCAATAACCGATGCTGGCCTTTCATCCAATTGTCATATTTCAGCCATAGAGTGTTCACATGGCCTGCCGATACTTGGCCCCGACTTAACACACCCTATCTGCTAGGAGTAAGGCATGAAACTGAAGCGTTTGATGGCGGCAATGACTTTTGTCGCTGCTGGCGTTGCGACTGCCAACGCGTTCGCCGCTGTTGACCCTGCTATCCCGAGCTACACCAAGACCACTGGTGTGTCGGGCAATCTGTCCAGCGTCGGTTCCGATACCCTGGCCAACCTCATGACCCTCTGGGCCGAGAACTACAAAAAAGAATACCCGAACGTCAACATCCAGATTCAGGCAGCAGGCTCGGCCACTGCACCACCTGCGCTGACCGAAGGCACCTCTAACCTGGGCCCGATGAGCCGCAAGATGAAGGACACCGAACTGGCGGCCTTCGAGCAGAAGTACGGCTACAAGCCCACTGCTATCCCGGTTGCCGTGGACGCCCTGGCGGTGTTCGTGCACAAGGACAACCCGATCCAGCACCTGACCATGGAACAGGTTGATGCGATCTTCTCGTCGACCCGCCTGTGCGGCGCCAAGGCCGACGTGAAAACCTGGGGCGATCTGGGCGTGACCGGCGACCTGGCCAACAAGCCAGTGCAATTGTTCGGCCGCAACTCGGTCTCCGGCACCTACGGCTACTTCAAGGAAGAAGCCCTGTGCAAAGGCGACTACAAGCCTAACGTCAACGAGCAACCAGGTTCGGCGTCGGTAGTGCAGTCGATCAGCTCCTCGCTCAACGGCATCGGTTACTCGGGCATCGGTTACAAGACCGCCAGCGTGAAAACCGTACCTCTGGCCAAGAAAGGCAGCTCCGAGTTCATCGAAGACACCGAAGAAAACGCCCTGAACGGCAAGTATCCGCTGTCGCGCTTCCTCTACGTTTACGTCAACAAGGCCCCGAACAAGCCTCTGGCCCCGCTGGAAGCCGAGTTCGTGAAGCTGGTGCTGTCGAAACAGGGCCAGGAAGTGGTAGTGAAAGACGGCTACATCCCGCTGCCAGCCAAGGTTGCTGCCAAAGCTCTGGCTGACCTGGGTCTGCAGGAAGGCGGCGCGGTCGCCAAGAAATAACACTTTGGATCCGGGGGCAAAACCCGGACCTGCTGAAACCCTGTAGGAACTGACGAGGGAACCGAGGCTGCGATCCTTTGATCTGGCTTCTGATCGCAAGATCAAAAGATCGCAGCTTCGGTTCCCTCGACAGCTCCTGCACAGGTTTCACGACATCGAATTTTTCGATCCTCCTCCTGCATCCCGCTGGCGGCGGATTTGCTGCGTCACTGCACTGTCATCTTTCTGTCATACAGGATCGCTAGGGTGTGCGCATGAATGATCTGGCCAATTCCCCAATGACTACGTCTTCCCCTCCCAAGCGCATTGATTTCAATACGCCTGAGCTGCAACGCAAGCGTCGCATTCGCGCGCTCAAGGATCGCTTCACCCGCTGGTACGTCCTTGTTGGCGGCCTGGCGGTGCTCGCGGCAATCACCCTGATTTTCTTTTTCCTCGCTTATGTCGTTGCGCCCTTGTTCCAGGGTGCCGACCTGACCGCGAAAGACTCGATCACCCCGGCCTGGATGCAGGACGCCGGCAAGCCGCTGATGATCTCGCTCGAGGAGCAGAATCAGGTGGCCATGCGCGTCTCCGACAAGGGCCAGGCGCTGTTTTTCGATATCGACAGTGGCGCTGAACTCAAGCGCGTCGACCTGCCATTGCCGGCGGGCGCCACGGTGACTTCGATTGGCGAAGATCAGCCGGGCCATCCGCTGGTGGCCGTAGGCCTGTCCAACGGCCAGGCGCTGGTGTTCCGTCACACCTATAAAGTCAGCTACCCGGATGGCAAGAAAACCATCAGCCCGGCCATCGAATACCCGTACGGTGAGGCGCCGATCGCGCTGAATGAAAGCGGCGGCGCGCTGGAGCATGTCAGCCTCAACGCCACCGACTCGACGCTGATGCTGGTCGGCTCCACCGGTTCGCAACTCAACGTGCTCTCGCTGACCAGCGAAGAAAACATGATGACCGGCGAAGTCACCAACGAGCAGAAGCGTATCGATCTGCCGCAGATGACCGAGCCGGTGAAAAACATCTTCGTCGACCCGCGTCAGCAATGGCTGTACGTGGTCAATGGACGTGCCCAGGCCGACGTGTTCAGCCTGCGCGACAAGAGCCTCAACGGCCGCTACAAACTGCTGGAAAATGCCGACGCCGAAGTCACTGCGACTGGGCAACTGGTCGGCGGCATCTCGCTGATCGTCGGTGATTCCAAGGGCGGTCTGGCCCAGTGGTTCATGGCCCGCGACACCGATGGCGAGCTGCGCCTGAAGCAGATCCGCACTTTCCAGATGGGCACCACACCGATCGTTGAAATCGCTGCCGAAGAACGCCGCAAAGGCTTCCTCGCCCTCGATGCCAGCGGCAAGCTCGGCGTGTTCCACAGCACCGCGCACCGCACTTTGCTGGTTGATCAGGTAGTTGAAGGCCAGGGCCTGTTCGGTCTGTCGCCACGCGCCAACCGGGTGATCGTCGAAGCCGGCGGCAAGCTGCAACCGCTGCTGCTCGACAACCCGCACCCGGAAGTTTCGTGGAGCGCGTTGTGGAGCAAGGTCTGGTACGAGAACTACGACGAGCCTAAATACGTCTGGCAATCGACGGCGGCCAACACCGATTTCGAACCGAAACTGAGCCTGTCGCCGCTGACCTTCGGCACCCTGAAAGCCGCGTTCTACGCGATGTTGCTGGCGGCACCACTGGCCGTCGCTGCCGCGATCTACACCGCGTACTTCATGGCCCCGGGCATGCGCCGCAAGGTCAAACCGGTGATCGAGCTGATGGAAGCGATGCCGACGGTGATCCTCGGTTTCTTCGCCGGCCTGTTCCTGGCGCCGTATGTCGAAGGTCATCTGCCGGGGATTTTCAGCCTGTTGATGCTGCTGCCGATCGGCATCCTCGTCGCCGGTTTCACCTTCAGCCGCCTGCCCGAGTCGATCCGCCTGAAAGTCCCGGATGGCTGGGAAAGTGCGCTGCTGATTCCGGTGATCCTGTTTGTGGGCTGGCTGTCGCTGTACATGAGTCCGTTCATGGAGAACTGGTTCTTCGGTGGCGACATGCGCATGTGGATTTCCCACGACCTGGGCATCACCTACGACCAGCGCAACGCTCTGGTGGTCGGTCTGGCCATGGGTTTTGCGGTGATCCCGAACATCTACTCGATCGCCGAGGACGCCGTGTTCAGCGTGCCGCGCGGCCTGACCCTGGGTTCTCTGGCCCTCGGCGCCACGCCATGGCAGACCATGACCCGCGTTGTGATCCTGACCGCCAGTCCGGGCATTTTCTCGGCACTGATGATCGGCATGGGCCGTGCGGTCGGCGAGACCATGATCGTGCTGATGGCCACCGGCAACACCCCGGTCATGGAGATGAACCTGTTCGAAGGCCTGCGCACCCTGGCCGCCAACGTCGCGGTGGAAATGCCCGAGTCGGAAGTCGGCGGCAGCCACTACCGCGTGCTGTTCCTCTCGGCATTGGTGCTGCTGATGTTCACCTTCGTCATGAACACCCTGGCAGAACTGATTCGTCAGCGTCTGCGCAAGAAATACTCGTCGCTTTAAGCAAAGGTAGAAGTCTGTGAAACAGAACTCCCTGAAAGGATGGTTCAAGAGCGGCGCCCCCGGCGTCTGGATCAGCGGTGGCGCGGTGTCCATCGCGGTCATCATGACCATTGGCCTGTTGGCAGTGATTGCCGTGCGCGGTCTGGGTCACTTCTGGCCGGCGGATCTGATCCACGCGCATTACGACGTACCGGGCCAGGCCAATCACCTGGTGATCGGCGAAGTGGTGCAAAAAGAAGAAGTGCCGCGTGCCCGTCTGAAGAGTGCCGGCCTGCCGGTGCCGGACGAAGGCCCGGAATTCATGACCCGCGAGCTGATCAAGGTCGGCAACCGTGATCTGAACGGCAACGACTTCACCTGGATCGTCGGCGAGTGGCTGACCAATCAGACCACGCCGCCCGAGCTGATGGCGATCGAGCGTCGTGAGTGGGGCAACTTCTACGGCTACCTGGTCAACGTCAAACAGGACGGCAAGGTCATCGCCGAGGGCGAGGCCGCATGGCCTGAACTGCAAGCGCGCATCGACCGCGTGAACGGCCTCGCTGCACAACTGAAATCGCTGGAGAAAGTCGACATCGGCGCGATCAACGCCGGCCTCGAACGCATCCGCCTGCACGGCCGCAAGCTGGAGCTTGAAGGCAAACTCGACGCCACCGCACAAGCGGACATGGAATCCGAGCGCGCCGAGTTGAACGCGCGCTATCAGGACATCGAGGCGCGTCTGGCCGATCTGCATGCGCAGTTCAACCGCGACGCGTTGACCGCTCGCGATGCCAACGGCAAAGAGATTGAAATCGGTCTGGGCAAAGTGGTTCACGCCTACCAGCCGAACGCGATGAGCACGTTGACCAAGGTCGGTTTCTACTTCAGCAAAATCTGGGAATTCCTCTCCGATGATCCCCGTGAAGCCAACACTGAAGGCGGGATTTTCCCAGCGATCTTTGGCACCGTGATGATGACCCTGATCATGGCGATGATCGTCACCCCGTTCGGCGTGCTGGCGGCGGTGTACCTGCGCGAATACGCCAAACAGAACACCCTGACTCGCGTCATTCGTATCGCGGTGAACAACCTCGCCGGCGTACCGGCGATCGTGTATGGCGTGTTCGGCCTGGGCTTCTTCGTCTACGTGCTGGGTGGTTCGGTCGACCGCTTGTTCTTCCCTGAAGCATTGCCGGCACCGACCTTCGGCACGCCGGGCCTGCTCTGGGCCTCGCTGACTCTGGCCTTGCTCGCAGTGCCGGTGGTGATCGTGGCGACCGAAGAAGGTCTGGCGCGTATCCCGCGTACCGTGCGTGAAGGTTCGTTGGCCCTCGGCGCGACCAAAGCGGAAACGCTGTGGAAAATCGTTATCCCGATGGCCAGCCCGGCAATGATGACCGGCATGATCCTCGCCGTGGCGCGCGCCGCCGGTGAAGTGGCGCCGCTGATGCTGGTGGGTGTGGTGAAACTGGCGCCGTCGCTGCCAGTGGACGGCAACTACCCGTACCTGCACCTGGACCAGAAGATCATGCACCTGGGCTTCCACATCTATGACGTCGGCTTCCAGAGCCCGAACGTCGAAGCCGCCCGCCCGCTGGTCTACGCCACCGCGCTGCTGCTGGTGCTGGTGATCGCGACGTTGAACCTGTCGGCGGTGTATATCCGTAACCACCTGCGCGAAAAATACAAAGCACTGGACAGCTGATTTCTCATGTAGGAGTGAGCCTGCTCGCGATGGCAACACCGCGGTTTGATAGACAAACCGCAGCGCTTGGATCGCGAGCAGGCTCACTCCTACAAAAAACGAACCGAATTTGTTAGCACAGGGAGCCTCCCATGCAGCACGAAACACACAGCCACGGCATCAACATGTCTGCCCTGGGCCGCGACAAACAGAGCCTGGACCTGGCGCAGGAAACCGTTGCCATCGAAGTGCCGGGCCTGAGCCTGTACTACGGCGAGAAACAGGCGCTGTTCGACGTCAGCATGAACATCCCGAAGCAGCGCGTGACCGCGTTCATCGGCCCGTCCGGATGCGGTAAGTCGACGCTGCTGCGTACCTTCAACCGGATGAACGATCTGGTCGACGGCTGCCGCGTCGAGGGCGCGATCAACCTGTACGGCAACAACATCTATCGCAAGGGCGAAGACGTTGCCGAGTTGCGTCGTCGTGTCGGCATGGTGTTCCAGAAGCCCAATCCGTTCCCGAAGACCATCTACGAAAACGTGGTCTACGGCTTGCGCATTCAAGGCATTAAGAAGAAGCGCATTCTCGACGAGGCGGTCGAGTGGGCGTTGAAAGGCGCGGCGCTGTGGGATGAAGTCAAGGACCGCCTGCACGACTCGGCCCTTGGCCTTTCCGGTGGTCAGCAACAGCGTCTGGTCATCGCCCGCACCATCGCGGTCGAGCCGGAGGTGTTGCTGCTCGACGAACCGTGCTCGGCCCTCGACCCGATCTCGACGCTGAAAGTCGAAGAGCTGATCTACGAGCTCAAGTCCAAGTTCACCATCGTCATCGTTACCCACAACATGCAACAGGCCGCGCGGGTGTCCGACTACACCGCGTTCATGTACATGGGCAAACTGGTGGAATTCGGCGACACCGATACTCTGTTCACCAATCCGGCGAAGAAGCAGACCGAAGACTACATCACCGGTCGCTATGGCTGATTGCAGCAGCGGCAAGCCGCAAGCTTCAAGCGGCAAGAAAGAATTGGTGCGATATCAGGACTTATACATAACTGCTTGAAGCTTGCAGCTTGAAGCTTGCAACTTTCGCGGAGCGAACAATGATTTCCAAAGAAGGCCTTACCCATCACATTTCCGCGCAGTTCAACGCTGAACTGGAGGAAGTGCGCAGCCACCTCCTTGCCATGGGCGGGCTGGTCGAGAAGCAGGTCAACGATGCGGTCACAGCGCTGATCGAAGCCGACTCCGGTCTGGCTCAGCAGGTCCGTGAGATCGACGATCAGATCAACCAGATGGAACGCAACATCGACGAAGAATGCCTGCGCATTCTCGCCCGTCGTCAGCCGGCGGCGTCCGACCTGCGTTTGATCATCAGCATTTCCAAGTCGGTGATCGACCTTGAGCGTATCGGCGACGAAGCCACCAAGATCGCCCGCCGTGCCATCCAGTTGTGCGAAGAAGGCGAAGCGCCGCGCGGTTACGTCGAGGTTCGTCACATCGGCGACCAGGTGCGCAACATGGTTCGCGATGCGCTGGACGCTTTCGCGCGTTTCGACGCTGATCTGGCCTTGTCGGTGGCGCAGTACGACAAGATCATCGACCGCGAATACAAGACCGCCCTGCGTGAGCTGGCCACCTACATGATGGAAGACCCGCGCTCTATCTCCCGGGTGCTGAGCATTATCTGGGTCCTGCGTTCGCTGGAGCGCATCGGCGATCATGCGCGCAACATCTCGGAACTGGTGATCTACCTGGTGCGCGGCACCGATGTGCGCCACATGGGCCTCAAGCGCATGAAGGAAGAAGTTGAAGGCACAAGTGCTGAAACCGCTAATGTTCCGGGCGAAGCTGACGATAAGTAAGATTGCCTGAGAAAAGCGCCCGGCCCTCTGGCCGGGCGTTTTTGTTTCTGCTTTTCAAAGGCGGAGGCGAATTAAAGCGAATTAAAAAGCAGCACCCGCGAACGAAAAGTCCCGGCGTGACTGAAGAGTTTTGGCAATGTGCCATCAGCCAGCGTTATGCTTGCCGGGATTTTAATAGGGGTGTTGGATGAGCAAGATCAGTGTGTTGGTCGTGGACGACGCTTCGTTCATTCGTGACCTGGTGAAAAAGTGCCTGCGTAATTACTTCCCGGGGATTCGCACCGAGGACGCCATCAACGGCAAAAAGGCCCAGGCCATGCTGGCCCGAGAAGCCTTCGACCTGGTGCTGTGCGACTGGGAAATGCCGGAAATGTCCGGCCTCGAACTGCTGACCTGGTGCCGCGAGCAGGACAACCTCAAGACCATGCCGTTCATCATGGTCACCAGCCGTGGCGACAAGGAAAACGTCGTGCAGGCGATTCAGGCCGGCGTATCCGGTTACGTCAGCAAGCCGTTCACCAACGAGCAATTGCTGACCAAGGTCAAGCAGGCGCTGAACAAGGTCGGCAAGCTCGACACCTTGATGAACAGCGCACCGACGAAGATGAATTCAGCGTTCGGCAACGATTCCCTGAGCGCACTGACCGGTGGCAAGCCTGCCGTGGTCGGCGGCGCCCCGGCCGCCGCTGCAGCCAACCCGTTTGCCAAGCCTGTCGCCGCTCCCGCAGCCGCCGCTGCACCCTCGCGTGGTTTGCTCAACAGCCCGCCGGTGCAGGCAGCTGGCGCCTCGAAAGCGCCGGTAGGTGGTCGCGGTCAGGGCCAGCTGCGCCTGCCGAGCGGCACCCAGCAATGCGTGATCAAGGCCTTGAGCATCAAGGAAGCGCTGCTGGTAGTGAAGCGCACCGAAACCCTGCCGCAGATCCTCGACAGCGCCGTGCTCGATCTGGAGCAGGGCGACAACGCCGAGATCGCTCGCCTCAATGGTTACCTGCACGCCATCGTCGCCCACGAGCAGAAAGCCGACAGCGACTGGCTGCAACTGACTTTCCGCTTCGTCGACCAGGACGCACAGAAGCTCGACTACATCTCGCGCCTGATCGCCCGTGGCACGGCGCAGAAGCATTTCGTACCCGGCGCGTAACTGCAGCGGCCCAAAAGATCGCAGCCTTCGGCAGCTCCTACAGGGGATCGCATTCTCATGTAGGAGCTGCCGAAGGCTGCGATCTTTTGCTTTGTGTGCTGGCCAATTTGAAACATCTGTCGACTAGCCTGGTCTGTCTCAGCTGCTAGGCTGATTCCCAGGCCTTCCTTCGACAGACTCTTGCCCATGCTCGCGCGCCTGCTGTTTTTCTGCGGTCTCTGCCTGGCCTCCCAGCTGGCGATGGCCATGACCATCTACAAATCCACCGACGCCAACGGCGTGGTCTCGTACAGTGACCGCCCGAGCAAAGGCGCGAAAGTGTTCGTTTTTCAGGATCGCATGGTCGAACGCCTTGATCGCCAGGTGTACCTGGACATCAAGAAGCAGAAGGGCGTTGATGTGGTGTTTGCGCGCAACGATCTGTACGCGCCGGTCGAGGTTGCGCTGGCCTTCATCGGCACGAGCAATGTGCGTGGCGCGCCCGCGCAGGCGATCCGTCGCGTGCTGCCACCGCGCAGCAACACGCGGCTGGCGCTGCTGACAGCGATCAGCCGCGACCAGCCGCTGGTGTATTCGCCGCAGTTCCAGTATTCGCTGGGCGACCCCTCAGGCACCGCGCAGAGCTATCGCTATCCGCTGCCCTGGCGTGGCGGACCGTTCCGCCTCAGCCAAGGCGCCAACGGGCAGTACAGCCACTATGGACCGAAGAATCGCTACGCCATGGACATCGCCATGCCGGTGGGCACACCGATCATTGCCGCGCGAGCGGGGGTGGTGGTCAAGACCGAGAATGCCCAGAGCGGGCGCGGCACCGATGCCTCCGGCAATTTCGTCCGGGTGCTGCACGATGACGGCACCATGGGCGTGTATCTGCATCTGAAACAGGGTTCGGTGAGCGTGCGCGAAGGGCAGCGGGTCAAGGTCGGCAGCCCGCTGGCCCTGTCGGGCAATACCGGCAACAGCAGCGGCCCGCACTTGCACTTCGTGGTGCAGCGCAATACCGGCGAAGGGCTGGTGTCGATTCCCTATCAGTTCAACCAGCCGCTGGGGGCGTTGCCCAACTTTGCGCTGGGCAAGCAATAGAGCAAAAGATCGCAGCCTGCGGCAGCTCTTACATGGGAATGCGATCCCTGTAGGAGCTGCCGAAGGCTGCGATCTTTTGGCAGGCAACGCGGTTTCCCGCATTGCACTCAATCCAGCATCAACACCTTGGCCAAAACAATCTTCGGCCCTTTCATCTTCTTGATGATGATCCGCAGGCCTTCGACTTCCAGCACTTCTTCCTCTTCCGGCACCCGTTTCAGGGTTTCGTAGACCAGCCCGGCGAGGGTTTCCGCTTCGATGTGATCCAGATCGATGCCGAGCAGGCGCTCGACCTTGAACAACGGCGTATCACCCCGTACCAGCAGCTTGCCCGGTTGATAGGCGAGAATGCCGCGTTCAGCCTTGCGGTGTTCGTCCTGAATGTCGCCGACCAGCACTTCCAGCACGTCTTCCATGGTCAGGTAGCCGATGATGTTGCCGTCAGCCTCCTCGACTACGGCAAAGTGCGAGCCGCCCTTGCGGAACTGCTCCAGCAACTGCGACAGCGGCATGTGTCGCGACACGCGCTCCAGTGGGCGGGTCAGCTCGGCGAGGTTGAACGACTCGGGAATGTGATCCAGCGCCGCCAGTTCCAGCAGCAGATCCTTGATGTGCAGCAGACCGACGAACTCCTGGCGCTCGCTGTCGTACACCGGGTACCGGCTGAACTTGTGGCGACGGAACATCGCCAGGATTTCCTTCAGCGGCGCGTTGAATTCGAGGGTGATCAGGTCTTCGCGAGAGTTGGCCCAGTCGACGACTTCCAGCTCGCCCATTTCCACCGCCGAGGCCAGTACGCGCATGCCCTGATCGCTCGGATCCTGACCACGGCTGGAGTGCAGGATCAGTTTCAGTTCTTCGCGGCTGTAATGGTGTTCATGGTGCGGGCCGGGTTCGCCTTGCCCTGCGATACGCAGAATCGCGTTGGCGCTGGCGTTGAGCAGGTAGATTGCCGGGTACATGGCCCAGTAGAACAGGTACAGCGGCACCGCCGTCCACAGCGACAATAGCTCGGGTTTGCGGATCGCCCACGACTTTGGCGCCAGCTCACCGACGACGATGTGCAGGTACGAAATGATGAAGAACGCGGTGAAGAACGACACGCCTTTGACGACCTCGGGCGAGTCGACACCGATGGCGCTCAGCAGCGGCTCGAGAATGTGCGCGAACGCCGGCTCACCGACCCAGCCCAGGCCGAGGGAGGCGAGGGTGATGCCGAGCTGGCACGCCGACAGGTAGGCATCGAGCTGACTGTGCACGGTGCGCAGGATGTGTCCGCGCCAGCCGTTCTGTTCAGCGATGGCCTCGACCCGGGTCGAGCGCAGTTTGACCATGGCGAATTCCGCCGCAACGAAAAAGCCGTTGAGCAAAACCAGGATCAGAGCAAAAAGGATCATGCCGAAATCGGCGAATATTGTTGCGAGGGACAAGCCAGGGGAAGGGTCCATGATGGAGTTTTGCGGGTTCCGTGTGATTCGAAAGTAGGGACAGACAGCGCCTGAAAGGCAGGCACAAGTCAGCCAATGTAGCGGCTGACCGGGCGATTGCCTAGTGGCGCGTGCCGGGCGGCGTCACTCGGTGGCGCTGATGGCCCGTGCGCTGGCCACCTGGGCCGGGGCGAAATGGCAGGTGAACGTGCTGCCGTGGCCGGGCACGCTGCTGATCTCCATGCGCGCGCGGTGGCGCAACAACACGTGCTTGACGATGGCCAGGCCGAGGCCGGTGCCGCCGGTGTTGGAGTTGCGACTGGAGTCCACACGGTAGAAGCGCTCGGTCAGGCGCGGCAGGTGTTTGCTGTCGATGCCGATGCCGGAATCCTGCACGCTGAGGTGCGCGCCCTGCTCGTCGCCCCACCAGCGGATGCGGATGTTGCCCTCGGCCGGGGTGTACTTGACCGCGTTGAACACCAGATTGGAAAACGCACTGCGCAGTTCGGCCTCGCTGCCCTTGAGCACCAGGCGGGCGTCGGCTTCCAGGGTGATGCGCTGGTTTTTCGCGCCGGACAACTGCTGCGCATCGCTGGTGATCGACTGCAGCAGCGTGTCGATCTGCACCGGCTGGTTGTCCGACGGGTAATCGGTGGCTTCCAGCTTGGCCAACAGCAACAAATCGTTGAGCAGCGTCTGCATGCGCCCGCCCTGTTGCTGCATCTGCTGCAGGGCACGGCCCCAGCGCGGGTTCACTTCTTCGACATTGTCGAGCAGGGTTTCCAGGTAGCCGCAGATCACTGTCAGCGGGGTGCGCAACTCATGGGAGACGTTGGCGATGAAATCCTTGCGCATCTGTTCCAACTGATGGATGCGCGTGACATCGCGGACCAGCATCAGGTGTTCATTGTTGCCGTAGCGGGTCAGGTACAGCTGAATGCGCACCCGATCATTGGTCGGCGAGGGAATCTCCAGCGGCTCGGCGAAGCTGTCCTGCTCGAAATACTCCTTGAAGCGCGGGTGCCGCACCAGGTTGGTCACCGGTTGGCCGCTGTCCTGCGGAGTCTTCAGGCCGAGCAGGGTTTCGGCGGCGCGGTTCCACCATTCCAGATTGCCGTCGCTGTCGAGCATGATCACCGCGTCTTTCAGCGCAGCGGTGGATTCCTGCACCCGGTCGATCACCGCTTGCAGGCGCCCGCGCACCCGTTGGTCGCGACGTTGCAGGTGGTAGATGCTGTCGAACACCTCGCCCCACAGACCATAGCCATCGGGCGGCGCTTCGTCGGGCTGGTGCTGGCGCAGCCATTCGTGCAGACGCAGCAATTGCTTGAGCGTCCAGGCCAGATAGAGACCCAGGCCGGCCGCGAGGCTCCAGCCGTAATAGCCGGTGATCAGGCCGATCACCAGGCAGGCGGTGACCAGCAACAGCATGTGGCGAATCAGGGTGCCATGCCAGTTTTGATTCACGAGGGCGTCCTTAGCCGCAGCTTCAAGTTTCAAGCCGCAAGCTCCAGGCTAAAACGGATCGGCTTTCATTTGCCGCTTGTAGCTGGAAGCTTGCAGCTGCTTTTTTACGCTTTTGTGGAGAAGCGGTAGCCGGTGCCGCGCACGGTTTGTACCAGATTTTCGTAGGCGTCGCCGAGGGCCTTGCGCAGGCGGCGGATATGCACGTCGACGGTGCGCTCCTCGACATAGACGTTGCCGCCCCAAACCTGATCGAGCAACTGGCCACGGGTGTAGGCGCGTTCCTGATGGGTCATGAAGAATTGCAGCAGACGGTATTCGGTCGGGCCCATCTCGGCGGGTTTGCCGTCGATGGTCACGCGGTGGCTGATCGGGTCGAGCAGCAGGCCGCCGACTTCGATCGGCGCTTCGCCATCGGTCGGGCCGGCGCGGCGCAGCACGGCTTTGAGGCGGGCGACCAGTTCACGGGGGGAAAACGGTTTGGTGATGTAATCGTCGGCGCCGACTTCCAGGCCCTGGATCTTGTTGTCTTCTTCGCCCTTGGCGGTGAGCATGATGATCGGGATATCCCCGGTCAGCTCGTCACGCTTGAGGCGTCGGGCCAGTTCGATGCCCGAGGTACCGGGCAGCATCCAGTCGAGCAGGATCAGGTCCGGCTTGCGGTCGACGATGATGGCGTGGGCCTGCTGCGAGTTCTCTGCCTCGAGGCAGTCATAGCCGGCCATTTCCAACGCCACGGCGATCATTTCGCGAATGGGCGCTTCGTCGTCGACGATCAGAATGCTCCTGCCAACCATGGGTTAATCCTCTTGTCATTTAACTGTCTTGCGCCGCATTAGATAACGGAATTATTGCAGTCGTGTGACAGTATTTCAGGCCGGCAACATTTGTCCGCATCCTCGACTAAGCTCTAAGTCCGAATCCTGACAACCACAAAAGAAGGTTTCCATGACTCAGATGACTGCTTCTTTCAAAGCCCTGCTGATGGCCGCCGCCCTGACATTGCCGGGACTGGCAATGGCTGCCGATCCGGCGATGGAGAAGGACGGCATGTACACCGATCACAAGGGCATGACCCTGTACACCTTCGCCAAGGACTCCGCTGGCAAATCTGCCTGCAACGACAAATGCGCGGCGAATTGGCCACCGCTGAAGGCTGAGGCCGGCGATAAATCCATGGGCGACTGGACAGTGATCAAACGTGATGACGGTTCGATGCAGTGGGCCTACCAGGGCATGCCGCTGTACACCTTCGTGATGGACAAGAAGGCCGGTGACATGACCGGCGACGGCAAAATGGACGGCGCTTGGAAAGTCGCCAAAGCCAAATAACCACGGTCCCCTTGTAGGAGTGAGCCTGCTCGCGATAGCGGTGTGTCAGTCGATGCTTTCGTCAACTGACACACCGCTATCGCGAGCAGGCTCACTCCTACAGGGGTTGTATTTAGCGCAGTGCGTAATCCAGCACGATCCCGACAAAAATCGCCAACCCGGCCCAGTGATTGTGCAAAAACGCCTTGAAGCAACGCATGCGGTCCTTGCTGCGGGTGTACCAGAATTCCCACCCGTAACACCCGGCCGCCACCAGCAAGCCAAGGTGGAACCAGACGCCCAGTTCGAACTTTGACCCGGCCAGGACCAGGCAGCCCAGCGACAGCGCCTGCAAGCTGAGGATGATCACTCGATCGGCCTCGCCAAACAGAATCGCCGTCGATTTCACGCCGATCTTCAGGTCGTCATCGCGGTCGGTCATCGCGTAATAAGTGTCGTAACCCACCGTCCACAGCAGATTGGCGATCCACAGCAGCCACGCCGCCGCTGGCAGCTCGCCGGTCTCGGCGGTGAAGGCCATGGGCATGCCCCAGGAAAACGCCGCGCCCAGCACCACTTGCGGGTAGTAGGTGTAGCGCTTCATGAACGGATAAGTGAACGCCAGCGCCAGACCGCCGAGCGACAGCCAGATGGTCGGCGCGTTGGTGCACAGCACCAGCAGAAAACTGATGCCCATCAGCACGGCGAAGAACACCAGCGCTTCTTTTGAACTGATCCGGCCGCTGGCCAGCGGCCGTTGTGCGGTGCGTTTGACGTGGCCGTCGACCTTGCGGTCGGCCCAGTCATTGATCACGCAGCCGCCGGCGCGGGTCAGCACTACGCCGAGGACGAAGATGACGATATTGGCCAGCGACGGCGAACCCTTGCCGGCGATCCACAGTGCCCACAGCGTCGGCCACAGCAGCAGGTAAATACCGATCGGCTTGTCCATGCGCGTCAACTGAACGAAATCCCAGGCGCGCGGGTTCAGACGGTTGAGGGACTTGAGCAGGCTCTGATACATCAGCAGTTCTCCGGGTGGGCGCGGGCGGCGTCCCACAGGCTCGGCAGGAAGATTTCCGCGACCAGCACGCTCAGCGCGCCACGATCGAAACGCGAACGCCGGCCCCACAGCTCAGGGGCTCTCACCGCTGACGGCAGCCATTGTTCAGGGTAGTGGCAGACTTCAATCGCGCGACGCTGGAACGCCTGATCGCAAAACAGCAATTCGCCCAACGAGCGGCTGCCCAGTTCATCCATGTGCAGCCCATCGCCTTGCAGGGCCTCGCGCGAGGCGACGCTGCGGGCAAACACCCAGGCTTCGCCATGACCGCGCAGATACACCTCACGCACCCAGCCTTCGCTGCCCTCGGCCAGATCCAGCGCTGTGCATTCGTCAGCGCGCAGGGTGTCCCAGCCTTCGAACAACGGCGACACGCTGAAGCCATCCTCGGACAAACGGGTCAGACGGCGGGTCAGCGAACCTTCGTCGAACAGCCAGTCGAGGGTCAGCGGATCGGGGCGGGGCGTCAGGCGGTTCTGGCTCAGCCAGAGCGGGGCGGGGCAGGCATTTGAATGTTGCACAATGAGTCATTATTGGCCGCAAATGAGGCGCCGAGCTTACCATGGCGGGCGACAAGATCGAGTGGCGCCGGCCGCCGTTGCGCCGAACAGGCTTGCATCTGCCCGGCACCCTCAGTACAAAACGCCCTGAGCCGGATGGCAGCGCAGCGCCCATCGACCGTCCGCGCCGGCACTACGCCTGAACCCTGAGGAAGTACCTGAATGAAGAAGTGGCAATGTATCGTCTGTGGCCTGATCTATAACGAAGCCGATGGCTGGCCGGATGACGGCATCGCGGCGGGCACCCGCTGGGAAGACGTACCGGCAGACTGGCTGTGCCCCGACTGCGGCGTCGGCAAAATGGACTTCGAAATGATCGAAATCAACTGAAAACACACAAGGAGTAAGGCATGAGCGCACCAGTCGTCATCATCGGCACCGGGCTTGCGGGCTATAACCTGGCCCGGGAGTTTCGCAAGCTCGACAGCGAAACCCCGCTGTTGCTGATCACCGCCGATGACGGCCGCTCTTACTCCAAGCCGATGCTCTCCACCGGTTTCGGCAAGAACAAGGACGCCGACGGCCTGAGCATGGCCGAACCCGGCGCCATGGCCGAGCAGTTGAAGGCCGAAGTGCGCACCCACACGCGCATCAGCGGCATCGACGCCGGCCATAAACGCTTGTGGATCGGCGAAGAAGCCGTGCCCTATCGCGACCTGGTCCTTGCCTGGGGTGCGGAAACCGTGCGCGTACCGATCGAAGGCGACGGCAGCGATCTGGTGTTTCCGATCAACGATCTCGAAGACTACGCGCGCTTTCGTGCCGCCGCGGCGGGCAAGCGTCGGGTGTTGTTGCTGGGGGCGGGGCTGATTGGCTGCGAATTTGCCAATGACCTGATCCTTGGCGGCTACGAGGTGCAATTGGTCGCGCCGTGCGAGCAGGTCATGCCGATGCTCTTGCATCCCGCCGCTGCGGCCGCCGTGCAGGCCGGGCTGGAAAGTATCGGGGCAAAGTTTCACCTCGGCCCGGTGCTGACCCGGCTGGAGAAAGTCACCGATGGCCTGGAAGCACACCTGTCCGACGGCCAGATCATCCCGTGCGATGTGGTCGTCTCGGCGATCGGCCTGCGCCCACGCATCGATCTGGCGGCGGCTGCCGGCGTGCAGATCAATCGCGGTGTGATGGTCGATCGTTACCTGAAGACTTCCCACGCCAACATCTTCGCCTTGGGCGACTGCGCCGAAGTCGATGGGCTCAATCTGCTCTACGTGATGCCGCTGATGAGTTGCGCTCGGGCGCTGGCGCAAACCCTCGCCGGAAACCCGACCGCGGTCAGTTACGGGCCGATGCCGATCACCGTGAAAACCCCGGTATGCCCGCTGGTGGTGTCGCCGCCGCCACGGGGCAGCGAAGGTGTATGGAGCGTCGAAGGGCAGGGCGCCGACATCAAAGCGCTATGCCACAGTGCCGACGGTCGGTTGCTCGGTTACGCCCTGACTGGGGCGGCCGTCATGGAAAAACTGGCCTTGAACAAACAGCTGCCGCCGCTGCTGGCGTAAATGCCGGTCGTTCTGTCGTAATCACCGCTCTTTTGCCCCGACAAAGCTCTTGGGGAGACTGGCGCCGCCGTTGGCGGCGTGCCATTCTCACTCCCGTCTGCCGCAGAGTAGAGCCTGCGGCGCCTTGGGCGCTGTTCCAACGAGAACAGCACGGACATAACAACAAAAAACCGTCAAAGGGGCTTCACTAATGCGTAAACCAGAACTCGCCGCTGCAATCGCCGAAAAGGCAGACCTGACCAAAGAACAGGCCAACCGCGTCCTCAACGCCGTCCTCGAAGAAATCACCGGCGCCCTGCACCGCAAGGACAGCGTGACGCTGGTCGGCTTCGGCACCTTCCTGCAACGCCACCGCGGCGCTCGCACCGGCAAAAATCCGCAAACCGGCGAACCGGTCAAGATCAAGGCCAGCAACACCGTTGCGTTCAAGCCAGGCAAATCGTTGAAAGACAGCGTCAATCCTTGATGGCGGCGTACTTCCCTGAATAACGGGGAGAACCGCAAAAAAATGGGCACACCGATTGCGGTCGGGTGCCCATTTTTTGTGGTTGCCTGATGACTTACTGGCGGCGGAAGCAAGCCTTGCCGTTGCCGAAATCCACGGCCAGACAGTTTGGTTCGATTGCCAATTGCAGGTCCTGGAACAGCCCGCCCAGATCACTGTCGGAAGCGGGTTTGGTCTGGCTTTTCAGCCACACTGTCTGGTTCTCTACTTTCCAGGTGCCTTTGGCAAAACCATCGGCACTGCCATACGCCATACCCGCGTCAAACGTCCCGTCCTTGCGCAATAGCAACTCAGCGCCCATTTCCATTGCGCCGGTCAGATAATAATGGCCGTCCAATGGTGGGGTTTGCGCTGACGCCTGGGTGATGGGCAGCCACATGAGCGCTGCGAAAAACAGAGGTTTCAATTCCATGAGTTAAAGCTCCTGACCTGCGTTTCATGAGGGGGGGATTTGCTTGTGCCCGGCTCCGGAGCCAATCCCCTGCAAGATATGAATCTTTGTAAGAATTATCCCTGTCTTTTATCAGAGTATTTCCCGCCATTAAGTGCGATAGCTTATAAAAAAGCCGCACCGATAACTATCGACGTTGCAATGCGAGGGCGTATTTGTTGCAGAATGAAGTTTCAATAAGCAAGATGCCATCATTGTGATGGCACTTTTTGAACTGCTCGTTGTCGCGAACGATTGGTTGAAATATGCCGTTAGTCATTCGGAAGTGTCCTACTTCTATTTTTTTTGAATTTGGCATGCTGCACGCCGCTCGAGGATGCGAGCGTCCGGTAAACTCGCCCGGCTACCGCGGGAGGCTCTGGGTCAATGGTTTGGCGGGAGCAGGGAAAATGCGCTGATTAATAAGCGGCCTCAGGGAAACCCCTGTGACATATAGGGCGATCTCCTACAGAGCCCACTGAACACTTCGTCTTGTTGTTTAATCAGATGCTTGCTAGTGGCCATCATAGTGATTACGATGCGCCCACTTGAAAGAGCACATCTCAATTGGATGAGTCGCTTCACTGCTCTTCGATACTGTCCCGCGTTGCTGAACTCCATTCGCGCGTCTGACTGTAATCCTTACTAAAGGCCATGGATGTCCTACTCAAGCAAACTTTCCGCCCATTACCTCGAACTCGCAAAAGTCTCTGTTTCCAAAGAGAATTTCGCGGGCGAAGACGTTCGTTTCTCGAGCGAATTCGAGGCGCTGGAAAGTGAGCTGGCCAAGGCTTCGTCGATGCACGAAAGCGGGCAGATCGACTGGCTGAAAATCCGCGAAAACAGCGAAAACCTGCTGCGTACCCAATCCAAGGATCTGCGTGTCGGCGCCTGGCTGACGTGGTCGCTGTATCAGCGCGAATCCTTTCCGGGGCTGCTCGCCGGCCTCGGTCTGCTGCACCATCTGTCGGAAAATCACTGGGCCGACGTCCACCCGCTCAAACCCCGCACCCGCGCCGCCGCGATCGGCTGGCTGGTGCCGCGTCTCGAGCAGGTCATCACCGAAAACATTGCGATCAAAGAGCAGTTGCCGATGTTCCGGCAGCTCTCTGAGCACCTGGCCGGCCTCGAGGCTGCCTGCACCGAACATCTGGGCGATGACGCGCCGCTGCTGCTGCCGATCTCCCGTCGCCTGAAAACCATGATCCAGCGCGCAGCCGACAACCAGCCGGCCCCCGGCGTGGTGGGTGCGGCGGTGGCGCAGGTCAAGCAGGCCGCGAGTCAATTGCTCGCCCCCGGTGCGCCGATCGACAACGAACGCGATGCGCACAAAGCCCTGCGCGCGCAGCAGGAAAGCGCCCGTCCGTTGTGCGCCTGGTGGCTCAAGCAGAAGGCCACCGACCTGCGCGCCCTGCGCCTGAACCGTACGCTGCTGTGGATGACCATTGATGCGGTGCCCGAGCGCAACGCCGAGCAGATCACCGTACTGCGCGGCCTGCCGCTGGAAAAGCTCAAGCTCTATCAGGACCGCTTCGATCAGGGTAAATACGCCGACCTGCTGGTGGAACTGGAGGCGAGCCTGGCGAAGGCGCCGTTCTGGTTCGATGGCCAGAGGATGGTCTGGGAATGTCTGCAGAACCTCAACGCCGAGCTGGCCATGCGCGAAGTGGAAATCCACTTCGCGCTTTTGATTCAGCGCCTGCCGGGCATCATCGAGCTGCGCTTCCATGACGGCGCGCCGTTCGCCGATCCGTCCACCCGGGCGTGGATCGCCGCCAACGTCATGCCGCACCTGCAAAGCGCCAGCGCGCCGCGCAAGGTCGAAAGCGAAAACGTCGAAACCCAGCCGGCCTGGGAAAAAGCCCTCGAGGACGTCCAGCCGATCCTGCGCAAGGAAGGTTTGAAACCCGCCGTGCAGATTCTCAAGCAGGGTCTGCAATCAGCCTTCGGCGGGCGCGAACGCTTTTTCTGGCAGTTCGCCCTCGCGCGGCTGTGCTTCCTGGCCAAGAAATACGAACTGGCCAAGAACCAGCTCGAAACCCTCGATCAGACATTACTGGACTCAGGCCTGCACGCCTGGGAGCCGGAGCTTGCATTGCAAGTGCTGCACCTGCTGCACAGTTGCTGCGAGTTGTTGCCGCAGAACCATGCCGTACGTGAACGCAAGGAAGAGATTTATCGCAGGCTGTGCCACCTCGACCTCGAAGTGGTACTCGAATAGGCCCCAGGGCCACAACCGCAAGGAGAAAAGCCATGGCCAAAGAAGGCTCGGTAGCCCCCAAGGAACGCATCAACGTCACCTTCAAACCCGCCACCGGCGGTGCTCAGGAAGAGATTGAACTGCCGCTGAAACTGCTGGCAATCGGTGACTACACCCACCGCAAGGACGAGCGCAAGATCGAAGATCGCAAGCCGATCAGCATCGACAAGATGACCTTCGACGAAGTGCTGGCCAAGCAAGAGCTCAGCCTGACGATGAACGTGCCGAACCGTCTGCAGGAAGAAGGCAGCACTGAAGAGCTGGGCGTGCAACTGCGCGTCAATTCGATGAAGGACTTCAACCCGGCCAGCCTGGTCGAGCAAGTGCCTGAGCTGAAAAAACTGATGGAACTGCGCGATGCGCTGGTGGCCCTCAAAGGCCCGCTGGGTAACGCACCTGCGTTCCGTAAAGCGATCGAAGGCGTGCTCGCCGACGACGAATCCCGCGGTCGCGTACTCGGTGAGCTGGGCCTGAACGCCGCAGCCCCGGACGCCTGAGACTCCAGTAGCCAAGGAAGCCAACACAATGAGCACTAGCGCAGCACAAGAGAAGAGCGCCGCCAGCGGCGAATACAGCATTCTCGACAGCATCATCGCCGAAACCCGTCTGACTCCGGACGACGAAGCCTACGACATCGCCAAACGCGGCGTGTCGGCGTTCATCGAAGAGCTGCTCAAGCCGCAGAACAACGGTGAGCCGGTCAAGAAGGCCATGGTTGACCGCATGATCGCCGAGATCGATGCCAAGCTCAGCCGTCAGATGGACGAGATCCTGCACCACCCGGATTTCCAGGCACTGGAATCGTCGTGGCGTGGCCTGCAGTTGCTGGTCGACCGCACCAACTTCCGCGAAAACATCAAAATCGAAATCCTCAACGTCTCGAAAGAAGACCTGCTGGACGATTTCGAAGATTCGCCGGAAGTCATGCAGTCGGGCCTGTACAAGCACATCTACACCGCTGAATACGGCCAGTTCGGTGGTCAGCCGGTGGGCGCGATCATCGCCAACTACTACATGTCGCCAAGCTCGCCAGACGTCAAGCTGATGCAGTACGTGGCCAGCGTTTCGTGCATGTCCCACGCGCCGTTCATCGCTGCCGCCGGCCCGAAATTCTTCGGCCTGGAAAGCTTCACCGGCCTGCCGGATCTGAAAGATCTGAAAGACCACTTCGAAGGCCCGCAATTCGCCAAATGGCAGAGCTTCCGTACCTCGGAAGACTCCCGTTACGTTGGCCTGACCGTGCCGCGTTTCCTGCTGCGTAACCCGTACGATCCGGAAGAAAACCCGGTCAAATCGTTCGTGTACAAGGAAACCGTTGCCAACAGCCACGAGCACTACCTGTGGGGCAACACGGCCTACGCGTTCGGTACCAAGCTGACCGACAGCTTCGCCAAATTCCGCTGGTGCCCGAACATCATCGGCCCGCAGAGCGGTGGCGCGGTTGAGGATCTGCCTCTGCACCACTTCGAAAGCATGGGTGAAATCGAAACCAAGATTCCTACCGAAGTACTGGTTTCCGACCGTCGTGAATACGAACTGGCCGAGGAAGGCTTCATCTCCCTGACCATGCGCAAAGGCTCCGACAACGCGGCGTTCTTCTCCGCAAGCTCGGTGCAGAAGCCGAAGTTCTTCGGCATCAGCGCAGAAGGCAAGGCGGCAGAGCTGAACTACAAGCTCGGCACCCAACTGCCGTACATGATGATCGTCAACCGCCTGGCTCACTACTTGAAAGTGCTGCAGCGCGAGCAACTCGGTTCGTGGAAAGAGCGTACCGACCTCGAGCTGGAACTGAACAAGTGGATCCGTCAGTACGTTGCCGACCAGGAAAACCCGAGCGCCGAAGTGCGTGGCCGTCGTCCGCTGCGCGCTGCGCAAGTGATCGTCAGCGACGTTGAAGGCGAGCCGGGCTGGTACCGCGTGAGCTTGAACGTGCGTCCGCACTTCAAGTACATGGGTGCCGATTTCACCCTGTCGCTGGTTGGCAAGCTGGACAAAGAGTAAGAGCGACTCATGGACGGATACGGCAGCCTGTTCGAACGCCTCAATGGCGACGCACAACTACGCAAGGGCAACAGCCTTGAGGCTTGTGCCATGGCGTCAGTGGCTGCCCATCTGGCCAAAATGCTCAGCACCCGGGCCGGCAGCGTGCAAACGCTCGCCGACTACGGGTTGCCCGATCTCAATGACATGCGTCTGAGCCTGCACGACTCCCTGAGTCAGGCCCGTCTGGCTATCGAAAACTTCATCGAAGCCTACGAGCCACGCCTGAGCAATGTGCGTGTCATTTCCCTGCCGCGTGACCACGATCAACTGCGCCTGGCCTTCAGTATCGAAGGCCTGCTGGAAGTCGAGGGTTTCAAGCGTCAGGTCAGTTTTTCCGCGCGCCTGGATGGCAGCGGTCAAGTCAAGGTCACTTAAGGAGATCCCCGATGTCTGGCAAACCCGCAGCACGCGTATCCGACCCCACCGCTTGCCCGCTCCCCGGCCACGGCACCAACCCGATCGCCGCCGGTTCCGGCGACGTATTCTTCGACGGCCTCGCGGCCGCCCGCCAAGGCGATGCCTCGGCGTGTGGTGGTGCGCTGGTCGGCGACCTTGCCACTACCGTTTTGATCAACGGCAAACCGGCCGCCACGGTTGATTCGGTGGGGACCCATGGCAACAAGGTTACGGCTGGGTCCGGGACGGTGATTATTGGCAATTCGCATTCGCCAGCGCCGTTTGTTCCGCCGTTGCCGGTGGAGATCAAATGGCCGTTTAACGAGCACTACGTCATCAATTGTCAGGACTCTGGGAAGCCACTGGCGGGAGTGGCATACAGCTTCAAAACAGCCTCGGGGAAAGTTATCAGTGGGGTCACGGGAGCCGACGGGAAGACGCAAAAAATCTCGTCCTCTATAGCGGAGTCCTATGAGTTGACTATTGAACAGCAATCTGAAGTCGTAATTGGATAAAAGGATTTTGTTATGGCGGATACGAAAATAGCATCAAGTCTGACGCCGGCCAGTAACCAAACTGGTAAGTCTGCAGCTGTCCGTCAATTCAAAATCACAGATATACCTGATGCGATGGATAAGATGAAATGGCCAGTTGCTGCGAAGCTTATGCGCCACTGGTTTGATGGCGCGCCATGGCCAACCGCCGATGGTGCGATGAGTAAAGAGGTCAAAGACCATATTGCTCTTGCTGACATCGCCTACGTGAATGACACTATCGTAAAAATGGACTGGTTGATGCAGTTTGAACCTGCGAAAGCTGTCATTGAAGAGCTTAAGTCTGCTTGGGATAATACTGCAGGTCGTAATAATATAAGCAAGAAGATTAAAGATAAGTATCTTGGCTCGGCGCCGGGTGTCTATCCTTTTAAGTTTGCGAGCGCCAGGAAGGTTGAAGAGTTTGGATACAGTAATAGTCGAGCAGTTAAATTTGGCCTGATAGACAAGACTGATGAGTTGCGAGCTGCGCTGGCAAACTTTAATGTCCGCGTATTTCCAGAAGGAAAACTGGTGATTTCCGTAGATAGCATTCAGCTGTTTGTGGAGCGAATTGGGTTTTATGCTGAGGACGCGTATGACTTCAATGACTCACCGGATGACAATTTCAGTCAGCCATTGGGGTTCTGGAACTTTGATGGTATAGCCAACCCTGCCTATGCGGCCACCGCAAATACCGGTGCAGCGCAGATGAAGTCAGACATCGCTTCAAACCCCTATATCAGTGCGGAAGATTCTCAGGCGATGTTTAGGGAAATAGAAAGCTCGCGTTATTTCTATATTACAAATTCTCACTTTGTAAAATATCGGATGGAATTTAAAAAAGGCGGTGATTTCCAGGTTTTGTCTGATGTTCAATATCAAAACGTTCCCGTGACAGTTATTAATGTTTGGAATAAATGATGCGCATTTTTACTCGTGTACAATCCGCTGTCGAACTGGGTGTGGCGAAAAAATGACTACGCTTAAAAAGAAATGGCTAGTGCCTATCAGTTTGCTCTTGGTGTTTATTGCATTGCTCGTTTATTGCTTGAACGCAATGCTGGATTATCCTGCAAGTACAACTACAGCTAGTCCCTCGGGCCGCTACACAATTGAGAATGTACGTGTCGGCAGGATCTTCATGCTTGGTGGTATGGCGTATTTAAGAGTTATCGATTCAAAAGAGCCAGAAAAGGTATATCGAACCCCGCTGTATGATACTCAGTCATTGGATATGCGTACATTTGAAGATGATGCTGAGGTTGGAATTACTTGGATCTCCTTCGAAAAGAAAGATAAGGCTTTTGTAATTTCCATGCCGCAATGGGAAGAAAGCTGGCTGAATATTTTCATCAGTAATACACCCTACGAGATTCTGGAAAACTGATAGCAGTATGAACAGCTACGTCCGTCTCGACCTATGTTTATTAACCCACGCCCTCGGATGCGTGGCTTATGCATTTTTGAATTACGCGGTTGTGCATGCTTACAAGCTTTTTAACGGCGGATTTACCTCCCATGGCGTCGCCATCGGAATTGCGACTTACTCACTGTTTTACATTTTTCTGGGCGTCAATCTGATCGTTGCGCTGACTCCAAATCTGGTTGCCAAGCTGGTCATCCTTTTTCTGATGGTGGGCTTCATCCTGCTCTGGATGCTACCCGACAACCCGTTAAGAGCCCTGTTCTACGGCGTGGCCCAAGGTTGCGTCACGTTGCTGGCGATCCTCACCACTCAAGTCATCGAGTTGCGCTGGGCTTTGCGAAACATCACAGGTCGCATTCAGCCAAGTCGGCCTGCAGGTGCAATCCAATGACCAAGTCGGGCGTTGAACGTAATTCACAGGTCGGTAATTCCATGAGCTCCATTACCAGGCAGGTACCCCGTGTCCTTTAACCACTACTACCAAAGCGAACTCACCGCACTGCGCCAACTCGGTCGCCGTTTCGCCGAGCGTAGTCCGGCGTTGGCGCCGTATCTGGGGCAGGCCGGGCGGGATCCGGATGTGGAGCGGTTGCTCGAAGGCTTTGCGTTTCTCACCGGGCGCCTGCGGCAGAAGCTCGATGACGAGCTGCCGGAGCTCAGCCATTCGCTGATGCAGCTGCTGTGGCCGAACTACATGCGCCCGCTGCCGGCGTTCAGCATTCTGCAGTTTGATCCGCTCAAGCGTTCCGGCCCGGCGCTGCTGGTTGAGCGCGATACGCCGATCGAGAGCAAGCCGATCGATGACGTGCGCTGCCGCTTCCGCACCTGCTACCCGACCGAAGTGCTGCCACTGGATCTGGCTGCGCTGAATTATTCGGTGAAAGGCGACGGCTCGCTGCTCAGCCTGCGTCTGGAAATGAGCGCCGACGGCCATCTCGGTGAACTGGAGCTGAGCAAATTGCGCCTGCACTTCGCCGGCGAGCGCTACATCAGCCAGATGCTTTATCTGAGCCTGCTGCGCAACCTCGACGGCATCGAGCTGATCCCGCTCGACGGCGCCGGCAAGGCGATTGATGGCGTCAGCGGCAAGCCGATGGCGTTCAAGATTCCCGGTGACCGGGTGAAACCGGTGGGCTTTGCCGAAGAAGAAGCGTTGATCCCGTATCCGCTGAACACCTTCCGTGGCTATCGCTACCTGCAGGAATACTTCGCCTTCCAGGACAAGTTCCTGTTCGTCGACGTCAACGGTCTGGACATTCTCAAGGCGCTGCCGGAAGACACGCTCAAGCAGATGCGCGGCCTCGAATTGCGTTTCGACATTCGCAAGAGCGGCATCATGCGCATGCGTCCGACCCTCGATAACGTGAAGCTGTTCTGCACGCCGATCGTCAATCTGTTCGAGCACGACGCACTGCCGATCCGTCTCGACGGCAAGCAGGACGAATACCTGTTGCTGCCGGCGGAATACGACCTGGAAAACTGCGGTGTGTTCTCGGTGGAAACCGTCACTGGCTGGAAGCCCGGCGGCCTCGGTTATCAGGAATACGTGCCGTTCGAATCCTTCGAGCACGACCCGAGTTTCGACGTGCCCAACAGCCGTCCGCATTACAGCATTCGCCAGCGCTCGTCCTTGTTGCATGACGGCCTCGACACTTACCTGAGCTTCGGCATCCGCCACACCGAAGCCCACGAAACGCTGTCGATCGAGCTGATGTGCACCAACCAGAACCTGCCGAAAAAGCTCAAGCTCGGCGACATCTGCATGGCCAGCGAGCAGACCCCGGAATTCCTCAGTTTCCGCAACATCACCCCGGCCACCTCGAGCTTCGCGCCGCCGCTGAACCGCGACTTCCTGTGGAAGCTGATCAGCAACATGTCGCTTAACTATCTGTCACTGGCGGACGTCAATGCGTTGAAGGTGATTCTGGAAACCTACGACCTGCCGCGCTACTACGACCAGCACGCGGAAAAGGTCAGCAAACGCCTGCTCGGCGGCCTCAAGCACATCAAGCATCACCACGTCGACCGACTGCATCGCGGTCTGCCGGTGCGCGGTTTGCGCACCGAACTGACCATCGACCCGGAAGGCTATATCGGCGAAGGCGACCTGTTCGTCTTCGCTTCGGTTCTCAACGAGTTTTTCGCGCTTTACGCCAGTCTCAATTCATTCCATGAGCTGCGGGTAAAAAGCACACAGGGAGAGGTGTACCAATGGACACCACGTATGGGCCTGCAGCCCCTGCTTTAAGCGGGCTGACCAAGGTAATACGCGAGTACTCGCTGTTTCAGGCCGTGCTGCTGGTGATCGACCGGCTGCGCGAGGCACACCCGCATCTGAGCGAAGACGATCTGTACGACCAGGTCGAGTTCCAGGCCAACCCGAGTCTGGGTTTTCCGCGCAGCGACGTTGATCGCGTGGAGTTTTTCGAAGAACACGGCAAGATGCGCGCGCGCATGCGCTTCAACCTGATCGGCCTGGTGGGCTCCGGTTCGCCGCTGCCGGCGTTCTACGGCGAGCAGGCGCTGGGCGACAGCGAAGACGGTAACCCGACGCGCAATTTCCTCGACCTGTTCCACCATCGCCTGCAACGACTGATGCTGCCGATCTGGCGCAAGTACCGCTACCGCGCGAGCTTCCAGAGCGGCGCGATCGATCCCTTCTCGGCGCAACTTTTTGCGCTGATCGGCCTGGGCGGCGACGAGATCCGCAAGGCCAAGGAACTCAACTGGAAACGCCTGCTGCCGTACCTCGGCCTGCTCAGTTTGCGGGCACACTCGGCGGCGCTGATCGAAGCCGTGCTGCGTTACTACTTCAAGCACGAAGACCTGGTCATCGAGCAGTGCATCGAGCGCCGCGTGGAAATTCTCGACGAGCAGCGCAATCGTTTGGGCCGCGCCAACAGCGTACTCGGCGAAGACCTGGTGCTGGGCGAGCACGTGCGCGATCGCAGCGGCAAATTCCGCATTCACATCACCGAACTCGACTGGCAGCGATTCCATGAATTCCTGCCGATCGGTTTCGGCTACCAGCCGCTCTGCGCGCTGGTGCGGTTCACCTTGCGTGACCCGCTCGATTACGACATTCGCCTGGTTCTGCGCCAGGAAGAAATCCGCGAACTGCGCATCGGTGAGCAGAACGCCTGTCGCCTCGGTTGGACCAGTTGGCTGGGCCGCGAAAAAGCGGACGGCGTGGTGACCCTGGGCAGCAAAATTCATTAAGGACGTGAGCCATGATCAACGTAGACCTGCAACAACTCATCCAGGCGCTGGACGCCGAAACCCGTCGTGATCTGGAGCGTTCGGCCGAGCGTTGCGTCGCCCGGGGCGGCAGCAAGATCCTCGTCGAAGACTTGCTGCTGGGCTTGCTCGAGCGCCCGAACGGCTTGCTGTCGCGCGCGTTGCAAGATGCTGACGTCGACGCCGGTGAACTGACCGCTGCATTGCAATCGCGAGTCGAACACAGCGCTTCGCGCAACCCGGTGTTCGCCCCGGAGCTGGTGCAGTGGCTGCAAGACGCACTGCTGGTGGCCAATCTCGAACTGGGCCAGACCCAAGTCGAAGACGCCGCGCTGATCCTCGCTTTGTTGCGCAATCCGATGCGTTATGCCGGCAGCCGCTATCAACCGCTGCTCGCCAAACTGAACATTGATCGCCTGAAAGAATTTGCCCTGTCGCAACAGGAGCAACCGGCGGCCAATGGCAAACCGGCGGCGCAGGGCGAATCGCTGTTGCAGCGCTTCACCCACAACCTGACCCAACAGGCCCGCGACGGCAAACTCGACCCGGTGCTGTGCCGCGATGGCGCGATCCGGCAGATGGTCGACATCCTCGCCCGTCGTCGCAAGAACAACCCGATCGTCGTCGGTGAGGCCGGTGTCGGCAAGACCGCCATCGTCGAAGGCCTCGCCTCGCGCATCGCTGCCGGTGAAGCGCCGCAGGTACTCAAAGGCGTTGAATTGCTGTCGCTGGACATGGGCCTGTTGCAGGCCGGCGCCAGCGTCAAAGGTGAATTCGAGCGTCGTTTGAAAGGCGTGATTGATGAGGTCAAAGCCTCGCCAAAACCGATCATTCTGTTCATCGACGAAGCCCACACTTTGATCGGCGCGGGCGGCAATGCTGGCGGCTCAGACGCGGCCAACCTGCTGAAACCGGCGCTGGCCCGTGGCGAACTGCGCACCATCGCCGCGACCACCTGGGCCGAGTACAAGAAATACTTCGAGAAAGACCCGGCGCTGGCCCGCCGTTTCCAGCCCGTGCAATTGCACGAACCGACCGTCAGCGAAGCAGTGACCATTCTGCGTGGTCTGGCCCAGGTCTACGAGAAGAGCCACGGCATCTACCTGCGCGATGACGCGGTGGTGTCCGCCGCTGAATTGTCCGCGCGTTACCTGGCCGGTCGGCAACTGCCGGACAAGGCTGTAGACGTCCTCGACACCGCGTGCGCCCGCGTGCGCATCAGCCTCGCCGCCGCCCCGGAAAGCCTAGAGCGCCTGCGTGGCGAACTGGCTGAAGGTGGCCGTCAGCGTCAGGCCCTGCGCCGCGATGCCGAGGCAGGTCTGCTGATCGACCACGAAGCGCTGGAGGCACTGGAAGCGCGTCTGGACGAAGCCGAAGAGGAAATGGTCGCGCTGGAAACTCTCTGGACCGAACAGAAAGAACTGGCCGAGCGTCTGCTGGAACTGCGTCAGCAACTGGCCAAGGCCCGCGAAGCCGCAGCCGTCGAGCCGACCGTCAGCGTGGAAGAAGATGCCGAAGGCACGGTGATTGAAACCGTGGTCGCCGAGGTTGAAGAAGGCCAGAGCGTCGAAGCGCTGGAAGCCCAGCTGCATGAAACCCACGCCGCGTTGACTGCCGCGCAAGTCAAAGAACGTCTGGTCAGCTTCGAAGTGTGTCCGCGTCTGGTTGCCGAAGTGATCAGCGCCTGGACCGGTGTGCCACTGGCGCAACTGGCCCGCGAGCACAACGCCAAGGTCGCCAGTTTCGCCACCGATCTGCGCACCCGCATTCGCGGTCAGGAACAAGCCGTGCACGCGCTGGATCGCTCGATGCGCGCCACCGCTGCAGGTCTGAACAAACCGGATGCACCGGTCGGGGTGTTCCTGCTGGTCGGCCCGAGCGGCGTCGGCAAGACCGAAACCGCGCTAGCCCTGGCTGATCTGCTGTACGGTGGCGACCGTTTCATCACCACCATCAACATGTCCGAGTTCCAGGAGAAACACACCGTCTCGCGCCTGATCGGTGCACCGCCGGGCTACGTCGGTTACGGCGAGGGCGGCATGCTCACCGAAGCCGTGCGCCAGAAGCCGTATTCGGTGGTGTTGCTCGATGAAGTCGAGAAGGCGGATCCGGACGTGCTCAACCTGTTCTACCAGATCTTCGACAAAGGCGTGGCCAACGATGGCGAAGGTCGCGAAATCGACTTCCGCAATACGTTGATCCTGATGACCTCGAACCTGGGCAGCGACAAGATCAGCGACCTCTGCGAAAACGGCGCACGGCCGACCGCCGAAGTCCTCGAAGAAACCATTCGCCCGGTGCTCAGCAAGCACTTCAAACCGGCGCTGCTGGCGCGGATGAAAGTGGTGCCGTACTACCCGGTGGGCGGCCCGGTGCTGCGCGAGCTGATCGAGATCAAACTCGGCCGTCTCGGCGAGCGTCTGAGCCGTCGTCAGCTGGAATTCAGCTGGTGCCAGAACCTCGTCGATCACCTGTCCGAGCGCTGCACGCAAAGCGAAAGCGGCGCGCGCCTGATCGATCATCTGCTCGATCAGCATGTGCTGCCGCTGGTGGCTGATCGTCTGCTCGACGCGATGGCGACCGGCGAAAGCCTCAAGCGTGTGCATGCCACGCTCGACGGCAACTCCAGCGTGACCTGCGAGTTCGTCTGAGGTGGGCGTGATGTTCACTCAGGTGCCGCAGCCACTGGTCTACGCCGAAGCGTTGCTGGCGCAGTTCGCCAGTCTGTCGCGGGCGGCGGACAGTGCTGTGCTGCTGGGTGAATTCGTCCGTGGCCTGGCCGAGCTGAGCGGTTGCGAATTGACCCAGCTGTATCTGCTCGACGCCACCCACACCTGCCTGGGCATGAACGCCGAGTGCCTCGACGGCGCGCTGCAACCGCGTCAGGCGGCGAGCCTGCCGGCCGATTACAACGGCGAGCAACTGCTGCAGTTCGCCCTGTGTCAGAACCGCGTGGTCTGCCTCGACGACCTCGCCGGCAGCCTGCACGAAACCAGTTTTCTGCCGGCGGCAAGCACGCCGTGGCAGTCGCTGTTGTGCGTGCCGCTGGTCAATCAGCACAAGTCGGTGGAGGGCTTGCTGCTCTGCGCCAGTCGCCGTCGCACTGACTTGCAGGGTTTCGCCGATTCCCTCGGCCAGCTCGGTTCGTTCGTGCTCGGCCAACTGCATCTGCTGCAACGCCTGCGTCAGCCACCGGCCGAATCGGCCACGACCACACGCAGTGTGCCGAGCATCAGCGGCTATGGCCTGATCGGTAAAAGTGCGGCGATGCGCCAGACCTACTCGCTGATCAGCAAGGTTCTGCACAGCCCTTACACCGTGCTGTTGCGGGGCGAGACCGGGACCGGCAAGGAAGTGGTGGCACGGGCGATTCACGATTGCGGCCCGCGTCGCTCCCAGGCGTTCATCGTGCAGAACTGCGCGGCGTTTCCGGAGAACCTGCTCGAAAGCGAGCTGTTCGGCTACCGCAAAGGCGCCTTCACCGGTGCCGATCGCGATCGCGCCGGGTTGTTCGACGCGGCCAATGGCGGCACGTTGCTGCTCGATGAAATCGGTGACATGCCGTTGTCGCTGCAAGCGAAGATTCTGCGCGTGCTGCAGGAAGGCGAGATCCGTCCGCTGGGTTCCAACGACACGCACAAGATCGACGTGCGCATCATCGCCGCGACGCACCGTGATCTGGCGGTGCTGGTCAGCGAAGGCAAGTTCCGCGAGGACTTGTACTACCGCCTCGCGCAATTCCCGATCGAGTTGCCGGCACTGCGTCAGCGCGAAGGCGACATCCTCGATCTGGCCCGGCATTTCGCCGAGAAGACCTGCACGTTTTTGCAGCGTGATCCGGTGCGCTGGTCGGACTCGGCGCTGGAGCATCTGAGCGGTTATACCTTCCCTGGCAACGTTCGCGAACTCAAGGCACTGGTCGAGCGCGCGGTGTTGCTTTGCGAGGGTGGCGAGTTGCTCGCCGAACATTTTTCCCTGCGCCTGGAACCGATGCCCGAGGACAACAGCGGCCTGAATCTGCGCGAACGCCTGGAGCAGGTCGAGCGCACGTTGCTCCTCGATTGCCTGCGCAAGAACGATGGCAACCAGACCCTTGCCGCCCGCGAACTGGGCCTGCCGCGACGCACGCTGTTGTATCGGCTGGGGCGCTTGAACATCAATCTGGGAGACTTCGATGGTTGATCTGAAGAAGTGTCCTGAGCTGAACAACCTCCCTGTGGCGAAAGAGCTTGCTCCGGCGCGGCTGCACAGCAGTCGTAGCTCGGTAAACGCGATTGTCCTGAAGCGCCGCGATGGCTGGTTTTGGGGCCGCTTCGCAGCCCAGCGGGAGCAAGCTCCCTCGCCACAGGAGGTTGTCGCTCCTCCCTGGCATGGCTTCAGACCCCGGTTCAGAGCCTCGCAAAACAATGAATTCGCTAATAACGGCGCCGCCCGCAAGGGCCGGCGCTTTGTGCTTTGTCTACACCTGGAGACCCTCTGATGTCTGTTCGTCACTGGCACGCTGTCCTGCTGACCCTCGTCGTTCTATGCGGCCTTGGCGGCTGTAGCGGCAATTACAAATTCAACGACAACGACTATCGCCCGTTGGGTGATCCGCAAGCGGTCAATCGCGGCAAGTGACCGCAAGGAGCATCAAACATGGAATTGGTTTTCGAAATGCTGAACACCAAGCAGTTCGTGCCCACCGAGTTGTGCCAGCGGACCTTCAAACAGGCCGGTGGCGTGATCGGGCGCGGCGAGGACTGTGACTGGATCATCCCTGACCGCAAGCGTCACCTGTCCAATCACCACGCGATTGTCAGTTACCGCGAAGGCTCGTTCTTCCTCACCGACACCAGCAGCAACGGTGTCCAGGACGGCAGCAGCGGCGCACGCCTGCACAAGGGCGAGCCGGTGCGCATCGAGCATGGCAGCACCTACATTCTCGGCGACTTCGAAATCCGTGCGCGGCTGGTCCGTGACCCGGCGACCTTCGATGGCGAAGTCGGCCGTCCGCGCGCCGCTGGCAGCATCATTCCGGACGACGCGTTCCTTGATCTCGACCCGCTCAATGCCCTCGAACAGCAAGAGCGCGTCTACTCGGAAATCGACGAGCTGCTGTCGCCCACCGCCAAGCCGGAAGATTCCCGTCAGCGTGCCGACTATGCGCGCATCGACATGGAAAGCCTGATGGTCCCGGAGCTGATTGCCGCCCCGGTCGAGCCTGAGCCGGCGCCTGCGCCGAAAGCCGTCGAGCGTCAGAGCGAAGGTTTCTGGGAGCACTTCGGCGCGGCGCTGGGCGTCGACGTCAAAGCCCTCAGTCACGACGAACGTGAAGCGCTGGCGCTGAACGCAGCGCGCCTGCTGCGCCAGAGCATCGGCGGTTTGCAGCAGAGCCTGCGTACCCGCTCGGAGCTGAAAAACGAGCTGCGTCTGGCCCAGACCACCGTGCAAGGCACCAACAAGAACCCGCTGAAATTCGCCGTCGATCCGAGCGAAGCGCTGCAGATTCTGTTGCAGCCAAGCAAGCCCGGACATCTGCCGGCCGAGCAAGCGATCTCCCGCGCATTCCGCGATTTGCAGGCGCATCAAGTGGCGCTGCTGACGGCCAGTCGAGCCGCCGTGCGTGGCACGCTGGAGCACTTCTCGCCGGAGCAACTGACCTTGCGTTTCGAGCGCGACAACAAGCCGTTGATCGCGACATCGGGCGGGCGCTGGAGAGCGTTCGGCCGCTATCACCAGGCACTGCGTCAGGACGATGACTGGAGCGAGCGTCTGCTGGCCCGCGACTTCGCTCAGGCTTACGAAGAACAGATCCGCCTGATCTCCACCCTCCACACCGACCACCAAGGATGATGCGCATGTCTCGCCGCTCGACCGCTTTTTTCAAGACGCTGACTGCGCTCACCGTGCTGGTGCTGCTCGCCGGTTGCTCGTCGCTGTCGCCGTACTCGAAAGTGACCAAGATCAACCTCAAGCTGACCGGCAGCGACCAGCTCAACCCGGACCTCAACGGTCGGCCGTCGCCGATCGTCGTGCGCCTGTTCGAACTCAAGCACCCGGTGACCTTCGAGAACGCTGATTTCTTCAGCCTCTACGAGCGCGCCAAGGAATCCCTCAACCCGGATCTGGTAGCCAGCGAAGAACTCGAACTGCGCCCGGGTGAAACCGTGGAGCTGAAACTCAGCGTGGAGGAGGGCAGCCGTTACGTGGGCATCCTCGCGGCCTATCGCGACCTACCGGATACGCAATGGCGGCACACCGTGCAGATCACTCCGCTGGAACTCACCGAGGCGGATCTGACCCTCGATCAGGCCGGTATCCGCAACACCCAACAAGTGCTCGCCAAGGCGGATGACTGATCATGAACACCCATAAAGTCATTTGGCAGGAAGGCATGCTGCTGCGCCCGCAGCACTTCCAGCACAACGATCGTTATTACGATCACCAGATGAAAACCCGCACGCAATTGCTCGGTGGCTACACCTGGGGTTTTCTCAATCTGGAAATCGACTTGCAGTTCCTCAACATGGGCAAACTGGTGATCAGTGAAGCCTCGGGGATTCTGCCGGACGGCAGCCTGTTCGAACTCGGTGGCAACACCGAGCCGCTGGCGCTGGACGTGCCGCCGAACACCGGCAACACGCCGATCTATCTGGCGCTGCCACTGGTCACCGGCAACCACATCGAAGCCCGTCGCCCGGAGCAATCTGACGTGCTCGCGCGCTACACCGCGTATGACGCCGAAGTCGCCGACTCCAACGCCGGTGATGACTCCGCCAGCCAGGTCAGCTGCGGGCGTCCGGACTTCAAACTGCTGCTCGGCGAGCAGCAGAGCGATCAGGCCTACGTGAAGCTGAAGATCTGCGATGTGCTCGACACCACGCCCGACGGCGTGATCAGCCTCGATCCGGATTTCGTCCCGACCTATATTCAGGCCCACGCCTCCAGCTACCTGCTGTCGTGCCTGAAAGAAGTCATCAGCATGCTCAGCCACCGTGGCGACACCATTGCCGAGCGGATTCGCTCCAACGGCAAGGTCGGCGGCGCTGAAGTCGGCGACTTCATGATGCTGCAACTGATCAACCGTACCGAACTGCTGCTGCGCCATTACCTCGGTCTTGAGCAGGTGCATCCGGAAGAGTTGTACCGCACGCTGCTGACCATGCTCGGCGATCTGGCGACCTTCTCCGGCGAGAGCAAACGCCCGCGTCTGGACAGCCGCTATTCCCACGCCGATCAGGGCGCAAGCTTCCGCAAACTGATGGAAGCGATCCGTCAGGTGCTGTCGATGGTGCTTGAGCAACACGCCATCGAACTGATCCTGCAGGCGCGTCAGTACGGCATCATCGTCTCGCCGTTGCACGACCACAAACTGCTCGGCTCGGCCTCGTTCGTGCTCGCAGCCAGTGCCAACTGCGACTCCGAAGAACTGCGTCAGCGTTTGCCGCAGCACCTCAAGGTCGGCCCGGTGGAGCGCATCCGCCAACTGGTCAACCTGCACTTGCCGGGGATCAAGGTCAAACCGTTGCCGGTGGCCCCGCGGCAGATCGCGTTCCACTCGAACAAAACCTATTTCATCCTCGAACTCAGTTCCGAAGACCTGGCACAACTCGAGCGCTCCGGCGGTTTCGCGTTCCACGTGTCCGGCGAATTCGCCGAGCTTGAACTGAAATTCTGGGCCATCAGGAACTGACCGACATGATCAAGGAAACGGATTACAACCAGGACGACAAAACCGTCCTGCTCGACCGTCAGGGCCACGGACCGGCATCGAGTCCGCTGACCGACTTCGCCGCGCCGCCGCGTTTCGAGCAACTGGAAGAACGCATGATCTACGCCGCGCGCCTGCGTCCGGCGGAGGCGTTCAATATCAGCCTCAACTCGCTGGTCGCGGCCTCGTCCGACCTGCTTTCGGAAGTGGTGCGCCTCAAGCACAGCGAGACCCGCGAAGACCTGTACGCGCTCAATGAGCGGCTGACCGCCGGGCTCAAGTTGTTCGAAGTACGCGCCCTGCACAACGGCGCTGAGAGCAGCCAGGTGATGGCCGCGCGTTACGTGCTCTGCACCGTGGTTGACGAAGCTGTCGTGACCACCCCGTGGGGCAACGAAAGCGAGTGGTCACAGATGAGCCTGCTGAGCAGCTTCCACAACGAAACCTTCGGCGGCGAGAAGTTTTTCCAGCTGCTCGATCGGCTGTCGAAAAACCCGGTCAAGCACCTGCCGATGCTCGAACTGATGTACCTGTGCCTGTCCCTCGGTTTCGAGGGCAAGTACCGCGTACAGGCACGCGGCATGCTCGAACTTGAAGGCATCCGCGACGCCTTGTACCGGCAGATCCGTCAGTTGCGTGGCGACGTGCCGCGCGAGTTGTCGCCGCACTGGGAAGGCCTCAACGACCAGCGCCGCAACCTGGTGCGCATCGTGCCGGCGTGGATGGTGGTGCTGTTCACGCTGGTCTGCCTGGTGGTGATGTATTCGGGCTTCGCCTGGGTGCTGGGCGAGCAGCGCGACACTGTTCTGCATCCTTATCAGCCGCTTGATCCAGCCGCGGTGCAACCGCAGGCGCAGCCGTAAAACAGGGACGTGTGATGAAAAAGTTTTTCAAGAAAGTCGGCGCCTTCCTGCGCCAGACCTGGGTCTGGACCTTGTTGCTGGTGCTGTTCGTGGCGCTGCTGGTGTGGTTTGTCGGCCCGTTGTTGGCGGTGGATGATTACAAGTTCTGGGAAAGCGCGACCTCGCGCCTGCTGACCATCAGCGTGCTGTTCCTGATCTGGGGCCTGACCATGGTCTTCGTCAGCTGGCGCGCCGGTATCCGCAAGAAAGCCGAGGAAGAAAGCGAGGACGGCCAGGACCGTATCCGCCGCGAAGAGCTGATCGACGAAGAACAGAAAGAGTTGAAGGCGCGTTTCAAGGACGCGCTGAAAACCCTGAAGACGTCGAGCCTGTATCGCGGTCGCAGCGAGCGCTGGCGCAGTGACTTGCCGTGGTACCTGCTGATCGGCCCGCAGGCCTCGGGCAAGACCAGCCTGCTGGACTTTTCCGGTCTGGAATTCCCGATCAACAAGATCGACCGCAAGCTCACTCGCGACACTCTCGGCACCCGTCATTGCGACTGGTATTTTGCCGACCACGGTGTGCTGATCGACACCGCCGGGCGCTACACGACTCAGCCGGACGCGGAAGTTGACGGCAACGCCTGGATCACGCTGCTGGAGCTGCTGCGCAAGCGTCGTCGTGGCCGTCCGTTGAACGGCGTGCTGGTGACCATTCCGGTGGAAACCCTCACCGGTGGCAGCGAGCAGGACATCGACACGCTGGCCCGCCAGGTGCGCAGCCGTCTGCAGGATGTGCATCAGAAACTGCACGTCGACGTGCCGGTGTATCTGGTCCTGAGCAAGGCTGACAAGCTGCTCGGCTTTGACGAATTCTTCGATCAACTGACCCGCGAAGAAAGCGATCAAGTGCTCGGCACCAGTTTCCGCAAGGATCAGGTCGGCACCGACGTGGCGGTTCTGCGCAACGAGTTCGAAGAGCTGCTGCGCCGCTTGAACAGCCAAGTGATCATGCGCATGCACTCCGAGCGCGATACTCAGCGCCGTGGGCGCATCCTCGATTTCCCCCATCAGTTGGGGCAGATCGGCGAGCGCCTGTGCCTGTTCGTCGACATGGCTTTCACCGGCAACCGTTATCAGCGTGCCACGCAACTGCGCGGTTTCTACCTGACCAGCGCGCCGCACCTGACCCAGGAAATGGATTCGACCACCGCCGGCATCGGCGCCAGTCTCGGCATGAACGCCGGTGTGCTGCCGACCCTGCGCAGTGGCCGTTCGCGGTTCATCCACCACTTGCTCAGCCAGGTGATTTTCCCCGAGGCCGATCTGGCCGGTCTGGACAAGCGCGAGCGCAGCCGCATTCATTGGGGCCAGCGCGCGCTGTACGTCGGTGCACTGGCGGCACTGGCCCTGTTCGGCATGCTCTGGGCCGGTGGTTTCTCGGCCAACTACGAGCGTCTGGAAAACCTGCGCACGCTGGCACAGAACTGGACCCAGCAACGCTCGGCCGTAACGCCGCGCGATGACGCCATGGGCGTGCTGAAAGTCCTCGACACCAGCTACGCCGCGACGCAGGTGTTCCCGAGCAAGGGCGACGTGTCGTACCACGAACGTGGCGGCCTGTATCAGGGCGAAGAGATCAACCCGGTGGTGAAAACCGCCTACGAGCGTGAACTTGAAGCGCAGTTGCTGCCCCGGGTGGCGAGCATGCTGGAAGGGCAGATCCGCGCCAATATGAAGGACCGCGATCGCCTGCTCAACAGCCTGCGCGCGTACCTGATGCTGAACATGAAGGATCGTCGCGACGCGGCGTGGCTCAAGGACTGGGTCGCCACTGACTGGTCGCAGCGCTACACCGGCAACACCGCTGTGCAGAACGGTCTGAATACTCACCTTGAGCGTTTGCTCAAGCAGCCGTTCATCTACCCGCTGAACGATCAGTTGGTGACGCAGGCGCGTCAGGTCCTGCGCAGCGAATCTCTGGCCAACGTGGTGTATCGCATGCTCCGCGAGCAGGCGCGCAATCTGCCGGACTACCGCTTCAGCCAACACCTCGGCCCGCAGGGTTCGCTGTTCATCGGCACCGAATACGTGATCCCGGGTTTCTACACCCAACAGGGTTATCAGCAGTATTTCTCGGTGCAGGGTGCGGCGCTGGTCACCGATATCCTGCGTGACAACTGGGTGTTGGGCGAAGGCGCGGGCATCAGCGACATGGACTTGCGTCGCCTGATGGTCGAGCTCGAGCAGCTGTACTTCCGCGACTACGCCAACTATTGGAGCGAAGCCGTTGGCCAGGTTGCATTGCCGCCAATCAGCGACGCCGGCGAAGGCGCCGAGCAACTGGCGGGCCTGACTTCGGCCAACTCGCCGGTACTCGCGCTGCTCACCGAAGTGCGTGAAAACACCCGCTTCGAAGCGGCGGTTGATCCGGTCGACGAAGCCGGCGAAGCCGCCGATGCGCTGGCCGGGCAGAAAGGCAAACTGGGCAAGGTCGGCAAGCTCGCCGCGGCTGCTGCCGACAAGGCTTCGGCGCTGAACGTGGCGAAGAACCTGCCGGACACCGCGAAGAAATCCCTGCAACGCCGCTTCGAACCGCTGCATCGTTTGCTGGATGACAACAACGGCCCGGGCGCTGACCTGACGCCAGCGTTCAGCGCGCTCAACGACCTGCAACTGCAACTGGCCGGTCTGGCCCGTTCCAGCACGCCGGAGCAAGCCGCGTTCGAGATGGCCAAGACGCGCATGAGCGGCCAGCGTGATGCGCTGACCAACCTGCGCAATGCCTCCGGTCGTCTGCCGCGTCCGCTCAGCGTGTGGTTCAACGTGCTGGCCGAAGACTCGTGGCGCCTGGTGCTCAACGATGCCTATCAATACCTGAACGGCCGTTATCAGAACGAGCTGTACAGCGTGTATGGCAAAACCATCAGCAAGCGCTATCCGTTCAGCGCCAGCAGCACCAGCGATGTGGCGATCAGCGACTTCCGCGAGTTCTTCCGCGCTCAAGGCACCGTCGACCGCTTCTTCGACAGCTACATGCGTCCGTTCGTCAGCGGCGATCCGGGCAACTACCGCATGCGCAGTGTCGACGGTCACAGCCTGCCGGTATCGAAGGTCTACCTCGATCAGATGGCGGCGGCGCAGACCATTCGCCAGAGCTTCTTCTCGATCAACCCGGCCGAGCCGACCGTGCAGTTCAAGCTCGAGCCGTACACCCTTGATCCGGCGGTCAGCCGTTCCGAATTCAAGTTCGGCGACAAGACCATGGAATACCGTCACGGCCCGATCCTGCCAATGACCTTCAAGTGGCCGACCGATGCTGAAGACGGTCGCACCAGCCTGGTCATGGACAAGATGGCCGGGCGTCCGATCGGTATCGAGAAGAACTCCGGCCCATGGTCGCTGTTCCGTCTGTTCGACCTGATGCAGACCGAGTACCTGAACGGGCGCGACGTGCTGGTGCTGAAAGCGGACGTGGGCGGCCTGCGCGCCAACTACCTGCTGACCAGCCAGCGCACGCCGAACCCGTTCGACATGGGCGTGCTGCGCACCTTCCGTATGCCGGTGCAGCTCTGATGCTGGTGGCCAGTCCCTGGCGCAGCGCGGCGCGTACCGACCCGGGCAAGGTGCGGGCGCGCAACGAAGATGCCTTCCTCGATTCCCCGCAGCATGGGCTGTGGGTGGTCGCGGACGGCATGGGCGGTCATCAGGGTGGCGACATCGCCAGCCAGTTGATCGTCGCCAGCCTGGCTGAATTGCCGCAACACGAAGACTTCGACGAACGCCTCAAAGCCATCCGCCAGTGCCTGCACTGGCTGAACCGGCGACTGGGGCAAGAGTTGACCGTCACTGCCGGGCGTCACGACAGCATCATGGGCAGCACCGTCGTCGCGCTGCTGGTGGAAGGCAACCGCGCGGCCTGCATCTGGGCCGGTGATAGCCGTTGCTATATGTGGCGTGGGCAGCGTTTGTATCAGCTGTCCAAGGACCATTCGCTGCAACAGCAGTTGATCGACGAGCAGCAAATGAGCGTCGAACAGGCGGCAGCGCACCCGGCGGCTCAGGCCTTGACCCGAGCCGTCGGTGCCGCTGAAACGCTGACCCTGGATGTGCTCGAACTCGAGGTCTATCCGGGCGATGTGTTTTTGCTCTGCAGCGATGGTTTGTATCAGGGCCTGAGCAGCGATGCCCTCGGCAACGCCCTCAGCCTCAGCGCGCCGCACGTGGCGCTGGAACGTTTGTTCGACGGCGCCCTGCGAGGCGCTGCGCGGGATAACCTGACTGCCGTGGTGATCCGCCAATGAGTGAACTCGAATCGCCCATCGATGACTTGCTGATCAGCGAAGAACAGGCCAACAACCTGACCTACTTCGCTTTCGCCAAGGGCAACAAGGCCGAACCGTTGCTGGCGCCGACCAAGGCCAGCATCGGTGCGCTGCCGGATGTACTCGCCGGTCGCTACCACCTCGAGCGTCTGCTCGGGGCCGGTGGCATGGGCGCCGTTTACCGGGCGCGGGATCTGCTGCATGAACAGTTCGGCGATCCCGACCCTTACATTGCGCTGAAAATCCTCAGCGAAGAATTTGCCGAATCGCCGGACGCCAGTGCCTTGCTCTACAGCGAGTTCGCCCTGACCCGGCGCCTGCGCCACGACAACGTCGTGCGTGCGCACACCTTTGAAGTCGACACCGACTGCCAGCGGGCCTTCATCACCATGGAATACATGCGTGGCCTGACCCTGGACAAATTGCTCTGCGAGCGGCCGATGGGCCTGCCGTGGAAGGAACTGCGCGACATCGTCCTGCCGCTGCTCGACACGTTGGCCTACGCCCACCGTCGCGGCGTGCTGCACGGTGACCTGAAACCGAGCAACGTGATGCTCAGCGAAGACGGCCTGCGCCTGTTCGACTTCGGTCTGGGACAGGCAGAGGAGGGCACCTTGCCCGGTCTGCCGCACCTGAGCCGCGAGCGTTTCAACGCCTGGACCCCAGGCTACGCCGCCCCCGAACTGCTTGAGGGCCAACCGTTGTCGGCCAGCGCGGACGTGTACGGCGTGGCCTGCGTGATCTACGAACTGGCGAGCGGCAAACACCCGTTCCGCCGCTTGCCCTCGACCCAGGCTCGCGACGAGCACCTGGAGCGCGAACTGCACGCACCGAAAAACCTAGCGAAACACGGCTGGACAGCGCTGCAGACCGCGCTGAGCTTCAACCCGGCAGAGCGCAACATCACTGCCGCACAATTGCGTGACGCCTTGGGCGCCACTTCGTCCTGGCTGCAACGTCTGCGACTTCGGGCGTAACGGATGACATTCGAACAGGGAGCACACGATGTTCAACTCAGCTAACGAAACCCACTTCAGCCTCAAGGTCGAAGACTACGTCGGCGACCTGCAAGTGCTGTCGTTCACCGGCACCGAAGGCATCAGCCAGGCGTATCGCTTCGACCTCGAACTGGTCAGCGAAAACCCGGATCTGGATCTCGAGCAACTTCTGCACAAGCAGGCGTTTCTCGCATTCGATCCACAGGGCTCGGGGATTCACGGGCAGATCTACCGCGTCGCCCAGGGCGATGCCGGCAAGCGCCTGACCCGCTACAAAGTGTCGATCGTGCCTCAACTGCAATACCTGCATCACCGCACCAACCAGCGCATCTACCAGCAGATGTCGGCGCCGAAAATCATCGCGCTGATCCTCGAAGAGCACGGCATCAAGAGCAACGCCTACTGTTTCCAGCTCAGCCAGCCCTGCCCGGATCGCGACTACTGCGTGCAGTACGACGAAACCGACCTGCATTTCGTCCAGCGCCTGTGCGAAGAAGAAGGCATTCACTACCACTTCCAGCACAGCGAAAAAGCTCACCTGCTGGTATTCGGTGATGACCAGACCGTGTTCCAGAACCTTGGGCAACCAACCGCCTACGTGCAGGGCAGCGGCATGGTCGCCGACGAGCCGGTGATCAAAGCCTTCAAACTGCGCCTGGAAACCCGCACCACGCGCACCACGCGCCGCGACTACGATTTCGAAAAACCGCGCCTGCAAATGGAAGCGGCGTACAAACCCGATGGCGACAGCACCGAACCGGATCTCGAAGACTACGACTACCCCGGCCGTTTCATCGACCGCGCCCGTGGCAAATTCCTCAGCCAGCGCGCCCTCGAACGGCATCGCGCCGACTACCGCCAGGCCGAAGGTCGCGGCGACCAGACCAGACTGGTCAGCGGCCACTTCATGGAAATGTCCGACCACCCGCGCAGCGAGTGGAACGACCTGTGGCTGCTCACCGAAATCTTCCACGAAGGCAAACAACCGCAAGTCCTCGAAGAAGGCGTGACCAGCGACACCACCGACAACAAAGACGATTTCCACCAAGGCTACCGCAACCGCTTCCTCGCCACCCCGTGGGACGTGTTCTACCGGCCGGCCCTCGAACACCCGAAACCGCGAGTGCTCGGCAGCCAGACCGCCATGGTCACCGGCCCCAAAGGCGAAGAAATCCACTGCGACCAATACGGCCGCATCAAAGTCCAGTTCCACTGGGACCGCGAAGGCCTCGCCGATGACAAAACCAGCTGCTGGCTACGCGTCTCCAGCTCCTGGGCCGGCGACCGCTACGGCGCCATCAGCATCCCGCGCATCGGCATGGAAGTCCTCGTCACCTTCCTCGAAGGCGACCCCGACCAACCGCTGGTGACCGGCTGCCTGTATCACAAGGAAAACCCGGTGCCGTACGCCTTGCCGGCGAACAAAACCCGCAGCGTGTTCAAAACTCTCAGCTCGCCAGGTGGCGGTGGGTACAACGAACTGCGCATTGAAGACAAGAAGGGTGCAGAGCAGATCTACATTCATGCGCAGCGCGATTGGGATGAAAACGTTGAGCACGATCAGAAGATTCGGGTCGGGAATGAGCGTCACGACACGGTGGTGAAGAACACCTACACCGAGCTGAAGGCTGAAGAACACCGCACGACGATCTCCGACCGCAAGGTTGAAGCGAAGCTGGATGATCATTTGACGATTGGGCAGAACCAACACGTCAAACTCGGTACGGCGCAGCTCACTAGCGTGGGGAAAGAGATTCACCTCAAGGCTGGGGACAAGATTGTTATTGAGGCGGGGACGGAGCTGACCATTCTTGGGGGTGGGAGCTTTATCAAGCTCGATGGCAGTGGGGTGACGGTGGTTGGGCCGGTGATCAAGATCAATGCGGGTGGCTCGGCTGGTTCCGGCGCGGGGATCGGGATTAAACCGCCGGTGCTGCCGGGGGCGGCGGATAAGGATAAGGCGGGGGGTTTGATGGGTCAGGGGGTGTTGGATGCACCGCCTGAGAGGGTTAAGCCGAAGGCTTTTTTTGTGTTTTCTGAGTGATGAGTGTCGTGATGACGACAAACAGGTACGTGAGGCAGATGAAGTGGTTTTCGATTGTTTTGTTGTGCTGGGGGATGACTTCGGGGGCCTTTGCCTCTTCGTCCAGCACCGCCCAATGCCCAAGTGGCAATTTTGCTGATTTCGTAAAAGTTTTTGCATCTGAGCCAGCGACACAGAAAGCGTTTATTGCGTCTCCTGTGAAGCATGTTCACGTGATAGCTGATGGGAAAATACCGAAGGTTGTCGAACGGAGCTTGGGCTCGATTTCCGCCGATGAGTTGAAGGTGCTGCTTCCGGAAAATGCTGCCAAATTGGATCTCACTATTGAAACCAAGGTGCCTGACAGGGTGGTCGTCCGAGATGAGGCGGGCCATTTTTTGAAGATTTTCGTCTTCAAACACAGTGATTGCTGGGCTCTGAGTCGAGTGGAGGACTGGGCAATCGATGCGGTGATGGAAGAGATCACTCAGTCTGAGAAACTAACGCCCGGTGAGCTGGAACTCAAAAAAGGCGTCATATTCGACAGGTTGGTCAACAAGGCGTCTCCCGAATCAGGAATCTATTTGTACGCTGCGGCATTGGATAGCTATTTAGATGGCGCTCGGAAGGGTTCGGCGCAAGCAGCATTCGCTGCCGCGGGGATCAGTCTTTCTGGACAAGCGCCACGCTTGGAGAATTCCAGAATACTAGCGTTGTTGATTCAAGCTTCAGAACAAGTCCCGGATGCCGGCTTGACTCTCGCAGATTTTTATTGCGATGAAGGCGAGTACGACGAAAATCACGGTTGTATTAACCCCAAAGAATCAATAGCGACATTGGAGCGTGCCGCCCGTCTAGGTTCGACTAACGCACTGATTCGATTAGGGGAAGTGTACGAAGCGGGAGCCCTCGTAGCTGCTGACTTGCCTCGTGCAATGGCGTGTTACCGGAAGATTCAGAAAACCGACCCTAAGACGGCTACCGCTTTGGTTGAGCGCTTGGCAGCCCGAGGCGTCGTCAGCGATAACTCTATTCAATGTTTTGAAGCAGGAAGCTTTTGATGAGCACAGGACTACTTGAACAAAGGCAGCAATATCGCACTGGTTACGAGTACGGCCCTTTCAAGGGCGAGACTGACCATGATAACGATGGCAAGAAGGAAATCGACTGCTCCGGGCTTCTGTATCGAATGCTGAAGGATGCGGGGTATACGATCCCTTACCTCACAACATCAGGGTTGAATACCGACACTACCTATTTTGATGTGATCCCGCTTGCGGAAGTACAGCCTGGCGATATTGCGCTGTGGATAAACTTTCATGGACACACGGGGGTCATCGAAGACATCTCCGGGTCGCCTGTTCGAGATAGGGGGAATTTCTTCGGTTCACAGTCTTCAAACGGACCGAAATCTGCCAAATATGGGGCGGGTAGTGGTTACTGGCCAATGCCTGAAAAGTTTTTACGCCCAAAGCCCCAATTCAGAGGCGCACAACCAGCCCCCGCACCCACTCCTGCGCCGGCCCCTGCACCGGCAGGCCCAGCTCCGCTGATGAGCTTCCAATATCCATTCAGAAAAGCTGACGGTAAGCAGTTTTCTGATGCGGATGAGATTTACAAGGCTCTCGAAAACGAGAGTGCCGGGCATTATTTGCTTGGCAGCAACAAGTTCTGGCACGGTGGCATTCACATCAGCAATGCCAGCGCTCCTCAATGCATTTTGAATGAACCGATTCGCTGCATGGCCGACGGCGAGGTCGTGGCTTATCGTCTCAATGAAGATTATTTGGAGTCGACCTTTGGTGAAAATGAAAAAAAACTGAAGTATTCCAATTCTTTTTGTCTTGTACGCCATGAGTATAAATCCGAGCCTAATCCTGAAGATGGGCCAAACAAGGGCAAGCAAAATAAGCTGACATTTTTCAGCCTTTATATGCATTTGCTACCTTATAAGCGTTATCCGCTGTCGGAGGAGGAAATTCCTAAGCCTAAGGTGACAATGCAGGTTGACGACTTTAAAGCCTATGATAGTTTTCCCGAAGCATCCGGCTGGCCCTCTCCAGGAAAGTTGACCCGCGGGACCAAACTTGAAGTGTTGGAGGAAAAAGCCGCAGGGGATATTACCTATGCCAAGGGTAAGATTCTTTCGGGAAGCGTCAAGAACAACGCACAAAAAGTACGCTTGTCAGGCAGCGTGGTCTGGTTTGCTTACCTGAAAAATAGTGAGCCATTTAAGAACTCGCAGCAAAAGCGTATATGGCATGCTGACCTGATTCCCGAGCGTAATAAACCAAAATATTGGCAAGGGAAGGTAAAAGGTACTGCTATCAAAAAGCTGGATCTGTATCAGGACCCGGCTTTACCGCAGAATGGACAGCCCGCAGGCCCCAGAAAAGGAACAATGCAGCTTAATCCGGGAAGCGTTGTTGAGTTTGAAAGTAAAGATGTATTGAACCTGACGGTGTCGGGAGCCACCCGACGAATGGCGAAATGCACGAAAATCAGTGGCGACCTTGCGGGCGCGGGTGAGGTGATAACTAGTTTTTGGGCATTCGTGGAAAATGAATTTGTCGCTTGGGATGTCATTCCAACAAGTTTTGATTCCGTCGAGCTCACGGGTACAGGGATTAAGGCTGGCGATCCGATTGGCTATCTTGGGCTGACGGAAAATTTGTCTGGAGAGGACGGTAATGTTTCAAGCAAGCATCAGGTTCATGTCGAGATCTTCACCGCGGAAACCCATGTAGCGGAATTTTTGAAGAATAGCGCGGGATTGAAAGTTGGGAAACAATATCTTCACTTGTTAGCGGGAACAAATCTGAAAAGAAATGCACCAGCGACAAATTTGACTCCGCTCAAGAAAGCGCATGCCGTTGATCTGAACAAAACCCGCGCCATCAAAGAAGGCGCCGAGGACTATTATCAGGTTTCCATCATCGAGGACGGCTCGCCCTTAGCCGGGCTTGTAAATAAAAAAGAAACAGAAATCATTTCGCAGCACGACTGGGGGAAACTTGGCTTCATTATTGTTGAGGAAGCAAACGCAGCGGCAGATGGATTTCTTGATCCGGATAGCATGCCGCAGTTCTTCAAAGATCTATTCCTGAAGATGGATACCAACGACGATAAGGAAGTTGATCCTGCAGAGCTTGCCGTTGCATTGAAAACTGCAGAGACAAGAGCGAGCTGGGCCAAGCTGATCGCGCGTCATCCTACGGAATGGAAAGAGGAAGCAGATGCTGCCAAATGGAATCGACTTGGTCTAATTTTAGAAGACACTCCGAAAACCTTGAAACACGAAAAAGAACGACTCACTAAGTATGTGTTTTGGGAGGATCTGAAAGACAAGGCCGCCATGAGTACGGACTTGGTTTGGCATTTTCATCCTATTGAAATGCTTAGTAACTTCATGAGTCGTTCCGAGTTTATAGATGTCGAGCGGTTTGTAGCCATGTATTCTGAGCAACATGCTTCGTTTCAGGTTGATGCGCCTCCGTTTTCTGCTGCGTCCAAGTCCAATTTGCGTAAGATCGCAGAAAATATTAATAAATATCTAGACAAAACCAAAGAGGTTTATACAGTCTATGAATTGTCATATATGTTCGCGACGGCGCGTCACGAGGCTTACCAATTTATGATTGCTGAGTATTTTAGCGCTGCCCCGGAGTATGGGCCGGTTTCCTATTTTGACAAATATGACCCTGTGCTTGCAGATACCGCAACACGCAGACAAACTGCGATCGGCAACGGTAATACGGTACAAGGGGACGGTTTTAAATATCGGGGTCGTGGTCTCGTTCATTTGACATGGAAGAAGAACTATCAAAAGGCGAAAGATTATTTCGGAATCGACTTTGTCGCCCGTCCCGATGAGGCCGCTGGGTTTGAAAATTCTGTGCCGATTATGATATGGGGCATGAAAGAAGGTATATTTACAGGGAAAAAACTTGGCGATTATGTAAATAATAGTGCCAAGGACTATGAAGGGGCGCGAAAGGTAATCAACGGTTCCGACCAAAAAGCGTTGATTGCTAGTTATGCTGTGAAATTCGAAGCGATACTAAAGGCCACGTCAATTGCACCGGAGACCAAATAAGTATGAATATTAAGTTGCCTGTAGGTTTAGCTGTCGTAACTTTCGTGCTAGCAGGTTTCGCAGTCGCCGAGCCGCATGACGTGTATTCAGCCGATGTTGACGCCCAGTCTCTGACCGTTACTTGGTCAGGTGGTAGCAAAACAATAGAAGGCGTAGTCGGGAGTCAAGGCGAAACAACTAGGGAACTGGTTGAATTTAATGGAGGTAAGGCTCTCCATTACGAAAATCTGGCGTCGCGTGCTCCTTTTGAAGCCTATTTTACGTTAACTAGGCATGGTGCGGATGTTCTCATAGATTGCGTGTATACAAATATTCGGAACGAGCAGAATGGAGTTCTAATAAACAAAGCCGTTTGTGGCTTGGATCGCCCATTAGCTGAAGAGTATGAGGAAGCAGTTTCTGAATTTTCGGATCAGTGGAAAAACTTGACTAGCAAGGTTGTTATAGCGCCTTTGTTGGCAACGCCCCCGGTATTGGTAGAGGTTGAAGACTCGGCTTTTGGTGGGGTGAAGTTATCTCGAACCTATCATTCTCCCAATGACCTAAAGTTCTTGCGTCCCGAAAGCGTTGTAAAGAAAGACAAAGTCAGCCATTCCTTTGGTGATAACTACGTATTTTCCGTTTACTCGCCTGGCGATTTAGTCAGTCCGCTTTATCTCGATGTGTCTTCTGGAAAGCTTGACAGTTCATTCGTAAGATATGATCGGGCTGCTTTAAATAAGCTGTTCTGATCAATTCTTCTGAACTCAAAGAAAGGGCGGATCTGTTTGGTGTGCAATGCGAATTCTGTCTAGATTGCGAAGGCAAACAGATCTGTTCCGTTTATTCACTGGCTTAATCATGGCAGTGGCACTTACAAAATAAGAGCGATTTTCGTTACCAAGCCAAAGTCGGCACGTTTGAAGAGTTGCAACTGTCTGCGGCGATGGATTCGTTGATCCGCAGGTTGTCAAAAAAACGTAAAGCGTCGCTCCCGGGTCTTTGGGTAATAAATATTTCCAAGCAATGCATCACCCGATTCACCAAACGCAAAACCTGAATGACTCAAGGATGAACACAGTGAACCGTTTTGTTTTAACCCTGCTCGCCGTACTGCTACCGGCTTCAGCTGCCTATGCGCAGGACGACTGCAGCCAAGTCACCTCAAGTCTGGAAATGGTGCCGTGCTCGGAGGCGGCGAAGAAGGCTGCCGATGCGCAGTTGAATGTCAGTTACAAGCAGTTGATGACGCGGCTTGAGTCTGACTATCGAGCAGATCCGGCATTGGGCGCGGAGTACGCCGCGAAGGTCAAAGAGTCGCAACGTGCGTGGTTGAAGTTGCGCGATGCGAACTGCCCTTTGGAGGCATTCGAAATCGAGACGGGGATGCCGGCGCATGTGTTCGCCGTTAACTCTTGCATCGCCAGGATGAGCCGAGAGCGTTCGGCGTATCTGGACAAGATTGTGCCTGCTTTAGCATCCGACAAGAGCGCTTCGACGGCGCCGGCCAGCGGCGCTTGTCCTTCGGAGGAGTTTCCTGCTTTCCTGACAGCGTTTTCCGCCAATAGCGAATCACAACGCCGTCTCACCGCAATGACGGTTAAGTCGCTGGTGTTGAAACCGGTAGCTGGGAAGGATCGAAGCACCTTTGAGCCTTCGACCTCGGGTGTTAGTGGAACAACGTTCACCTATCCGCTGATGGCTGCAATCACACCCGGCAAGACACCTGGAGTCGAGATCGAAGAGGTCGATGACAGTCACGTCAACGTTGTGGATAAACGGGCGGGTAACAGCAATATCAAGATCTTCAACTTCTCTCGTCAGGCATGTTGGGTGCTTGAGGGGGTTGAGGATTGGTCGATTAGTGAGAAAGACTTGGTAGTGGCGAGCAAGCCCAAGTTGAGTGTTGAGGAGAATTTCTGCCGCCAACGTGCCAACGCCTTCGGTAATTTGGGAGGACTGGAGCAGTACCGTCTCACTGCAGAGCTTTTCGAGGCGTCACTGGAAAATGACCTTTGCGCAGCGCGTTCCGGAGATCCGGAATCCAGTTTGAGTGCAGCAAGTTTGAGCCTTTCGGGCATGGCGCCGCAGTTGCCAACGGATAAATTGGAGGCGTTGATCAAAGCTGCAGCGGCTACTTCGCCCGAAGGCGCACTGATGCTCTCGCTCTATTACTGCGACGGCAACACATTGGCTGGAACAGATTCATGCCAACATCCAGCGTTGGCTGAAGAATCAATGATCCGGGCTGCGACCATGGGCAGCGTCCACGCGTTGGGTGCTTTAGGCTCCGCTTTCGAGCGGGGGGAACTGGTGACCAAGGATTTGTCCCGTGCTTTGGCCTGTTATGAAATGGGCGCGGCAAAGGGAAGTAAAGGATCGATCAATCGTTTGGATGAGTTAAAGAAAAGCTCCACCACACCAATCAAACCCAGCTACTGCTACTGACAACCCCCGAAACCCTACGCATTCCTTTAAACTCCCCACCCCCAAGGAACGCGCTCAGGACACGGAATGCCAGCCCCTACTTCCTCGCTTCGCCCTGCGTTGGTGCTTTGGCTATATGCCGCTGCGATCACCCACATCCTCGCCGGTCTTACCCTGACCTGGGCTGGTGACTCCGGCTTTCTCGATGGCTACCTGCAAGTCCTCGAACTGTCGTTCTGGGGCACCGATGCGGTACCTGTCGCCGGCCACGAACAACAAGTCTGGTGGCTCGCGCTGTTTGGCGCGACGCTGCAGAGTTATTCGCTGTACATGCTCGCATTGGTGCATCTGGGCAATCGCCTCAAAGTGCCGGCAGTCTGGGGATGGTTGATCGCCGGCATCCTGTTATGGGCGCCGCAGGACATGTGGCTCTCGGCGCAACAACAGGTCTGGTCGCACGTGTGGCTTGATGGTTTTGCGCTGTTGGTGTTGTTGCCGCCGCTGTTTTGGCTGTACAGACATGACCGTCTAGGGAGGGAGTAACGGCGTGAAAGTATTTTCGTTTCTTCTCGGTTGCTTGATCTCTGCTGCTTCATCCGCATTATCTGCTGGAGAAACGTGCAACCCAGACAGCTTTTCCAATCCGGACTTGATCATTTGCGGTCAGCAGAATTTCGAGAAAGTCGATGGTGTCTTAAACGAGCAATACAAAAAAGCGCTGTCGACGCTGGCTCCTGCGGAGCAAAGCCATCTGAGATATGTGCAAAAGAACTGGGTGCGCTTCAAAGAGTCGTTTTGCGAACAGCTTTATCAAGCCGCGTTGCCGGGCGCTGAGGCGCCAATCGAGAGGCTTGGGTGTCTGGTGCAAACGACCAACGCCCGTTTGGGTGAATTGATTGCTCTACAGACGGGCTTACCGCTGGACGGTTTTTACAAAGCGGCATCCGCGATGGCAGGGAAGGATCGTGAGAGAGATTTAGCGGCCACGATTGAGCGGCTGGGAGGGGATCAGTTCGATGATCCGCTTTGGAAGAAGTACGCAGATGGGCATTGTGAGATGGCTGGCCGTCTGTTGCGTGAAGACGTCGGCAACTGCGCGGTGAGGATGCGCTTTCAATTACCCATGAACCGCTAAGGAAATGATCGGTTTGAAATCTTCCTCTGCGTTTATTTCTGCGCTTCTTCTAATACCGCTGACTGCCATAGGTGAGGTTACCACCGAGGTTTCCTGCTTCCGTTCGTTGGAAGGCAAGAACATCAATTTCGAGTTTCGATCGTATTACGACACCGTCTCACGGTGGAGCGGAGCAGGGGTTAAGTACACGAAGTCCCGAAAGGTCATTCCCCTTGTCTATCGAAGTGCTGAAGAGGAAGTCATGGCAGAGGGGCGGCCTTCTCAGTTCACGACAACTTGGGTGGAAGTGTCCGAAGACTCGCTGACAGGCGAATACGAAATGGTCAGCCAGGGTGCTCGAATTTACGGGATGACTTACACGAACTACAAATCCGGAAAGAAGTATTCATTTGATCAAGACATCACCATGGATGCATCTCCAGAGACAGGCTGTCGGTGGTGAGCCAGGGATCATCGAGAAATGGGACTCAACGTCCCCTTTTTTCATCCGCTAATCTCGCTAAGGCTTCGCCGCCACGCTTCGCACTTCAATGTGATCAAGCGTCCCTTCCGCCATCAATCTCACTCCGTCCGCCATTCTGCTCAATGCCAGTGCAACCGAGCGGCGTGAGCCGTCTATGTCGTCCGCAAGATCCGCAGCGATGATGCTGATGGACAGCAGATCTTCCGAGGCATTGGCCAGGAGGGCTTCGGCATCGATGTCCGGGTTCAGGCTGAACAGGCCTTCACGGCGTGGGGCCTGAGGGAGGTCGGATTTGCCGAAGTGGTGATCGGGGGCGCGTTCGGCGGCTTCATGTAGTTTTCTTGAATCGAAGGATTCGTAGGGGGAGGTGTCCTCAGTGTTGGCAGTTGAATTGGTCATCGGTGTAAATCCCTTGGAGTAAGAAGAAATTGCTCCCGAATTCGGACTTGCACATCCGGTCACCGAATACCCGATGACGCAGGAAGCCTATCGGTGATCTTCAAGCTTGACTAGTTCATGGACCGCCCCGCACTTCGCAGGAAATTTCCCATAGATTCGCGGGGCGGAAGATCAAAAGATCGCAGGCTTCGCCGGCTCCTACAGGGATGTGTTTCAACAGGTGTAGGACGTTGCTTGCGGAATCGTGACTTGGCGGTCATCGTGCAGGAAATGGTCCGCATCCTCTTCCAATAGAGTCAGATACTGGCGTTATCGTCCGAATCCCTTAAACTGCCCCGGCCGTTCATTTTCCTTTTGAGGCTGTGCGCATGAAATTTCGTTTTCTTCTGTGGATGATGGGTTTGTTGATGGGTAAGGCCAGCCGGACAAATCCTGCGTTCCAGCAGCAGTTGGGTGACAAGGATCTGGTGTTTCAGTTGCAGACGCTGGATGGGAAAGTGGCGCGGCATTTCGTGGTCAAGGATCAGCGCATCACCAGCAAGTCTGGCGTGGTGGCTGAGCCGGCGTTTGCGATTGCGTTTAAAGATGCCGGTTATGGCTTTGCCACGATGCAGGCGAAGAACAAGCAGTTGGCGTTTATGCAGGGGATTCAGGACAAGTCGATCCAGCTTAAGGGCAACCCTGCGCTGGTGATGTGGTTTCAGGGGTTGATGAAGTATTTGAAGCCGAGGAAGGCTAAGCCTAAGGCTTGAGCCGAGTCTTGATGAGAAGAGCTTTTGTGGCGAGGGAGCTTGCTCCCGCTGGGCTGCGGAGCGGCCCCAAATCCTGAAAGCCGAGTTTTGCCTGACACACCCTGCCGGCTGGTTTTGCGACTGCTGCGCAGTCGAGCGGGAGCAAGCTCCCTCGCCACAGGGGTTTCGCTGAGTTCGTTGGATTGGGGTGGATTCTTCGCGAGCAGGCTCGCTCCCACAGGGATTTTGGTGATCCTTGGGGGAGCGGGCCTGTTTCGTTTTAGGCCTGGCTGAACTGCGAGGCCAGTTCGCGCAGCAGGACTTCGGCTTCGAGGACTTTGCTGACGACGTCATTGGCCTTGTCGCGAGTCAAACCCACACGCTCAAGCAACGCATCCGGAATATCTTCATCCGGGCCAGAGCCAATTCCGCGACTGCGCAGCAGGCGCACGGCCAGGCAGACGAGGTTCGGGTATTCGGCGTATGCGCCGTCGTAGCTTGGGTCGTGCTGGAAGCGCAGGGCGGTGGCCAGTTCGTCCGGCATGTCCCAGTAGCGCATCAGCCACGAGCCGATCTGTTCGCGGCTGATACCGAGCAGATGTTGCTCGATGTAGCTGTGGCACAGGTGCGGGTTGACCTCCAGGTGGCGGCAGATCAGCGAGAAGTGCGGTGGGAACACGTGGGCCAGCAGCAGGTAACCGAAGTTGTGCAGCAGGCCGGCAAGATAAGTCAGGCCGGCTTCCGGGCGCTGGGCGCGCGGCATGGCGCGGGTCAGGCCTTCGATGACGGCGGCGGTGTAGATCGACTGCTGCCAGTACGGTGTGGTGTGTTGCGGGTGGTCTTTCGGCAGGCTCAGGGTCTTGCCGAGGGCCAGGCCCAGCGCCAGGTTGATCACCAGATCGAAGCCCAGCACGCGGACGATCGCGTCTTCCACCGAACGAATCTTGCCCGGCGAGGCGTAGTACGGCGATGCCGCCCAGCTCACCACTTGCGCGGCCAGCGCCGGATCGGTTTCAACGACGCCGGTGATGTCGTCGATGGTGGCATTCGGATCAACGCGCAGCTTGATGATTTTTTGCGCCGTTTCGGCCAGCGGTGGAATCTCGATGGTCGCTTCCAGACGCTGCTGGATACGCCGCGCAGTGAACGCCTGCACGGCCTGGGTGATCTCCTCGCGGTCATCGTCCGGGCGGTCGAGGTTGGGGCGGATGCTGCTCAGGGCTTCGCCGAAGTTGGCGGCGCTAGCTTTGGTCAGCATGCTCTTGAAGGCTTCGCTGGTGATTTCCAGCAGCAGGCCCGGCTCGCCGGAGTTGATCAGCAGCTTCGGCTCGCGCAGCAGGCTTTCCTCGTAGAGGCACGGCGAACTGGTGAGCGCCGGCAGGCCCGGCAGCAGGCTCAGGTTGTGTTTGCCGAGCATCTTTTCCAGACGCTCGGTGGACACGGCGGTGAGGCGGCGACCAGTGAGTTCGGCGAGGCGATTGAGGTCGAGCAACTGGCTCTGTGGAAACAGCACCATCAGCGCGCCCACGGCGTCATCCAGCAACACGGCCTGGACCTTGCGTGAAGCATTGAGGCCGTGGTGATCGAGCACTTCTTCGTAGGCGATACCCAGCTTGCCAAGCAGCAGCCGAATTACAGACGGCGCGTGCGGGAGTTCGGGGGCGAGAGCTGCGTCAGTCATGGTCTGTATCCGTTTTTGAAACAATGGCAGGAGTATAACCAGCTCTGTAGGAACGATCCTTCACAAACTGCGACGGTGCTCACACTTGGCCGTATTGCTGCCCATGCCGCAGCCAGCGGTCGAGCAACGGGCTGACGTGGGTCGGCCAGCGCTCCAGCAAGGCCTGGGCGGCATCGCGCACGGCGGGCAGTAAATCGGCGTCGCGCATCAGGTCGGCGACCTTGAATTGCAGCAGGCCGGTCTGGCGGGTGCCGAGCATTTCGCCGGGGCCGCGCAGTTCGAGGTCCTTTTCGGCGATGACGAAACCGTCGTTGGTCTCGCGCATGATGCCCAGGCGCTGGCGGCCGATCTGCGACAGCGGCGGATGGTAGAGCAGCACGCAATGGCTGGCGGCACTGCCCCGGCCGACGCGACCACGCAACTGGTGCAGCTGCGCGAGGCCGAGGCGCTCGGGGTTTTCGATGATCATCAGGCTGGCGTTGGGCACGTCGACGCCGACTTCGATCACCGTGGTCGCGACCAGCAGTTGCAGGTTGCCGGCCTTGAACTCGGCCATCACCGCAGCCTTTTCGACCGGCTTCATGCGCCCGTGGATCAGCCCGACTTTCAATTCGCCAAGGGCGGCGGTGAGGTCTTCGAAGGTGGTTTCGGCGGCCTGACAGGTCAGCTCTTCGGACTCTTCGATCAGCGTGCATACCCAATAGGCCTGACGCCCCTCGGCACAGGCGCTGCGCACTCGTTCGATGACTTCGACGCGGCGGGTGTCAGTGACCAGCACGGTGTTGACCGGGGTTCGGCCGGGCGGCAATTCGTCGAGGATCGAGGTGTCGAGGTCAGCGTAGGCGCTCATCGCCAGCGTCCGTGGAATCGGCGTGGCGGTCATGATCAGTTGGGGCGGGCACATGCGCCCGCCGACGCCTTTCTGCCGCAGCGCCAGACGCTGTTGCACGCCGAAGCGGTGCTGTTCGTCGATGATCACCAGCGCGAGGTTCTTGAACTGTACTTCGTCCTGAAACAGCGCGTGGGTGCCGACCACCATTGGCGTGCCGCTGGCGATCTGCTCCAGCGCGGCGACGCGGTTCTTGCCTTTGAGCTTGCCGGCCAGCCACGCGACTTCAATGCCCAGCGGTTCGAGCCAGCGCTTGAAGGTGATGAAGTGCTGTTCGGCGAGAATCTCGGTCGGCGCCATCAGCGCGACCTGATAACCGGCCTCCAACGCCTGCAGCGCAGCGAGGGCGGCGACCACGGTTTTACCCGCGCCCACGTCACCCTGAATCAGCCGCAGCATCGGTTCGTGCTGGCTGAGGTCGTAGGCGATTTCGTTGCCGACTCGCTGTTGCGCACCGGTCGGGTTGAAGCCGAGGTTTTTCAGGTATTTCGGTGGCAGTTTCGTGGCTTTCGGCATTGCCGGCGCGCGCAGTGAACGCATGCTTTCGCGCAGACGCTGCTGCGACAGTTGATGCGTCAGTAATTCTTCAAAGGCCAGGCGATGCTGGGCCCAGTGATGACCGAGGGCGAGTTCATCGACGTCGGCATCGGCGGGCGGGTTGTGCAGGTAGCGGATCGCATCGGCCAGCGGCGCCAGTTGATAGTCGCGGGCGAGCTCGGTCGGCAGCCAGTCGGGCAGGGTGCTTGGCTTGAGCAGCGTCAGGGTCTGCATGCACAACTGGCGCAGGCGCTGCTGGGTCAGGCCTTCGGTGAGCGGGTAGACCGGGGTCAGGGTTTCATCCACTGGCGGCGGTTCGTCGCCGGTGATCGCGCGGTATTCCGGGTGATAGATTTCCAGGCCCGAGGCGCCGGGCCGGGCTTCGCCGTAGCAGCGAACCCGCGTGCCACGCTTGAGGCCTTCTTTCTGCGCGTTGCTGAAATGGTAGAAGCGCAGACTCAGGCCGCCGGTGCCGTCCTGCAAGCGCACGACCAGACTGCGGCGGCGGCCCATGACCACATCGGCGCCGCTGACGGTGCCTTCAACCACAGCGTCCTGACCCGGCCGCAAAGCGCCGATCGGCACCACGCGGGTGCGATCCTGATAGCGCAGCGGCAGGTGGAACAGCACGTCCTGCAGATTCTCGAGGCCGACCTTGGCCAGTTTCTCGGCCATGGCCTCGCCGACACCCTTGAGTGCCGTCACCGACACTTGCGACAGCTCCGTCATGACGCTCGCTTAACCGGCCGTAACCGGCGCGGCAGGCTTGGCCACCGAGCACAGGCGAATGGAGTCGGCGAGGATCTCGATGGCTTTCGGCCGTGGGAAGCTCGCGCGCCAGGCAATCGCCACGGTGCGAAACGGCACCGGCGCGGTCAGCGGACGCACTTCGATCACGCCGGGGGCGTAGTGATGGCTGTCCACTGCCGACAGCGGCAGGATCGAGATGCCCAGGCCGGACGCGACCATGTGGCGAATGGTTTCCAGCGAGCTGGATTCGACCGTGGTGTGCTTGGCGCCGTCGTTGCCCTTGGTCAGGGTCGGGCAGGCCTCGAGCACCTGATCGCGGAAGCAATGGCCTTCGCCGAGCAGCAGCAGGCTCTTGTCGTTGAGCAGGCCGGCATCGATGGATTCTTTCTTGGTCCACGGGTGCTGGGCCGGCATGAGCACATAGAACGGCTCGTCGTACAGCGGCAGGGTCAGCACATCGGCTTCGTTGAACGGCAGGGCGATGATGATCGCGTCGAGTTCGCCGTTGCGCAGTTTGTCGCGCAGCACGTGGGTGAAGTTTTCTTCGATGTACAACGGCATCTGCGGGGCGACCCGGTGCAGTTGTGGAATCAGATGCGGGAACAGGTACGGGCCGACGGTGTAGATCGCGCCGACTTTCAGCGGTGCGGTCAGCTGATTCTTGCCGGCCTGGGCCAGTTCACGGATGCCCTGGGCCTGCTCCAGCACTTTCTGCGCCTGGGCGACGATGCCTTCGCCGACCGGGGTCAGGCGCACGGCGCTTTTGCTGCGCTCGAAAATCAGCACACCGAGTTCGTCTTCAAGTTTTTTCACGCCCACCGACAGCGTCGGCTGACTGACGTGGCAACGCTCGGCGGCATGGCCGAAATGCTGCTCTTGGGCGAGGGTAACGATGTAGCGTAATTCTGTGAGGGTCATAGCAAGCGTCCATGAAGATGCGCGCCAAGCATACCGGCTGCAATCGATAGACGCACGTTATCAGACTGCGGGCTGAGTACGACACTGGTCGAGGTCGGTTTGTCGCTGGCAGATATGCAAAAGGCACCTTTCGGTGCCTTTTTGGCTGGATCATCCGGCTAGCAGAGAACCCTTGTAGGAGTGAGCCTGCTCGCGATAGCGGTGTGTCAGTCAGAAAATCATCGTCTGACACTACGCTATCGCGAGCAGGCTCACTCCTACAGGGTTTTGCGTTGCCTTAGCGGCGACGTTCGAGCGAATAAACAAACGGCGCAACGATTTCGATCGAGCCATTGTTGAGCATGTCGGCCGGCGGCTTGGGCAGCGGTTGCGCGCGGCGGATCATGTCCAGGGTGGCCCGGTCCAGATCAGCGTTGCCGGAGCGGCCTACCAGTTCGAACGACAGCACATTACCTTCGCCATCGACCACGAAGCGCAGACGATTCAAACCTTCCTTGCCACGCGACTGTGCACTTTGCGGGTACTTCTTGTACTTCTGCAAATGCGCGAGCAGGGTGCCTTGCCAACTGGCCTTGGCTGCCAATTGAGCAGGCGATGGGCCGGGTGCGGGCTGGGCTGATTTCTCCGTTGGTGCCTGGGTCGGTTGAGTGTCGGCCGGTTTCTCCTCGGAAGGTTTTTCCTTCGGTGGATCAGGCAGCTTCTTCTCGACCGGCTTCGGCGGTTTTGGCTTGGGCTTCGGCTTGGGTTTGGGTACCGCGATTTCCGCTTTCGGTGCTTCGGCCAGTTTCGGAATCGGCAACTCTTCAACCGGAGCCGGTGGCTGCGGCGGTGTGACGACTTTCGGCGGAGCCGGCGGTGGCGGGGCAGGCAATGGGGCCAGTTCGACCATCATTGCCTGCGGCGGCAATTCGATGGGCGGGCGGGCGGTCCAGTTCAGCGCCAGCGCGATGGCCAGCGCGTGCACGCCCAGCACCACGGCCAGGCTACCGCTGTAACGCGTCAGCTTATGGCGCGTCGTGATCATTTCTTGGCTGCCGTCTCAAGGCCGACCAGACCGACCTTCAGGTAGCCGGCGGCGCGCAGGCTGTCCATCACGCTCATCAGGTCACCGTAATCCACGCCTTTATCGGCCTGGAAAAAGATGGTGGTGTCTTTCTTGCCCTGGGTCTTGGCGTCGAGGGTGGCGCCGAGGGTTTCGGCCTTCACTTCGTCGTCGCCGAGGAACAGGCGCTGGTCCGCTTTCACACTGAGAAACACCGGTTTCTCTGGTCGCGGCGCCGGTTTGGCGGTCGAGGCGGGCAGATCGACTTTGATGTCCACAGTGGCCAATGGAGCGGCCACCATGAAGATGATCAACAGCACCAGCATCACGTCGATGAACGGCGTGACGTTGATTTCGTGGTTCTCGGCCAGATCGTCGTCTGCGCCTTCTTTCAAATGCAGGCCCATGGCCGATTACCCCACTTTAACCATGTGCGGCTGCGAGCTGCGCTCAGGCTGGTGGTCGAGATCGCGGCTGACCAGCAGCAGGACTTCTGCCGAGGCATCGGAGACCTGCGCCTTGTAACCGGCGATGGAACGGGCGAAGACGTTGTAGATCACCACTGCCGGAATCGCCGCAACCAGACCCAGTGCGGTGGCCAGCAGCGCTTCAGCGATACCAGGTGCGACAACGGCGAGGTTGGTGGTCTGGGTTTTGGCGATGCCGATGAACGAGTTCATGATGCCCCACACGGTACCGAACAGACCGACGAACGGCGCAGTGGAGCCGATGGTCGCGAGGACGCCGGTGCCGCTGCTCATGTTACGGCCACAGGCAGCGACGAGGCGCTCGAGGCGGAAGCTGACGCGTTCCTTGATGCCTTCCTTCTCGCGGCTGTTGACCGACAGGCGCATCTCTTCGAGAGCGTCGTGGACCAGCAGGTTGGCGAGGGTGCCTTCCTTGCCGGCCGTGGCGCTGGCTTCTTTGAGGGTGGTGGCTTTTTTCAGTGCGGCGATTTCGCCTCGCAGACGACGCTTCGCGCCCATCAGCTCGAAGCCTTTGGCGATCCAGATGGTCCAGGTGATGATCGAAGCGATAGCCAGACCGATCATCACGATTTTCACGATGATGTCGGCGTTCTGGTACATGCCCCACGGCGACAGGTCGTGGGCCATGCCCAAGGTGTTGTCGGCTTCGAGGACTTCAGGTGCGTCGGCCGCATCGACAGCCTGCACCGGATCGGTGGCGGCGGGTGCAGCCGGAGCGGCAGCGGGCGCGCTCTGTTCGGTGGCGGCTGGGGTGGCTGGCGCTTGAGCGTCGGCGAAGGCCGCGGTCGGTGCCAGCATCAGGCTGAGCAACAGAGCCGCGACAGCGCTCCAGGCGCGAGGTCGAGTTGGCGAAGCGGGAGTTTGATTACGTGTCATGCTGGCCGGACCTGAGGTAGAAAAACGTTATTGCTCTTCCAGGCCTCGTGAGGCCGAGAACAAAAGTGGCGTGCATTATTGCAAGTAATTCTTGTTAACAAAAGTAATAGAGTAACTTTTTTTCCACCATTGCTAGCCGTTCGTCCTGTGCCAGAGCTAGTCTGTGCCTTTCCGATGGGAGTTTTCTGATGTCCGCGCCTTCTGTTTTGATTGCCGGTTGTGGTGATGTCGGCAGTCGTCTCGCCACGCAATTGCTGGCGGCTGGCTGGCAGGTTCATGGCTTGCGCCGGGATGTTTCCAGGCTGCCGGAGGGCGTCATCGGCGTCGCTGGTGACCTGTTCAGCGAAGAGTGCCCGGCGACTTGGCCAGTGGGCGCTGTGGATTATCTGGTGTATTGCGCTGCGGCCACCGACCATGATGAAGAGGGTTATCGCAAGGCCTATGTGCAGGGTTTGCAGAACGTGTTGAGCTGGCTGGGCGACTACGGGCAAGTGCCCGAGCGACTGATCTTCGTGTCCAGCAGCAGCGTGTACGGCCAGCAGGACGGAGCCTGGGTGGATGAGACGTCCGAGACTGTCGCTGCCGGTTACTCAGGGCGCTTGATGCTTGAAGCCGAGCAGGTCGCGCTCGATAGCGGCATCCCCGCTAGCGTACTGCGTCTGACCGGCATTTACGGCCCGGGCCGTGAATGGCTGCTGACCCAGGTGCGTCGCGGCTATCGCGTGGCAGTCGAGCCGCCGCTGTATGGCAATCGGATTCATGCCGATGATGCGGCCGGGTTGCTGGCGTTTCTGCTGGAAAAAGACCGCGAGGGCGTCAAGCTGGAGCAGCTCTACATCGGAGTAGACGATGCGCCGGCGCCATTGGCCGAGGTGGTGGGCTGGTTGCGCGAATATCTGGGGGTAACTGAATGGGCGGAAGACGCCAGCGTGCGCCGCACCGGCAGCAAGCGTTGCAGCAATGCGCGGGCGAAAGCGTTGGGTTGGGTACCGAAGTACCCAAGCTACCGCGAAGGCTATGCAGCGATCCTGGAAGGTAAGTGCTGACTTTCTAACAACACAAAACAACTGTAGGAGTGAGCCTGCTCGCGATAGCGTTGTGTCAGTCGACATCAATGTGTCTGACATACCGCTATCGCGAGCAGGCTCACTCCTACATGGGTTCTATGTGAATTCAGAAGCGGGTTACTGCTTTTCCAGCAACCACTTGCGCTCGCCCGCGGCAAACTGCGGTTGCTCATCCGCCAGCGCAGCATTCACTGCCTGCAGAATCTCCAGTTCCTTGCCCTTGCGCACAAAGATCCAGTTATTACCCTGGCCATTGAGTTGCAGCCACATGCTGTCGTTGCCATTGCTCATCGATGCGCAATCGCCGGCCAGGCACAAGGCATAACGGTCAACGCCCGGCAGGCCGCTCACCTGGCCATCGGCCTGGAACTGGACGGTGCCGCCCTCACCCTGACCGCTGGTGATGGTCCAGTTGCCGCCCAGGTACGCCGAGTACAGCGCGCGTTCGAAGCTCGCACCGATTGGGGCGCCTTCGGGCACCGGGATCTGTGCGCGATCGAAGAGTTGTTCGGGTTCGTTGTCGCTGGCGGCTTGCTGCAGGCGTCCGCCGTCGCGTTTCAGTTCGCTGGCGGAGCTGCCATAGAAGTCGACTTTCCAGGCGCCGGACTCTTGGCCCAGCAACCGTCCTTCGACATTCTCAAAACCGTTGGTGTAGCGAGCCTGACCGGCCTTGGTGTTGACGTCCCATTCCAGATTCGGGCCGTAGGCCTGCAGCGCTTCGCGCAGAGGGCCGCCCTTGGCGGCGGCATCGATCGCCACCTGGTTGATCCAGGTGCCGCTGATGTCGCGGTCGGCAGGGTCGCTGGCGCAGCCGCCGAGGAACAGGGCGAGCAGCGAGAGAGCTAGCGCTTTGCGCATGGTGGAATCCTTTCAAAACCTTTTCTTGCGGCAGTCGGCGCGGCGTTGAAAGCCGCGCCGTGCGCATCACTCGATGACCAGAATGGCATCCATTTCAACCTGCGCACCCTTCGGCAGGGCGGCCACGCCGATGGCGGCGCGGGCAGGGTAGGGCTGGTCGAAGTACTTGCCCATGATCTCGTTGACCTTGGCGAAGTGGCTCAGGTCGGTGAGGAAAATGTTCAGTTTGACGATGTCCTTGAACGAACCGCCGGCGGCTTCGGCTACGGCCTTGAGGTTCTCGAAGACCTGGACGGTCTGGGCTTCGAAGCCTTCGACCAGTTCCATGGTTTTCGGGTCCAGGGGGATCTGGCCCGACATGTAAACGGTATTGCCTGCCTTGATCGCCTGGGAGTAAGTACCGATGGCGGCCGGGGCCTTGTCGCTGGTGATGACGGTTCTGGTCATGTAGGACTCCTTGTAATAGGCAGGTTATGCACGCATGCGGGTGATGCGGATCACCCCGGTCAAGGCGCGCAGTTTCTTGATCACGCGGGCCAGGTGCACACGGTCGTGGACGCTGACCACCAACTGCACGACGCTGATGCGACCATCGCGTTCGTCCATGCTGATTTTCTCGATATTGCCGTCGGCCGCGTTGACGCTGCTGGCCAGCAGGGCGATCAGGCCGCGCTGGTGTTCCAGTTCGACGCGCAGCTCGACGTTGAATTCGCCGGTGACATCCTTGGCCCACGAGAGCTGGATGCATTTTTCCGGGTTGTGCCGTATTTCGCTGATGTTGCGGCAGTTGTCCAGGTGCACGACCATGCCCTTGCCCGCCGACAGGTGGCCGACGATCGGGTCGCCCGGGATCGGCGTGCAGCACTTGGCGTAGCTGAGCACGAGACCTTCGGTACCGCGAATCGCCAGCGGACCTTCCGGACTTGGCAACTGTTCGCCTTCGCCCAACAGCCGGCGGGCGACCACGTAGGCCATGCGGTTGCCCAGGCCAATGTCTTCGAGCAGGTCTTCGATCAGTTCGAGGCGGTACTCGGTGAGCATCGCCTTCACGCGCTCGGCCGGAATTTTTTCCAGGGAGCTGTCGAAACCGTTGAGCACCTTGTTCAGCAAGCGCTCGCCGAGGCTGATGGACTCGGAGCGGCGTTGCAGTTTAAGCGCATGGCGAATGTGCGTGCGCGCCTTGCCGGTGACCACGAAGTTGAGCCACGCCGGGTTCGGCCGGGCGCCGGGAGCGCTGACGATCTCGACCGTGGAGCCGCTTTGCAGCGGTTCGGACAGCGGCGCGAGGCGACGGTTGATCCGGCAGGCAATGCAGCTGTTGCCGACGTCGGTGTGCACTGCGTAGGCAAAATCGACCGCCGTGGAGCCTTTCGGCAGCTCCATGATCCGGCCTTTGGGCGTGAACACGTAGACCTCGTCCGGGAACAGGTCGATCTTCACGCTTTCGATGAATTCCAGCGAGTTGCCAGCGCGTTGCTGCATTTCCAGCACGCCTTTGACCCACTGGCGGGCGCGGGCGTGGGTGCCTTTGGGCTGTTCGTCACCGCTGGACTTGTACAGCCAATGGGCGGCGATGCCGTTGTTGGCCATCTCTTCCATTTCGCGGGTACGGATCTGGATCTCGATCGGTACGCCGTGCATGCCGAACAGCGTGGTGTGCAGCGACTGATAGCCGTTGGCCTTGGGGATCGCGATGTAATCCTTGAAGCGCCCCGGCAGCGGCTTGTACAAATTATGCACAGCACCTAGTACGCGGTAGCAGGTATCGACCTTGTCGACGATGATCCGGAACGCGTAGACGTCCATGATCTCGTTGAAGGCTCGACGCTTGCCGCGCATTTTCTTGTAGATGCCGTAGAGGTGTTTCTGACGACCGCTGACTTCGCCCTGGATGCCGTCGATGGCGAGGCAGTGGCCAAGGGATTCTTCGATCTTGTTGACGATTTCCTTGCGGTTGCCCCGGGCGCGTTTGACCGCCTGGTAGATCCGCGCGGAACGCATCGGGTGCATCGCCTTGAAGCCGAGGTCTTCGAACTCGATGCGGATCGCGTGCATGCCCAGCCGGTTGGCGATGGGTGCGTAGATCTCGAGGGTTTCCTTGGCGATGCGCCGACGTTTTTCGCCGGACAGCACTTCCAGCGTGCGCATGTTGTGCAGGCGGTCGGCGAGCTTGACCAGGATCACCCGGATGTCGCGCGCCATGGCCATGGCCATCTTCTGGAAGTTTTCCGCCTGGGCTTCGGCCTTGGTCTCGAAGTTCATCTGGGTCAGTTTGCTGACCCCGTCGACCAGTTCCGCCACGGTTTCACCGAACTGCGCCTGCAGCGCTTCCTTGGCGATCCCGGTGTCTTCGATCACGTCATGCAGCATGGCGGCCATCAGGCTCTGATGGTCCATGTGCATGTCGGCAAGAATATTCGCCACGGCAAGAGGATGCGTGACGTACGCCTCGCCGCTGCGACGGCGTTGACCGTCATGGGCTTGTTCGGCGTAGAAATACGCTCGGCGAACCAGGTTGACCTGGTCGTTGCCGAGGTAGGTCGATAAGCGATCGGCGAGGGCGTCTATGCTCGGCATGATGATTCCTGCCGAAAGCTGTGACCCCGCGCCGTGCTACGTCGACCAGGCATAGGCTTAGACGGCCTCGTTCGACTCGTCCTCGAACGCTGCGAACAGCGGTTCATCCTGGACGATTTCCTGCTCGGCGATGAACTCGTAGCTCATCAGGCCTTCAGCAATTTCACGCAGCGCGACAACGGTCGGCTTGTCGTTTTCCCACTGCACCAATGGCTCTTTGCCGCCGGTGGCCAGTTGACGGGCACGCTTGGTAGAGAGCATGACCAGCTCAAAGCGGTTTTCCACGTGTTCTAGGCAGTCTTCAACGGTTACGCGGGCCATGGTATTCCTCGGAGCGAATGCAATATGCGCGCTGCCCGGTTGGGCGAGCGGACTGAGCAGTTTAAAAAATCACCAGCGATTAGGGAAGCGCTGATTTTTTGACCAGACCCTTCAACGCGCTGCAAGCACCAATGTAAAGCGCTTGCAGGCATTTTGGGAAGTGCTGTTTTAGCCGAGCAATTCAGCCAGCAATTTGCCGAAACGCACTTGCTGGCGTTTCTGTTGCAGCTGATTGGCGCGGAAAATCGCTTTCAGATCGTCCAGCGCGTGGGCGAAATCGTCGTTGATGATCAGGTAATCGTAATCGACGTAATGGCTCATCTCGCTGACCGCTTCGCGCATGCGGCCGTCGATGATCTCGTCGCTGTCCTGGCCGCGGTTGGTCAGGCGCTGGTGCAGGGCTTGCAGCGATGGCGGCAGGATGAAGATCGAGCGCGCTTGCGGCATCAGCTTGCGCACTTGCTCGGCGCCTTGCCAGTCGATTTCCAGAATCAGGTCATGGCCTTCGTCCAGGGTCTGCTGCAGGCGGCTTTGCGAGGTGCCGTAGAAGTTGCCGAAGACCTCGGCGCGTTCAAGGAAGTCACCGTGCTCGCCCATTTTCACGAACTCTTCGCGGGTCACGAAGTGGTAATTCACGCCGTCCACTTCACCTGGACGCATGGCGCGGGTGGTGTGCGAGACCGAAACGCGGATCTCTGGATCGGCGTCGGTCAACGCCTTGACCAGACTGCTCTTGCCCGCGCCCGATGGCGCGGAAATGATATACAGGGTGCCGGTGTGTTGGGTCATGTCGGGGTAGCCTTACTCAATGTTCTGCACTTGTTCGCGCATCTGCTCGATCAACACCTTGAGGTTGACGGCGGCCTGGGTGCTGCGCGGGTCGAAGGCTTTGGAGCCCAGTGTGTTGGCCTCGCGGTTGAGCTCCTGCATCAGAAAGTCCAGACGCCGCCCGGCGGCACCACCGGATTTGAGCACCCGGCGAACTTCGATGATGTGTGTGCTCAGGCGATCCAGTTCTTCGGCCACGTCGCTTTTTTGCGCGAGGATGACCATTTCCTGTTCCAGACGTTGCGGGTCGAGCTCAGCTTTCATGTCGGCAAAGCGGTCGAGGACTTTCTGGCGCTGGGTGGCGAGCATCTGCGGCACCAGTTCACGCAGGGTCACGACGTCTTCTTCAATGGAAGTCAGGCGATCATTGATCAAACGCGCCAGCTCCGCGCCTTCGCGCTCGCGGCCAGCCTTCAAGTCCTTCAAGCCCTGATTGAACAGCGCCAGCGCTTCGGCGTTCAGCGCTTGCGGGTCGGTCGCATCGGCCACCAGCACGCCGGGCCAGGCCAGCACTTCCAGCGGATTCAGCGCAGCGGGATTCTTGATCAGCCCGGCCACGGTTTCCGCAGCGGCAACCAGTTGCGCGGCGCGCTCGCGGTCGACTTGCAGCGGCTTGCCGGTGCTTTCTTCGGTGAAGCGCAGCGTGCACTCCAGTTTGCCTCGCGACAGGCCCTGACGCAGCGCTTCACGCACGGCGCCTTCGAGGTCGCGAAATGATTCGGGCAAACGCAGGTGCGGTTCCAGATAGCGGCTGTTGACCGAGCGCAGTTCCCAGCTCAGGGTGCCCTGAACGCCGGCTTTCTCGACGCGGGCGAAGGCGGTCATGCTGTGCACCATGGCGGTGACCTCGCAATGCAGATCGGCGCGAAACGCTGTTTCGCAGGCGCGATTTCAATGAATTTAAGCCGACTGGCAGCAAAGGCGCAGGATTGTAGCGCAGTGCGGCGAATGCGCCCAAACACACGGTGTGACAAAGCGCTGCAGCCCGTCGGTTATGCGCGCTTGAGGCGCTTCGGTCGTCGGCCGGCGGTTTTAACCAGTGCCCACTCGCGGTGCAGCGCTCTATAATGCTCGGCAGTTTTCCGTCCTCAGTACAGGTATCCCTATGAAACGTCCAAGTGGTCGCGCTGCCGATCAGCTCCGCTCGATCCGCATCACCCGCAACTACACCAAACACGCCGAGGGATCCGTACTGGTCGAATTCGGTGATACCAAAGTCATCTGCACCGTCAGCGTCGAAAACGGCGTGCCACGCTTCCTCAAAGGCCAGGGCCAGGGCTGGCTGACTGCCGAGTACGGCATGCTGCCGCGCGCCACCGGCGAGCGTAACCAGCGTGAAGCCAGCCGTGGCAAGCAGGGCGGTCGTACTCTGGAAATCCAGCGTCTGATCGGCCGCTCCCTGCGCGCGGCGCTGGATATGTCCAAGCTCGGCGACGTGACCCTGTATGTGGATTGCGACGTGATCCAGGCCGATGGCGGTACTCGTACTGCGTCCATCACCGGCGCCATGGTTGCGCTGGTCGATGCCCTGAAAGTGATCAAGAAGCGCGGCGGCCTGAAAGGCGGCGATCCGCTCAAGCAAATGATCGGCGCGGTCTCGGTGGGCATGTACCAGGGCGAGCCGGTGCTGGATCTGGACTATCTTGAAGATTCCGCAGCCGAAACCGACCTGAACGTGGTGATGACCAGCACCGGTGGTTTCATCGAAGTGCAGGGCACCGCCGAAGGCGCGCCGTTCCAGCCTGAAGACTTGAACGCCATGCTGGAACTGGCGAAGAAAGGCATGAACGAGATCTTCGAATTGCAGAAGGCTGCACTGGCCGACTGAAGTTCTTGACCACAAGGAGGATGTGATGAGTGATGAGCAAGAGTTGCTGCCCAAACCGAGCCAGGAGGTTCGCCAGTGGGCGATGTTCTGTCACTTGTCCGCCTTGCTGGGGATCTGGATTCCGTTCGGCAATCTGATCGGGCCGCTGATCCTTTGGCAGATGAAGCGCGAGAAGGACCCCTTCATCGACGCGCAGGGCAAAGAGGCGCTGAATTTTCAGATCACGGTGGCGATTGCCTCAATGATCTGCTTCCTGCTCATGCTGCTGATCATCGGTTTCTTCCTGTTTGGTTTGCTGGCGATTGCGGCGCTGGTCCTGACGATCATTGCAGGTGTCAAAGCCAACGAAGGTTTCCCCTACAGATATCCGTTCACCTGGCGATTGATCAAGTGAAAGTCTGTTGTATCGCAATATGAAAATGCCCCGACTTATCGGGGCATTTTTATTTGTGCAACTGAATAATTGGGTTTTGTTGTAGGACTAGTCTGTTAACGATGTGCGGCTTGGCATTTATTTACTGATATTTCTCTATTACATCTTTGGTCACAACTGATCGGGCAAGTGTATATTCCGGTCCTTGTTATTCGCGCAAGCTGGTTGTTAAAGTTGCCCGGTGTAATGTTTCGATTGAAACATTTCGATATGTTCAAGCCAACGATGGCACTTGAACTCCCCAGTAATCAGTGTTGAGAAAATCAGCCGGTTCACCCGTCGGGCCCAGGTAAATGCTCGCCTCGTGAATACTTAGCCAAGAATAATCCACATGATTGAGCTCGATTTCTACGGCACGCTCGTGGCCGCTTCATTAGTGCTGCTTCTCGGGCGCGGACTTGTAACGCGTTTCGGCTTTCTACGAAGTTACAATATTCCTGAACCGGTAGCGGGTGGCCTGGTGGTTGCCGTGCTCCTGTTGATATTGCGCACTTTCGATATAGAAGTCCGCTTCGATACTTCATTGCAAACACCGTTGATGTTGGCGTTCTTTGCCACGATTGGCTTGAGTGCCGACCTTGCCAGTCTGAAAAAAGGCGGGCGCATTGTCGGCATCTTCCTGCTGGCAGTCATTGGCTTGCTGGTGGTGCAAAACGCCATGGGAATAGGGTTGGCAACTTTGCTCGGGCTTGATCCCTTGATGGGCTTGCTGACGGGCTCGATCACCCTTGCCGGTGGTCACGGCACGGGCGCCGCGTGGGGCGCGGTGTTCAGCGAGAAATACGGCCTGGCCTCGGCTTCGGAACTGGCGCTGGCCTCGGCGACGTTCGGTCTTGTTCTGGGTGGTCTGATCGGTGGTCCCGTTGCGCGGTTGCTGATCAAGCGTGTGCAGGTGCCGGGCTGCAGTCCCCAGCAAGCACCGCGACTGCCAAGAGGTTTTGAACAGCCGAACAAAGAACGTTCTATCACGCCCTTTTCTTTCGTCGAGACACTGGCGCTGATTGCCGTCAGCCTGCTCGCTGGCAACTTGTTGAATGGTTTGCTCCACGGCACTGCGTTCGAGTTGCCGACCTTTGTCTGTGTGCTGTTCGTGGGTGTGGTGTTGCGTAACGGATTATCAGCGCTTGGCTTGTATCAGGTATTCGAGCGTGAAGTTTCTGTGCTCGGCAATGTCAGCCTCTCGCTGTTTCTGGCGATCGCGCTGATGTCGCTGAAGCTTTGGGATCTGGCAGCGCTGGCATTGCCGATCTTCATCATTCTGGCCGTGCAGGCGCTGGTCATGGCGCTGTTCGCGATTTTTGTAACGTTCCGGGTAATGGGCAGCAACTATGATGCTGCCGTGCTTGCTGCGGGGCATTGCGGCTTTGGGCTGGGTGCTACGCCGACGGCCATTGCCAACATGCAAGCAGTGACGCAACGGTATGGGCCTTCGCAGATCGCGTTTCTGGTGGTGCCGATGGTAGGAGCGTTCTTCATCGATATCGTTAACGTCATCGTGATCAAGCTGTACCTGACCTTGCCTTTCTTCGCTGCGGTTTAGGAAGTACGGCGCATAAAAAATGCCCGCATCTCACGATGCGGGCATTTTCTTTGGCTGCGATAAAACGCTTAGATGGTCAGCGTCCAATCGTAGTCGACGATCAACGGCGCGTGCTGCGAGAACCGTGGCTGACGCGGCAGGCGTGCGCTGCGCACCGAGCGACGCAGGCCCGGGGTCAGGATCTGGTAATCGAAACGCCAGCCCAGATTGAGCATCTCGGCCTGTTCGTTATCCGGCCACCAGCTGTACTGGTCGCCTTCACGGCTGACTTCACGCAGCGCATCGACATAGCCCATATTGCCGACAATCTCGTCCATCCAGGCGCGTTCCGGCGCCAGGAAGCCGGGAGATTGCTGGCTGTCGCGCCAGTTCTTGATGTCGAGTTTCTGCTGCGCAACGTACAGCGAGCCACAGTAAATGTACTCGCGACGTTTGCGTCGCTGTTTGTCCAGATACTTGCCGAAATCGTCCATGAGCTTGAACTTCTGGTTCAAGTCCTCATCGCCGTTCATCCCCGAGGGAAACAGCAAGGTGGCAATACTGACTTTGTCGAAATCTGCTTGCAGGTAGCGCCCGTAGCGGTCGGCCGTCTCGAAACCGAGACCGCTGATGACAGCCTTCGGTTGCAACCGCGAATACAAAGCCACGCCGCCTTGGGCAGGGACTTCGGCATCGCAGGCATAAAGGAAGTAGCCATCCAGTTGGAAGGCTGGGTCATCCAGTTCAAAGGCGGAGGCACGGGTGTCCTGCAGGCAGATGACGTCGGCATTCTGGGCTTGCAGCCAACTGAGCAAACCGCGCTCGACTGCCGCCTGAATACCATTGACGTTCACACTGATGATCCGCATAAATGGCCCCAAAAATCGCGTGCGTGTATGATACACGGCGTCAAGCTAATTAGCTAAATCCGTGGTATTTGGGGTTTTTTTCATGCAAGCGTATCAGCGCGATTTCATTCGTTTTGCCATCGATCGCGGCGTTTTGCGCTTCGGTGAGTTCACCCTGAAGTCCGGACGCACCAGTCCCTACTTCTTCAACGCCGGCCTGTTCAACTCGGGTTCGGCCCTGGCGCAACTGGGGCGTTTCTACGCTGCGGCCATCGCCGAAAGCGGCATCCCCTTCGACGTTCTGTTTGGCCCGGCCTACAAAGGCATTCCACTGGCGGCTACTACCGCCGTTGCGCTGGCCGAACATCACGACCGTGATCTGCCATGGTGTTTCAACCGTAAGGAAGCCAAGGCCCACGGCGAGGGCGGCAGCCTGGTCGGCGCACCGCTGACTGGCGAAGTCTTGATCATCGACGACGTGATCACCGCCGGCACCGCCATTCGCGAGGTGATGCAGATCATCGCTTCCCAGGACGGCGCCAAGGCCGCCGGCGTGCTGATCGCGCTGAACCGTCAGGAGCGTGGCAACGGCGAGTTGTCGGCCATCCAGGAAGTCGAGCGCGACTTCGGCATTCCGGTGATCAGCATCGTGTCGCTGAATCAAGTGTTGGAGTTCCTCGCCGACGATCCACAGCTCAAGCAGCACCTGCCAGCCGTGGAAGCCTATCGCGCCCAATTTGGCGTGTGACCAATGTGGGAGCGAGCCTGCTCGCGAATGGCCGTCACACTGAGCGATGTGAGGCGAATACCGCTTCCGCGAGCAGGCTCGCTCCCACAATAAAAAAGACCCAGTTCAGTCAGTTGAATTGGGTCTTTTTGTTGATGATTAACGCAGTTTTTGCCATTTGATCAGCAGTCTCAGCGCCAGTCCGACATTGACCAGCGCAAACACCAACAGCGCGACAACCACCATCACGTACAGCGTGCGATCCACATCGAAATCCCACAGATCCAGCGTACTGCTGCGCACGATTCCGACTGCCGCCGGCAAGTTAACGTAAAACAGCGCCACAAAAGCACAGGTCAATGGTAATGCGCGCCAGTAGACAGTGGCCAGAATCTTGTCTCGACTGCGTTTTCGAGCCTGCGAACCCTTTTGATATTCATCCTGCGCCAGCGCTTCATTGAGCGCCGGCCACGCCAGGTTGAACATGAACGTGGTCAGGGTCAGCAGCAAGCCACTGACCGCGACAATGTCACTGAACGGCATTCAGACCCAGCGTGGCGCAGAGCAATGCGTGGGAGTCTTCGCTGATCTCGAACTGCCCGGCGCTGCCCTTGCGTTTGGTGATGGGTTTGAAGGTCGGCTCGTTTTGCGTGATGAGCATATTCAACTCATCACGAATCACGTCCGAGCTGATTACCACCAGAAACACGTTTTGCGCATGTTCGGCGGACTCGATCACCGCGCGCATGCTCTGCTGCAGGATGTCGTCGAGCTGGTTGCGAAAGCGCGAAACGGTGTTCTTCAGCAGGGTTTTGCTCTGGCTCTGGGTCAGTTGAAAGATCGTCGAAATCTGCGATTCGGTCGGCAGGGTTTGCCCGAAGTAACTCTGGATCAGATACAGCAGGCGATCCTGTTTGGCTTCGTCAGCCCGGCTGGGCATGCCGCCTTCGACCAGCATTTTCAGGTATTCGGTCAGGCTGGCCTTGGCGATGCGCTCCAGCGCATGGGCGATTTCGGCGTCGCCGATGCGCAAGGTCTTTTTCACCGGTTCCTTCTGTTCCTGCTCGAAAGCGTCGGCGTCGATCGTGAACGAGATCTGCATGGATCAGGCGCTCCGGATTATTTGTCGCTGGCTGCTGGATAGGGATCCTGAGGCGCATCTCCCTGGCCACGCAGCACTTTCCAACCCTTGAGAGGGTGAGAGGCTTGGGTGAAATCAGGGCAGGGTGGCATCGATGTTCGTGACGGGGCTGAATACTCTCGGCCGCAGTCCACGCAGGCATAAGTACCTGCTGAAATGTCACTGCCGTAAGGAACGCTGTCTTTTTGCATGGGAAGATCTCCACTGGATGAAAGGAAGATCCTAGGGGGATTTGTTCTGAGGGGATGTCGGACATTTCGCCGTGTGGAGTAAGGCGTTTCCTGCGCGCATAAAAAAGACCGCAGCCCGCGGCAGCTCCTGCAAAAGCGGATTTCCGTAAGTGCGAAATCCCTGTAGGAACTGCCGAAGGCTGCGATCTTTTGCTTTCAGCGATCAGCCATCAAGGACGCTTGCGATTGCTGATCAGCGTACCCACGCCGGTATCAGTGAAGATTTCCAGCAGGATCGCGTTCGGCACACGACCGTCGATGATCAACGAACTGCCAACCCCCCCCTGAACCGCTTCCAGTGCACAACGGATCTTCGGCAGCATGCCGCCATAAATCGTGCCGTCAGCGATCAGGTCGTCGACCTGCTGCGTGCTCAGGCCGGTCAACACGGTGCCTGACTTGTCCATCAGGCCGGCAATGTTGGTCAGCAGCATCAGCTTTTCGGCTTTCAGCGCTTCGGCAACCTTGCCCGCCACCAGGTCGGCATTGATGTTGTATGACTCGCCGTTTTCACCCACGCCGATCGGCGCAATCACCGGGATGAAGTTGCCCTTGACCAGCAGGTTCAGCAGTTCGGTGTTGATGCCGACAACTTCGCCGACGTGGCCGATGTCGATGATTTCCGGCTGGGTCATTTCCGGGGTCTGGCGGGAGACGGTGAGCTTCTTCGCGCGAATCAGCCCGGCATCTTTACCGGTCAGGCCGATGGCGCTGCCGCCATGGCGGTTGATCAGGTTGACGATGCTCTTGTTGACCTGACCGCCAAGGACCATTTCCACCACGTCCATGGTCGCCGCGTCGGTGACGCGCATGCCGTCGACGAAATGGCTTTCGATCGACAGGCGCTTGAGCAGATCACCAATCTGCGGGCCGCCACCGTGCACGACCACCGGGTTGATGCCCACGGCTTTCATCAGCACGATGTCGCGGGCGAAGCCGGTTTTCAGCTCCTCGCTTTCCATCGCGTTGCCGCCGTATTTGATCACCAGGGTCTTGCCGACGTAGCGTCGGATGTAAGGCAGCGCTTCGGACAGGACCTTGGCAGTGTTGGCGGCGGCTTCGCGTTCGAGGGTCATTCAGGGCTCCGGGTGGATCAGAACGGTAGTTGGAGATCAGGTGCAACGCGTTTCAGTTGGGCGTGGAACACATCCTTGATGCGCTGCAATTCAGCCTCGTCATCGGCCTCGAAGCGCAGCACCAGCACCGGCGTGGTGTTGGACGCGCGCACCAGGCCCCAGCCTTTGGCGTAATCGACCCGCACGCCGTCGATGGTGGTCAGGTCGGCGCCTGCGCCCCACTGTGCGTCGTGCAGTGCATCAATGATGCTGAATTTGCTCTCTTCGGTCACATGGATATTGATTTCCGGCGTGGAAATATCGTTCGGGAAGGTCGCAAACAGCTCTTCCGCGGTGGATTTTTCCTTGCTGAGGATCTCCAGCAGACGCGCGGCGCTGTAGATGCCGTCGTCGAAACCGAACCAGCGCTCCTTGAAGAAGATGTGCCCGCTCATTTCGCCGGCCAACAGCGCGCCGGATTGTTTCATTTTCTTTTTGATCAACGAGTGACCAGTCTTCCACATTAGCGGCCGACCGCCGTATTCCTTGATCAGCGGCACCAGGCGACGGGTGCATTTGACGTCGAAGATGATCTCCGCGTCCGGGTTGCGTGCCACCACATCGCGGGCGAACAGCATCAGCAGACGATCCGGGTAAACGATGCTGCCGGTGTTGGTCACCACGCCCACGCGGTCGCCGTCGCCGTCGAAGGCCAGGCCGATATCAGCGTTGGTCTCTTTGACCTTGGCGATCAGGTCGACGAGGTTTTCCGGTTTGCCCGGATCCGGGTGATGGTTCGGGAAGTTGCCGTCGACTTCGCAGAACAGCGGAATGACTTCGCAGTTCAGCGCTTCGATCAACTGCGGAGCGATGACGCCGGCCGCACCGTTGCCGCAGTCGACCACGACCTTCAGGCGCCGGGCCAGTTTGATGTCCTGGACGATTTCGGTGTTGTAGCGATCGAGGATTTCGACTTGGGTGACGCTGCCCTGACCAGTGCTCAGATCGTTGTTCTTGATGCGCTCATGCAGCACTTGAATCTGTTCGTTGGCGAGGGTGTCGCCGGCGATCACGATCTTGAAGCCGTTGTAGTTGGACGGGTTGTGGCTGCCGGTGAGCATCACCCCGGACTTGCCGGCCAGCACGTTGGCGGCGTAGTACAGCGCCGGCGTCGGTACCAGACCGACATCGCTGACGTGGCAACCGCTCTCGGCGATACCGCGAATGAGTTCCGCAACCAGTTCCGGGCCGGACAGGCGGCCGTCGCGACCGACCGACACGTTCGGTTCGCCCTGGGCCAGGCTTTGCGAGCCGATGGCGCGACCGATCCAGTAAGCGGTTTCACCGTTGAGGTATTCCGGCACGGTGCCACGAATGTCGTAAGCGCGGAAAATGCTGTCAGGCAGCTTCGGGGCGATCTTGGCGGGGGTGCTCATCTGTGGACATGCTCCATCTCGAAAAGGGCGGGACAGACCGACGAAATGTTCGACGGCAGGCTCAAACTGAAGGGTATGACGGCGTTTTCCACAGAGAGTTCGTGCTATGAAAGGGCCATGACGCCCCGGCTGACCGGGCTTGCGACCGGCAATACCTTGATTTTGTGCGCTTAACCGTGCGCCACCCATTGCACAAATTTTGTGGCGAGGGGGCAGTTCGTCGCTCCGGTGCGGGGGGGCCCCCCAGGGCATAGTGTGCTCTGCGCGCGCCCCGGGGAGGGGACACCCGCCCCCCCACAGTCCGTTCTCGCTCTTTTGTGGGGGTGGGCCGGCGCCCCCGCGGGGGCCGCGCGCTCTCGGCGTGCCCCGGCCTCTATCGCGTGTTGCGCGGCTCCGCCTGTGCAC